>CAZLNO010000056.1:0-25614 GCA_964561005.1 uncultured Rhodovibrionaceae bacterium | reverse complement strand
CTGGACCTGGTGCGCCGCGCCTGCGCCCTCCTGGACGACGCCGAGGCCGAGGGCACGCGGCCCACGCTCGGCGAACTGGCCGAGCGCCTGGACGTCAGTCCCTGGCACCTGCAGCGGGTGTTCAAGCGCGCCACCGGCGTCAGCCCGCGCGACTACGCCGACGCCCGCCGCGACGCCCGCTTCCGGGCCGAGCTGCGGCAGGGCGAATCGGTGGCCTCCGCGACCTACGGCGCCGGCTACGGCTCTGCCAGCCGGGTCTACGAGGACGCCTACGGCCGCCTGGGCATGACCCCGGCCAGCTACGCCCGGGGCGGCCAGGGCGCGCGCATCGCCTACGGAATCGTCGAGTCGCCGCTGGGCCGGCTGCTGGTGGCGGCGACGGAAAAGGGCGTGTGCTTCGTGGCCCTGGGGGACAGCGGGGACGAGCTGGAAGAGGCGCTACGCCGGGAGTTCCCGCGCGCCGACGCGCTGGGCCGCGACGACGAGGCCATCGCGCCGGCGGTCGACGCCCTGCTGGACTACCTGAAGGGGCGGACGCCGCACGTCGACCTGCCGCTGGACATCCGCGCCACCGCCTTCCAGCGCCGCGTCTGGCAGGGCCTGATGGCGATTCCCCACGGCGAGACCCGCAGCTACAAGGAGCTGGCCGAGGCGCTGGGCCTGCCCAAGGCGCAGCGCGCCGTCGGCAGCGCCTGCGCCCGCAACCCGGTGGCGCTGCTGATTCCCTGCCACCGCGCGCTGCGCGGCGACGGCGGCATGGGCGGCTATCGCTGGGGCGTCCGGCGCAAGAAGGCGCTGTTGCAGCGGGAAGCGGCCGGCGCCGCAACGCCGGATTAGGCCAGCAGCGCGTGCACCCGCGCGCGCAGTTCGGGCAGCAGCTCGGTCTCGAACCAGGCGTTGCGCTTCAGCCAGGCGGTGTTGCGCCAGGAGGGGTGGGGCAGCGGAAAGTGACGCGGCAGGCAGTCGCGGAAGGCCGCGACGGTCTCGGTCATGCTGGCCTTGCGCGTCTTGCCCAGGTAGTACGCCTGGGCGTGGCCGCCGACCAGCAGGATCAGCTCCAGCCGGGGCAGGGCGGCGAGCAGCCGGGGCTGCCACAGCGGCGCGCACTCCGGCCGGGGCGGCAGGTCGCCGCCGCGCGGGTCGCGGCCGGGGTAGCAGAAGCCGACCGGCGCGATGGCGATGCGCGTCACGTCGTAGAAGGTCTTGCGCTCGACCGCCAGCCACTGCCGCAGCCGGTCGCCCGAGGGATCGTTCCACGGGATGCCGGTATGGTGCACCCGGGTGCCCGGCGCCTGGCCCACGATCAGGACGCGGGCGCCGGCGGCGGCGCGCAGCACCGGACGCGGGCCGAGCGGCAGATGCGGCGCGCAGACCCGGCAGGCCCGCGCCTCGCGCAGCACCTTCTCAAGGCTTTCGCCCGCCATGCCCCACTCCGCCGCCCGCCTCAGCCGGGCGCGCGGCGGCGCAGCAGGCGGTCGACCAGCGCCGGCACCTCCTCGCCCGCCTGGCCGTAGATGGTTTCGTGGAACAGGCTGGCGCCGGCCGAGGGCTCCAGGTTGACCTCGATGGTGTGGGCCGCGCCGAAGCTGCGCGCGATCTCCACGAAGCCGGCGGCGGGGTAGACGGTGCCGCTGGTCCCGACGGAGAGGAACAGGCCGCAGTCCGCCAGCGCCGCCTGGATGCGGTCCATCTCGAAGGGCATCTCGCCGAACCAGACGACGTGCGGCCGCAGTCCGCCGGCGTGTCCGCAGGCGGGGCAGGGGGTCTCGACGGTGACGTCCTCGCGCCAGGCATGGACGGCGCCGCAGCCCTCGCAGCGCACCTTCAGCAACTCGCCGTGCATGTGGATCAGGTTGCGCTGACCGGCGCCCTCGTGCAGGTCGTCGATGTTCTGGGTGACCAGCAGCACCTCGTCGGGCCACTCCTTCTCCAGCCGCGCGAGCGCTTCATGCGCCGGGTTGGGCCGCACGTCCCCGGTCAGGAGCTGGCGCCGGCGGGCGTTGTAGAACTCGTGGACCCGCGCCGGGTCGCGGTCGAAGGCCTCGGGCGTCGCCACGTCCTCGATGCGCACCTTCGACCAGATGCCGTCGGCGTCGCGGAAGGTGTGCAGGCCGCTCTCCCGGCTGACGCCGGCGCCGGTGAGAATGACGATGGGTCCCTGCATGCGCTACTCAGCCCGTTGTTTCGTTTCCTGCGCTGGTTGCTCCGCTGGTTGCTCCCGCATAGCAGACGCGCGGCACGGGGAAAACCGGGCGGAGCGGCCTCGCCGCTGCGGCCGCCGTGCTGGACGGGTCAAAATCAGCGCGGCGGCGCGCCGATGCGCTGGGCGGGGGCGCCCAGCGCCCGCTCGATCCGCAGGGCGATGTCGAGCAGGCGGGCGTCCTGGCCGCCGCGCGCCAGGAGCTGCAACCCGACCGGCATGCCTGCGCCGTCCAGCGCCACCGGCAGGGTCAAGGCGCAGAGGCCCAAGGCATTGCCGATCCAGGTGTTGCGCAGGGCGCGGCCGTTGTGGGCGCGGAAGCCCTCGGCGGTGGCGACCGCCTCGAAGCGCGGGGGCGTCAGGCAGAGCGTGGGCGTGGCGAGCACGTCGACCGTCTTGAGCCGCGCGTCCGCAAGCGCCGTCAGCTCGGCCAGGCGGTGCTTGCGCTGCAGGTAGGTCGTGGCGGGCAGGCTTTCCACCGCGTCCATGCGGCCGCGGACGTTGGGGTCCAGGGTCTCCAGCCAGTCCGGCAGCGCATGGCTGAGGAAGGCGTGCAGCTCGGCGCCCGCCAGGCCGCCTTCGCGGAACACCTCGCTGGCGCCCCGCGCTTCAGGGAACGCGAAGGACTCCAGCCGCGCGCCCAGGGGCTCCAGCTCCGCCAGGGCCGCGCGGACGCCCTCGGCGACGCCGGGGTCGCAGTCGTCCCAGACCACCTCCTCGGGAAGGCCGATGCGCAGGCCGCCCAGGTCCGCCTCCGGCGCCGGCGGCGGGGCATGGCGCGCCTCCGGCGCGTCCAGCGCGGCGAAGCCCAGCGCCACGTCGGCGACGCTGCGGGCCAGGATGCCGGCGGTGTCCAGGCTGGGGCTCAGCGGCACGATGCCCGCCACGGGCCAGCGGCCGAAGGTGGTCTTCAGCCCGACATGGCCGGTCATGCTGGCCGGCACGCGCACCGAGCCGGCGGTGTCGCTGCCGAAGGCCAGCAGCGCCGTGCCCTCGGCCAGGCTGACCCCGGCGCCGGCGCTGGAGCCGCCGGCGACCCGCTCGCGGTCCCAGGGATTGCGCGGACTGCCCCAGTGCGGGTTGGTGCCCAGGCCGCTGAAGGCGAACTCCACGGTGACGGTCTTGCCGGTGAAGGCCGCGAGCTGCCGCCGCGCCCGCGCCACCAGCGGCCCGTCGCGCCGCCAGGCCTCGGGCAGCTCGCGCGGCGTGCCGGCGTGGGTCGGCCAGCCGCCCAGCCCGTAGATGTCCTTCACGGAGACCGGGATGCCCTGCAGCGGGCCCAGGTCGGCGCCGACCGCGAAGGCGGCGTCGGCGGCCATGGCCTGGCTGCGCAGCTCCTCCGGCCGCCACACCGCATAGGCGCCGAGTTCGGGGTCGTGCGCGGCGGCGGCCGCCTCGGCCAGATCGGCGGCGTGGATCTCGCCCGCGCGCAGCGCCGCGGCGGCGCTGGCCAGGGTCATCTCTCCCGATGTCGGCGTCATCGCCAAGCCTCCGTTTTCGTGGGGGATGCGGGGACAAAGCAGGCCCCGCGCGCGGTGTGACGGAGATCACCTGGGTTCCGGCGCTGCGGGCTTACCTTCATGGGCAGACGACGGGGCGATGGAGCCCCGGTCAAGGACAGCAGCCAACAGGAGGACGGAACCATGAGGAACCCCGCACTGCGTATCGCCACCGCCATCGCCGTCACGGCCGCCAGCCTCGGCATCGCCGCCGCCACGGCCTCGGCCTCCGAGAAGACTTACGGCGACGTGCCGCCGCCCCAGGTCGCGGCCAGCGTCGACAGCCAGGACGTGACGCGCGGCGAACAGAATACCCGCGTCGGCAACCACGGCAAGGTGCAGGCCGGCTTCAGCCAGCTTGCCGAGCTGCCCAACGGCAAGGCCTACGGCAAGTAACCGGCCGCGCGCAACGCCGGAATTCACGACGACGCCACAGCGGACATCGACTTTCATCAAGGAGACGCAGCCATGAAGACCCTGTCGACACGCATCGCCGCCCTCACGGTGGCCGCCGCCGCGGCCCTGGGCACCGCCTCGCTGGCCTCGGCCTCGGAGAAGACCTTCGGCCAGGACGAGACGCCAAGCTTCGCCGCCACGGTGGTCAGCCAGGAGGTCGCGCGCGGCAAGGCGGACAGCCGGATCGGCCACTACGGCCGCACCCTGGCCGGCTCCGGCAGCCAGGTCGCGGCGGTGCCGTCCCACGCCGAGGTGCAGCCCAAGGGCGGCAACCGCTGAGCCGCCGGCGAACCGGGTGACCCGTCCGGTCCGCCCTGTCGATCCCTCCTTCTCGACTCCTCTTCGAGCCCCCCTCCCCGCCGGTTCCCCCCGCCGGCGGGGGTTTTTTCGTCAAGGGCTCGTTGCCGTCTCCTGGCTGGCGATCAGCCGTTCGACCAGCTCGGGGAAGGCCGTCGCCTCCAGGTTGGCGAAGGCGAGGCGCAGATAACCTTCCTGCTCCGGCCCGAACATCTCTCCCGGCAATGCCAGCACCTGCTGCTCGGCCACCAGCCGCCGGGCCACGGCCGTGCTGGACTGGCCGGCGAAGGGATGGCGGACATAGGCGAAGTAGGCCCCGGCGCTGACCAGTTCGTAGCGCAGGCCCTCGCTCTGGAAGGCGCGGCGCAGGCTGGCCACCCGCCCGGCCATCGCGCGGCGGTTCGCCTCGCGCCACTCCGCGAGATTGGTGAGGCCGTAGAGTGCGGCCTCCTGGCCGGGGGCGGGCGGACAGATGGCGACGCAGTCCGCCATCTTGACCACGGCGTCCAGGAAGTCCGCCGAGGCCACGATCGAGCCGACCCGGTGGCCGGTCAGGCTGTAGGCCTTGGAGAAGCTGTAGAGCTGGATCAGCGTCTCGGCCCAGTCGTCGCGGGCGAACAGCCCGTGCGGCGCGACCGGCTCGGGCAGGAAATCCTTGTAGGTCTCATCCAGGATCAGGGCGATGCCGCGCTCGCGCGCCAGCTCGAAGAAGGCGTCGATGACCGCCGGGGGATAGATCGCGCCGGTGGGATTGTTCGGCGTCACCAGCACGATGGCGCGGGTGCGCGGGGTGACGCGCGCCGCCGCCGCCTCCGGGTCGGGCACGCCGCCCCGCGCCGGCGCGTAGGGCAGGTGGACCGGGCGGATGCCCTGCATCTCCAGCCACATCTGATGGTTGAAGTAATAGGGCAGCGGCAGGATGACCTCGTCGCCGGGCGCGGCCAGGGCGGCGGTGGCAAGGCAGAAGGCCTGGTTGCAGCCGGCGGTGATCGCGGTCTGCGCGGTGGCGATGCGGCCGCCGTAGACGTCGGACATGTGCCGCGCGAGCGCGCGGCGCAGCGCCGACCTGCCCAGAATCTCGGTGTAGAAATGGCTGTCGCCGCGGCGCAGGACCTCGGCCAGATGCGCGCGCAGATCCGGATCGGGCGGCTGGCTGGGCACCGCCTGCGCCAGGTCCAGCAGCGCGCGGCCACCCTCTGGCAGCGCGCGGGCCCAGGCGTGCGCCTCGGCGACCGGCGGCGGCGCGACCGCGGCCAGATGGGGGTTCAGGGCATATCGCATGACGTGGCGGGATCCTTCCTCGGCGCCATGAAGATGGCCCGGGTCCGTACCTGGCGGCCGCGCCGATTGTGGAAGACGCCGGGTCCGTTGTAAACGGCGGCCGGACTCCTCATGAAAACACGCCGGCCGGGCGGCCGCTAAAGGCCCAGACCGATTGGCGCGGGTCTACCGATGAAATAATACCAGCGGCGGTTTGTATTGGCCCGCCATCCCGAATGCGATGCAGCACGCCCGTGCTGCTTCGCCGGTCCGGGATCTGGCTGCCGCGTGGCACGAGGTCCCGTGTCCGCGCCGCATCACTGCGTGCCGCGGTGCGCACGGGACGACGGGTCAAAAGTTATTGCCGCTGGTGTAATTCCTTATAAAAAGTAAGTGCGAAATGGTGTTCCGGAATCAAGGAGATATAATCTAGTTCCCACCCGAACTGTTTGTGTTGAACTCGCAGGTCAGAGGATTCTTTCGGGTCGGAGAGCGTCGTGTGCTTTCTGTGCGTCCGCGATGGCCGACAAAAAGCATACTGGATACTGAGAGCGACATGGAAATTAACCGAATATTAATCATTAGAAGTGTTTAGTGAGCAAGGCGGGCGTCCATGAACCCCGAGCCGTTGCGGGCCGGCCGGGGCGACAGCAAGTGGGGCGGCACGGGCGTGCCGGAATTGCGCATGAGCCTGAAAGACATCTGCGCCCAGGCAAACGACCCACGATGGGAGCGGGCGGTCCTGTTGACCAATCCCTATCAGCCCGACAATCCGGTGGTCTTCGCCAACAATGCGTTCCTGCGCCAGACCGGTTACCGACGGCACGAGGTGCTGGGCCGCAATCCGCGCTTTCTCCAAGGGGCCGGGACCGACCCCGTCAGCGTCATGGCGATCCGCTATGCGCTGCAGAACCTGCTGACGATCGATCTGGACATTCTGAACTACCGCAAGAACGGCTGGCCGTTCTGGAACCGCCTGCGCATCCGCCCGATCCTCGACGCCCTCGGCCAGCTCGAGGCCTACAGTTCGCTGCAGGTGGTCATCCGTGCCGAGGAGGCCCGAGGCAGCCCGGTGATGGAACTGCCGGCGCGGCACCCGGCCAAGACGGCAGCTTCGAAACGGCGGGGGGCGACCACGTCGAGCGATGTCGTGCCCTTCCTGGCGATGGTGGAGCCCGATCTGGCCGCGCCGCGCCGCGCGGGCGAGACCTTTAGCGATTGGCGCGCAGAACCTTTCCGGCAAGGTACAGGGACCCGCAGATCATGACCCGCCCCGGCGGCGCGTCCGACCCGGCCGCTTCCGCGAGCCGGCTCAGCGCCGCCCCGGCATCGGCGGCCGTGTGCACCTGCCGCGCCCCGGCCCGCCGCGCGAAGCCGGCGGCCTCCTCGGCCGACAGCGTGGCCGGCTCCTCGGGGATGGCGACGGCGGTCAGGCTGTCGGCGCGGGCGACGAGGGGCCGCAGGAAGTCGGTGGGCGCCTTCGTGTTCAGCATGCCGAAGACCAGGTGCAGCGGCCGGCGCGGGTCGTCGCCGGCGGCCCAGGCGTCGATGGCCGCGCCCAGCGCGGCGCCCGCCGCCACGTTGTGGCCGCCGTCCAGCCACAGCTCCCAGCCCGCGGGCAGCGCGTCCACCAGCGGCCCCTCGCGCAGCCGCTGCAGCCGCCCCGGCCAGCGCGCCCGATCCAGCCCGGCGCGGATCGCGGCGTCGTCGACGGCGAAATCCGGCAGCCTGGCGGCGCAGGCGATCGCCGTGGCCGCGTTGTCGACCTGGTAGGGGCCGAGCAGCCGGGGCAGAGGATAGCGACGTTCCTCGCCGTCCACCGTGCGAAAGCGGAAGCCGCCCTGCTCCGGCTCCGGCGTCACTTGCCAGTCGCGCCCGCCCAGCGACAGCGGCGCGCCCAGCGCCTCGGCGCGGCAGCGAATCACCGCCTCGGCGGCCGGGTGCTGCGGCGCCGCCACGGCCGGGACGCCGGGCTTCAGGATGCCGGCCTTCTCCCCGGCGATGGTCGCCAGGTCGTTGCCGAGGTACTGCATGTGGTCCATCGACACCGGCGTGATGGCGGTGAGCGCCGGCCGGTCGATGACGTTGGTCGCGTCCAGGCGCCCGCCCAGCCCGGTCTCCAGCAGCAGCACGTCGGCCGGCCGCCGGGCGAAGGCGAGGAAGGCGGCGCAGGTGGTGATCTCGAAAAAGGTGATCGGCGCCCCGCCGTTCGCCGCCTCCGCCTCCTCCAGCAACGCCAGGAGGTCCGGCTCGGGGATCGGCTCGCCGTTCAGGCGGATGCGCTCGTGAAAGCGTACCAGGTGCGGCGAGGTGTAGGCGTGCACCCGCCAGCCCGCCGCCGTCAGCATGGCGTCCAGGAAGGCGATCAGCGAGCCCTTGCCGTTGGTCCCGGCGACATGCACCACCGGCGGCAGCGCCTGCTCGGGGTGGCCCAGCCGGTCCAGCAGCCGCCACACCCGGTCCAGCGACAGGTCGATGATCTTGGGATGCAGCCCCATCAGGCGCGTGAGGACGACGTCGGTGTGGGGGAAGTCGGTCGGGTGCATCTTCGCCTTCCTTCAGCCGGTCGGGGGCTCCTGTCCCCGACCGGAACGTTTTCCCTCGCGCACGGCTCCTCAAACGTTCGGGGCGCGGACGGGAGCCCGCGCCCCGCAAGGTCCGAACCTCCGCCGGTCGGGGTCTCCGGCCCCGACCGGAACGTTTTCTCGCGCACGGCTCCTCAAACGTTCGGGGCGCGGACGGGAGCCCGCGCCCCGCGCGAGCCCGAGACCGGAACGTTTCTTGACGGCGCCCCTTACTCCGCCGCCTGATCGTACTCCACGGCCCGTTGCCCGGCCTCCTCCACGCGCGGCGCGCCGGGCAGGGGAAGGGCCTCGGCGGGCAGGGAGATAATGCCAGAGTCCGGGTTTGGGCGGCACAGCAGGTCGGTCAGCGTGATCAGCTTCCGGCGCAGCTCGCGGCGGTCGACCACCATGTCCAGCATGCCGTGCTCCAGCAGGTACTCGGCGCGCTGGAAGCCCTCCGGCAGCTTCTCGCGGATGGTCTCCTCGATGACGCGCGCGCCGGCGAAGCCGATGACCGCGCCCGGCTCGGCCAGGGCGATGTCGCCCAGCATCGCGAAGGAGGCGCTGACCCCGCCGGTGGTGGGGTCGGTCAGCAGCGTGATGTACGGCAGCCCGGCCTCCTTCACCATGTCCACGGCGATCGTGGTGCGCGGCATCTGCATCAGCGACAGGATGCCCTCCTGCATGCGCGCGCCGCCGGAGGCGGGGATGACGAGCAGCGGCGCCTTGCGCTTCACCGCCTCGCGCGCGGCGGTGACCAGGCCCTCGCCCACGGCCGCGCCCATGGAGCCGCCCAGGAACTCGAAGTTGAAGGCCGCGACGACGATCGGCCGTCCGCCGATGCGCCCCTGGGCGACGATGATCGCCTCCTGCTCCTCGGTCTTGGCGCGGGCCTCGCGCAGGCGCTCGGAATAGCGCTTGCGGTCGCGGAAGCGCAGGGGGTCCTGCACCGTCTCCGGCAGCTCGAGCGTGCTGTACTGGCCCTCGTCGAACAGCAGCTCCAAACGCCTGCGCGCGGCGATGCGCAGGTGGTGGCCGCAGTGCGTGCAGACGCGCAGGTTGTTCGCCAGCTCGCGGTGGAAGATCATCTGCCCGCAGCTCGGGCACTTCTCCCACAGGTTGTCGGGGATGTCCTGGCGGGTGACCAGCGCCCGGATCTTCGGGCGCACGTAGTTGGAAATCCAGCTCATGCCGCGCCTCCCGCTCGTCCCTGCCGCACCCCGCCGGCCAGGCGCCGCACCAGGTCCAGCACCGCCCCGGCGCAGGCCGGAGTCGCGCGGCCCGACTGGTCCAGGTGCTCGGCGACGGTGCCGACCAGCGCCGAGCCCACCACCGCCGCGTCGGCCGTGGCGGCGATGCGGGCGGCCTGCTCCGGCGTCTTGATGCCGAAGCCCACGCCGATGGGCAGCGCGGTGTGCCGGCGCAGCCGCGCCACGGCGGTGGCCACGTCCTGCTCCTGCGCCGAGCGGGTGCCGGTGATGCCGGCGATGGAGACGTAGTAGAGAAAGCCGCTGGTGTTCGCCAGCACCGCCGGCAGGCGCGCGTCGTCGGTGGTCGGCGTGGCCAGGCGGATGAAGTTCACCCCGGCGCGCAAGGCGGGGATGCAAAGCTCCGCGTCCTCCTCCGGCGGCAGGTCGACGACGATCAGGCCGTCCACCCCCACCCGCTTCGCCTCGGCCAGGAAGGCGTCCACGCCGAAGCTGTAGATCGGATTGTAGTAGCCCATCAGCACGATCGGCGTCGCGTCGTCCCGGCGGCGGAAGGCCTCGACCATCGCCAGGGTCTTGCGCAGCGTCGTCCCGGCCTTCAGCGCGCGCTGGCTGGCCGCCTGGATGGCCGGGCCGTCGGCCATGGGGTCGGAGAAGGGCATGCCCAGCTCGATCACGTCGGCCCCGGCCTCCGGCAACCCCGCCAGGATCGCCGCCGAGGTCTCCAGGTCCGGGTCGCCGGCGGTGACGAAGGTGACCAGCCCGCCCCGCCCTTCGGCGCGCAGATCCTCGAAGCGGCGGCGGATGCGGCCCGAATCGGGCGCGCGCTCGCCCTCCGGCAGGCCGCCGCGCTGGGCCAGGAGGTCGGCGGCGGTCCTGGGGGCGGTGCTCGGCGTCTCGCTCAAAGCTCGACTCCCAGGCGCTGGGCGACGGCGGCGACGTCCTTGTCGCCGCGGCCGCAGAGGTTCATCACCAGGATGTGGTCGCGCGGCAGCTCGGGCGCGATCTTGCAGACGTGGGCCAGGGCGTGCGCGGGCTCCAGCGCGGGGATGATGCCTTCCTTGCGGGTGCAGAACTGGAAGGCCTCCAGCGCCTCGTCGTCGGTGACGGCCACGTACTCGACCCGGTCGGTGTCGTGCAGCCAGGCGTGCTCCGGCCCGATGCCCGGATAGTCCAGCCCGGCGGAGATCGAGTAGGCGTCCAGGATCTGGCCGTCGTCGTCCTGCAGCAGGTAGGTGCGGTTGCCGTGCAGCACCCCCGGCCGGCCGCCGTTCAGCGAGGCCGCGTGCTCGCCACTGTCCACGCCGTGGCCGGCCGCCTCCACGCCGATGATGCGCACGTCCGGCTCGTCCAGGAAGGGATGGAACAGCCCCAGCGCGTTCGACCCGCCGCCGATGCAGGCGACCAGGCTGTCCGGCAGCCGCCCCTCGGCGGCCTGGACCTGGCGGCGCGCCTCCTCGCCGATCACCGACTGGAAGTCGCGGACCATCGCCGGGTAGGGATGCGGGCCGGCGACGGTGCCGATGATGTAGAAGGTGTCCTCGACGTTGGCGACCCAGTCGCGCAGCGCCTCGTTCATCGCGTCCTTCAGCGTGCCGGTGCCGCTGCTGACGGGCACGACCTCGGCGCCCAGCAGCTTCATGCGGAAGACGTTGGCGGCCTGCCGCTCGATGTCGGTGGCGCCCATGTAGACCACGCAGGGCAGGTTGAAGCGCGCGCAGACCGTGGCCGTGGCGACGCCGTGCTGGCCGGCGCC
The DNA here is from genome assembly GCA_964561005.1 of uncultured Rhodovibrionaceae bacterium. Taxonomy (GTDB): domain Bacteria; phylum Pseudomonadota; class Alphaproteobacteria; order Kiloniellales; family Rhodovibrionaceae; genus CAZLNO01. Next base: position 14,374 of record CAZLNO010000056.1, on the reverse strand, counting down.
GGTCTCGGCGATGATGCGGGTCTTGCCCATGCGCCGGGCCAGCAGGATCTGCCCCAGGGTGTTGTTGATCTTGTGCGCGCCGGTGTGGTTCAGCTCGTCGCGCTTGAAGTAGACCTTGGCGCCGCCCAGTGCCTCGCTGATGCGCTCGGCGAAGTACAGCGGACTGGGTCGGCCGACGTAGTGCTCGGCGTAGTAGTCCAGCTCGCGCCGAAAGTCCGGGTCCGCCTTGGCGGCGATGTAGGCCTTCTCCACCTCCAGGATCAGCGGCATCAGCGTCTCGGCCACGAAGCGGCCGCCGAAGATGCCGAAGTGCCCGAAGGCGTCCGGGCCGCCGCGATAGGTGTTCGGCCGCTCGACGCTGGAGGAGCCGGCGGGGGTTGAAGGGCCAGCGGTCATCGCTCTGTCATCCTCGTCTCTGGAGGCCGGAATGTGCCGGAATTCGCCGCCGCAGGCAACGGGCGGATGGGCCCGCACCGGCGCATCAGACGGCGGGCGGCAGCGCGCGCGCCGTCGCCAGGAAGCGGCGGATCTTCTCCGGGTCCTTCAGGCCGGGCCGGGCCTCCACGCCGGAGGACACGTCGACCGCGCGCGCGCCCGAAATTCGCACGGCCTCGCCCACGTTGTCCGCGTCGAGCCCGCCCGACAGCATCCAGGGTCGCCGCCAGTCGCGGCCGGCCAGCAGGCGCCAGTCGAAGGCCAGGGCGTTGCCGCCGGGCAGGGCGCCCGGCAGGTCCTTCGGCGGCTTGGCGTCGAACAGCAGGCGGTCGGCCGCATCCTCGTAGGCGGCGGCGCGGGCCACGTCGGCCTCCCCCGCGATGGCGATGGACTTCATCACCGGCAGGCCGAAACGGGCCTTCACCTCGGCCACCCGCGCGGGCGTCTCGCGGCCGTGAAGCTGCAGCAGGTCCAGCGGCACGGCCCGAACCAGGGCGTCCAGCTCGGCGTCCGACAGGTCCACGACCACGCCGACGGCGCGCAGCGGCCCGCGCTCGCCGGCCAGGACGCCGGCGGTATCCGGGGTCACGTAGCGCGGCGAGGGCGGGTAGAAGATGAAGCCGGCAAAGGCCGCGCCGCCGTCGCGCGCCGCCGCCAGGGCGTCGGCGGTGGTGATGCCGCAGATCTTGACGTCGATGCTCATGCCCATTCCCGCCGGTGCCGCCGTCGTGCCAGATAACCCGCCCCGCGGCCCGAAGCAAGCCGGGCGCTACACGCTCAGGTCGACGCCGCTGCGCCGCCGGAAGACGACCGAGAGCAGCGTGGCGATCAGGGTCAGCTCGGCGAACTGGGCCATCTGGCTCAGCAGGATCAGCGGGACCACCAATCCGCCCATGCCGACGGCCAGCCCGTAGAGCCCGCCGATCACGCTGACCACCAGATGCGCGGGCAGGACCAGGACCGCCACCAGGCCGAGGAGCTGCGGCAGCACCGTCCGGGTCGCCCGCCAGGAGTCGCCGATGCCGTACTCGCGGTCCACGGCCGTGGCCGGCAGCACCAGGCCCAGGGCCAGCATCGCCGTGACCGCCACCAGCGTGGCGAACAGCATGACCAGCAGCATGCCGCCCGCCATGGCCAGCAGGCCGGGCATGAAGACGGCCGTGGGCACCGCGGCGATCAGGCTGCTCAGGATGCCGACGATCAGGGTCTTGCCGAAGAACCGCAGGTCGCGCCTGGTGACGCGCAGCCGGGTGCCGGTCGTCTCCGGCCGGGGACCCAGCAGCGTCAGGCGGTGCCAGTCCACCAGGAACACCACGTAGGCGACCACGAACAGCGGCATGACCAGGACGATGAGCGGGTTGACCGCGCCCTTCGCGCCTCCCAGCGCGCCGGTGCCGCCGAGATAGAGGGTGGCGCCCTCGGCCAGGAAGGCGAGGGTGAACGGAGCCAGCGCCACGCGCGGCAGGTAGGCCAGCAGGCCGCGCAGGGTGGCGACCACCTGCCGTGCGGTGGCGCCCACGGACAGGGGCCCAGGCCTCTGGGGCGCGGGGGGTGGCGGTGCCATGAGCCTAGCGGGCCTCGCGAATTTCCTCGGCGACGGCGCGCGCCGCCGCGGTCGGGTCCGCCGCGCCGGTGATCGGGCGGCCGATGACGAGCACGTCGGCCCCGGCCTGGATCGCCTCGACCGGCGTCGTGACCCGCTTCTGATCGTCCCGCGGCGTCCAGGCGGGGCGGATGCCGGGCACGACCAGGGCGAAGTCCGGGCCGAGGTCCTGGCGCAGCACCGCGATCTCGCGCGGCGAGCAGACGACGCCGTCCAGGCCCGATTCGGCGGCGAGCGCGGCGAGGCGGCGCACCTGGTCCCGGACCGGCGGGCGCTGCCCGACGGCTTCCAGGTCGGCGTCGTCGAGGCTGGTCAGCACGGTGACCGCCAGCACCAGGGGCCGTGGCACACCCGCGTCCTCGGCCCCCTCGCGCGCGGCCCGCGCGGCGGCGGCCATCATCGCCGCGCCGCCGGAGGCGTGGACGTTCACCATCGCGGGATGCAGGCGTACCGCCGCCCGCACGGCGCCGGCCACGGTGTTCGGGATGTCATGGAACTTCAGGTCGAGGAACAGCGGCTGCCCGCCGGCGGCGGCGCGCGCGCCCTCGGGACCGTGCGCGGTGAAGAACTCCTTGCCGAGTTTCACGCCGCCCACGCTGCCGGCCAGCGCCCGCGCCAGGCTTTCCGCCCGAGCGAAGTCGGCGGTGTCGAGCGCCACGTAAAGGGCCTCGCAGGGATCGGCGGCTGGCATGTTCATCTGTCGGGTCTTGTACCAAAGGATGTAGAACTGGCCCCGTGTCATATGAGGGCCCCATCCTTCGACAAGCTCAGGATGAGGCTTCGACAGGCTCACCCTCAGGATGAGGCTTCGACAGGCTCACCCTCAGGATGAGGCTTCGACAGGCCCGCCCTCAGGATGAGGCTTCGACAGGCTCAGGATGAGGAAAAACCGAAAACACATCCCTCACCCTGAGCTTGTCGAAGGGTGCGGCCGGCGAGTCAAGTCCAATGGCCCCTGGTCTTAGCAGACCGCGGCGCGGGCGTCACCTCTCGGCGGTGCGCGGCGGCGCGGGGCCCAGGTGGCGCGTCACGATGCGGTCGTAGGCGCCGGTCTCGCGCAGCGCCCCCAGGGCCTGGTTGAAGGTGGCGACCTTGGTCTCGGCGTCCGCGCCCCTGGGAAAGATCATCGCCAGCTCGTGGCGCTTGATGACCAGCGGGTTCAGGCGAATCGCGTCGGGCGTGCCGAAGACGCGCGTGGCCATGCGCCGGGCGATCGGCAGGGCCAGCGGCACGAAGTCGACGCGCCCGCGCGCCAGCGCCCGCATGCAGACCTCCAGCTCGCTGGCCTCCACCTGCCTGAGCTGGCCGGAGTCCCGCATGGCCTTGATCTTCGGCGCCGTGGCGAAATCGTGGGGCAGGCAGTACGCCTTGCCGCGCAGGTCGTCGAAGCTGGCGAAGCGCGCGTCCGACTCCGCCACGACGACCGGTCGCTCGCGGATCACGTAGATCGGGTCGGAATACAGGAAATGCGTCTTGCGCTCCGCCGTCTCGATGTAAGGGAAGGTGGCGTCGAACTCGCCCTGCAGTGTCATGCGATAGCCGCGCTTCCAGGGCATGTAGGCGAGCGTCGTCGCGATTCCCCGCACGGCGTAGGCGCTCCGCACGATCTCCGTCGCCAGCCCGCCGTTCGGCAGGTCCTTTCCGGCAAAGGGCGGATAGCCGTTGCCGGTCACCAGCCTGACAGGTTCGGCCGCCGCGCCGTGGCTCATTGCGACAAAAAGGCACAGCACAAGCGCCGGCCAGCGGATCAACATGGCGAAACCCCGGACGCTTTCCAGCGCGGCCAACGGCCATCGCCCTCGGCCATGCCCAGAACCTACGCTCTCTGGGTGAAGCAATCGTAAAGGGGCCAACCGACGGGTGCGGGCGCCCTTGCCAGCGCTGGCACTTCCGGCCCCGCTGGCTCGGCGTGCCCGCACTGTCTCCGGCGGCCTGCCAGGCCGCGGGGATCAGTCGTCCTTGGCGTGGGTCTCGAAGGCCAGGATCGCGGCGGCCAGATCCTCGATCGCCGTGCCGACGGACTTGAACAGCGTGACCTCCTCGGCGTTGTCGCGACCAGGGTGGTGGCCGCGGGTCAGCATGTAGAAGTCCGCCAGGACATCGTTCCGCGCGATGACCCCGGCCTCCAGCGGCTGCACAAGGTCGCCGCCCTCCGCCAGCGCGCCGTCGAAGGTATCGCAGAACAGCCGCGCGCGCTGGACGCAGGCGTCGTCGGTCTCGCGCATGCTCGGCTTGAAGGCGCCGACGAGGTCGACGTGCTGGCCCGGCCGCAGCCAGTCGCCGCGAATCAGCGGCTCGGTCGACATCGTCGCGCAGGAGATCACCTGCGCCCAGGCCACGCCAGCCCCCAGGTCGCTCACGGCCTCGGCGCGGTAGCCGCGGCCCTGGAGCTGCCCGGCCAGCCGGGCCGCCTTCTCGGGCGTGCGGCCCCAGACCCGGACCTCGCTGATCGGACGGACGCTGGCGTGCGCCTCCACCAGCTCGGGCGCCATCGCGCCGGTGCCCACCATCAGCAGCCGCGTCGCGTCCTTCACCGCCAGGTAGTCGGCGGCCAGCGCGGAGGCGGCGGCGGTGCGCCGGTTGGTCAGCGGCTGGCCGGAGATCAGCGCCAGCGGCTGCCCGGTGCGGCCGTCGTTCAGCAGGTAGTTCGCCAGCACCGAGGGCAGGCCGCGCGCCGGATTGCCCGGGAACACCGTCGCCACCTTGACGCCGATGTAGTTGTCGACCTGCCAGGCCGGCATCAGCAGCAGGGTGCCGTCGGGTCCGGCATGGCTCGGCACGCCGTGGTGGTGGCGCGTCGGCGCGGACATGCCCTCGCGAAAGGCGTCGCGCAACGCCTCGACCAGACGGCGGGGCTGCAGCGCTTCACCGACCTCCTCGGGCGAGAAGACCCGCATGCTTCCTCCTTGCTGTGTGTGCGTCCGGCGAAACCCTCAGGTGCCGGTGCGCGCGTGGGGCAGGGCCCGAACCTTGGCGCCGTGCGAAGCGGCCCGGCCCGCGGCCGCCTCGGCGGCGCTTGCCTCGGCGTGCTGCAACTTGCGCTGCGCGCCCGCCAGCTCGCGCTCCAACGCCTCGATCCGGAAGCGGCGCTCGCGCGCCCGGCGGCGGTGGCGTCCCTGGGAGAGCCAGGTCACACAGCCGCCGATCAGGAAGCCGACGAAGATCGCCAGCAGGACCAGGACGTAGAGTGGGGGCTCGACCTGGATCGGCAGCGGCCACAGGTCGATCTCGACGCGCTGGCGGTGCTGGATGGCGAAGATGACCGCGATGGCCAGCAACGGCAGCGTAATGATCCAGGATAGATGTTTCACCGTGCGATCCGCCTGCGATCTGCTGGAAGGTTTCGATCAGGACTTGGCGCCATTCAGGCGCTCGCGCAACTGTTTTCCGGTCTTGAAGAAGGGGATGCGCTTGGCGTCCACGTTGACGGTCGCGCCGGTACGCGGGTTGCGGCCTTCCCGGGCCTCGCGGTCCTTCACGGAAAACGCCCCGAACCCGCGCAGCTCGACGCGCTTGCCGTCGGCCAGGGCCTCGGCGATCTCGTCGAAGATCGTGGCGACGATGCGTTCCACATCGCGTTGATACAAGTGCGGGTTGTTCTCGGAAATGCGCTGGATCAACTCCGATTTCGTCATGCTATGCTTTCCCCGGCCTCCGAGCCATTTCGCCGCGATCGCGCCGTGCTGTTTTGGCGTCGGCGCTGCCCCCTCACGCGGCACGCGGCGTTTTTCTTCCGCGAGCAAGAGTCGCGTCGCGGTCCCTGTCAGGCAATGATGGCCGCAGGCGCTTCGCGGCGTCAAGGTAAGCCTCTCACATGCCTGAACTTTCCCGGGCCGCGGCGGGGCGTTTCGCCACCGCGACGAAAAACGCCCGGGCGCTTTGCGCGCCCGGGCGTCCCGAACTTCGTGGGCCGAAACGACGGCCGGCTCAGCTCTTGCCGGAGTCGTCCTCGCCCTCGCCGACCTGCTCCTTGACCGCCTGCTTCATTGCCGGGCCCAGGATCTCGCCCAGGCTGGCGCCGGTGTCGGTGGAGCCGTACTCGGCCATGGCTTGCTTTTCCTCCTCGATCTCGCGCTGCTTGATCGAGAGGGTGAGCTTGCGGTTCTTCTTGTCGATCTGGGTGATCTTGGCGTCGAGCTTCTCGCCGGGGGCGAAGCGATCGGGCCGTTGCTCGCTGCGGTCGCGGGACAGCTCCGCCTTGCGGATGAAGCCGATGGCGCCGTCCTCGCCGCCGACCTTCACCTCGATGCCGTTGTCGTCGATCTTGTGCACCGTGCAGGTGACCACCTTGCCCTTGCGCAGCTCGCCGGTCGCCGTCTCGAAGGGGTCGCCGGAAAGCTGCTTGATGCCAAGGGAGATGCGCTCCTTCTCCACGTCGACATCGAGCACCTTCACCTTCGCGATGTCGCCTTTCTTGTAGTTCTTGACGGCCTGTTCGCCGGACTCCTCCCACGACAGGTCGGAGAGGTGCACCATGCCGTCGATGTCGCCGGGCAGGCCGACGAACAGCCCGAACTCGGTGATGTTCTTGATTTCGCCCTCGATCTCCGTCCCGACGGGGTAGTTCTCCTGGAACTCGGCCCAGGGATTGGGCAGGGTCTGCTTCAGGCCGAGGGAGATGCGGCGCTTCTGCTCGTCGACGTCGAGGATCATCACCTCCACCTCCTGCGAGGTCGAGACGATCTTGCCCGGATGCACGTTCTTCTTGGTCCAGCTCATCTCGGAAACGTGCACAAGGCCCTCGATGCCGGCTTCCAGTTCCACGAAGGCGCCGTAGTCGGTGATGTTGGTGACGCGGCCCTTGAACTTGGCGCCGACCGGGTACTTGGCCGCGGCCCCCTCCCAGGGGTCGGCCTGGAGCTGCTTCATGCCCAGCGAGATGCGCTGCGTTTCGGGGTTGAAGCGGATCACCTGCACCGTGACCTGCTGGCCGATCGACAGCACGTCGGTGGGATGGTTGACGCGCTTCCAGGAGATGTCGGTGACGTGCAGCAGGCCGTCGACGCCGCCCAGGTCGACGAAGGCGCCGTAGTCGGTGATGTTCTTCACCACGCCCTGCAGCACCTGGCCTTCCTTGAGCGAGGCGACCAGCTCGCTGCGCTGCTCGGCGCGGGTCTCCTCCAGCACGGCGCGGCGGGAGACCACGATGTTGCCGCGCGAGCGGTCCATCTTGAGAATCTGGAAGGGCTGCGGCGTGCCCATCAGCGGGGTGACGTCGCGCACGGGGCGGATATCGACCTGGCTGCCCGGCAGGAAGGCCACGGCGCCGTTGAGGTCGACGGTGAAGCCGCCCTTGACCCGGCCGAAGATCTGGCCCTGGACGCGCTCGCCGTTGTTGAAGGCCTTTTCGAGCTGGGTCCAGGCCTCCTCGCGCCGCGCCTTGTCGCGCGACAGCATGGCCTCGCCGTTCTTGTCCTCGAAGCGTTCGAGATAGACGTCCACCTCGTCGCCGATCTTGAGCTCGTCGGCCTCGCCGGCCTTGGCGAACTCCTTCAGGGCGACCCGGCCCTCGGATTTCAGGCCGACGTCGACCAGGACATCGTCGCCGTCGAAGTCCACGATGGTGCCCTTCAGGACCGTCCCTTCCAGGCGATCCTCGTTGCCGAAGGACTCCTGCAGGAGCGCTTCGAAGTTCTCTTGCGTGCCGGTGGCGGCAGCGGTCTCAGCCATAAGGTTCCGTTCCTCTCGTCGTCGTTGCGTTGCGGTTATACGGGCCTGCCGGTTGTCTCCGGCGGTCTTCCCGGTGCCGTCCTCGAGAAGGCCGGGCGAGCTTCGCCTGTCTCGCTGATCGCCTTGCGCGGGCCCCGCGGGTTGCCGGGACCCCGGTCTCCTTCCATACGGCAGTGGCCCGGACCCTCCGGTCCGGGCTCCGTCCTCGGTGTCGTGTTTGGTCCTACGCATCCGCTTGCGGGCAGCGCTCGCAAACGATGGCGCGGGCGCGGGCGAACGCGGCTTCCGGGTCCAGCGCGGAGGTGTCCAGGACACAGGCATCCGCCGCCGGCCGGAGCGGCGCCGCCTCACGGGCGGCGTCGCGCGCGTCCCGCGCCTGCATGTCGCGCAGAACGCGGCCATATATAAGCCTCTCGCCGCGCGCAAGCAACTCTTCGTGACGCCGGCGGGCGCGCTCTTCCAGACTTGCGGTGACGAAGATCTTGGCGCAGGCCTCCGGGCAGACGACGGTGCCGATGTCGCGCCCGTCCAGCACCGCGCCCCGCTGGCCTTCGGGCGGGTGGTAGGCGAAGTCGCGCTGAAAGGCCAGCAGCGCCCGGCGCACCTCGGGCAGGGCCGACACGCGCGAGGCCGCCTCGCCCACCGCTTCGCCGCGCAGGTCCGCGCGCTCCAGGTCCGCCGCGGACAGCGACTCGGCGGCGCGGACGGCCGCGACCGTGTCGCCCGGATCGCCGCCGGCGACCAGCAGCTTCGCGCCGACGGCGCGGTACAGGCCGCCCGTGTCCAGATAAGCCAGGTCGAAGGCCTCGGCCAGGCGCCGCGCAAGGGTGCCCTTGCCGGCGGCGGCCGGGCCGTCGAGCGCGACGATGAAATGACGGGGCGCGGGCTTGGCGGGCATGGCGGGCGGCTGTCGGTTTCCGGCTGTCGGTTTTTCGGGCTGTTGGACGCGAAGCAAGCAGGACGCGCGCTCCGCACATAGCCCGAACCGCGCGCCGGTGGCAATGGGCCGCGCGAGCGCTCGCGGCTTGCAATCCGAGCCTCGCCGGACGATATCTCCGATCGAACAGGCCGGCGGCGACCCCGGGCAACCAGCAACCAGGAGGCGCATGGATTACGCACTCGCCATCGGTGGTTTCGTTCTGCTGTTCCTGGGCGGCGAGAGTCTGCTGCGCGGCGCGGTGGGACTGGCCCGGCGGCTGGACGTCTCCACGCTGTTCATCGGCGTGGTGGTGGTGGGCTTCGGCACATCCGCGCCGGAGTTCCTGGTCTGCCTGGAGGCGGCGCTGCGCGGCCAGCACGACATCACGGTCGGCAACATCGTCGGCAGCAACATCGCGAACATCATGCTGATCCTCGGCATGGCCGCGATGATCCATCCGGTGGTCAGCCGCCCCTCGGTCCTGCGCCGCGACGGCTTCGCCATGCTGGCGGCGAGCGTGATCCTGGTCGGGCTCGCCTATCTCGGCGGCGTCGATCGCTGGGTGGCCCTGCCGATGCTGGCGGCGCTGATCGCCTTCATCGCGTACTGCATCCGCTGTGAGCGCAACGGCTCCGCTGCCGTCTATGAGGACGAGGTCTCCGACCTCAGCCGCCTGCCCAGCAACGGCACCGTCGCCGTCCTGATCGTCCTGATCGGTGTGGTGGTCCTGGTGGCGGGCGCGCGCATGCTGGTCTCCGGCGCCACCGGCATTGCCGAGGCGGCGGGCGTGCCTGAGGCCGTCATCGGCGTCACCCTGGTGGCCGTGGGCACCTCGCTGCCCGAGCTGGCAACCGTGATCGTGGCCGCCTGGCGCAGGCACGGCGACGTGGCCCTGGGCAACGTGCTGGGTTCCAACGTCTTCAACGTCTTCGGCATGCTGGGCCTGACCGCGCTTGTCGAGCCGGTGTCGATCAGTCCCGCGTTTCTGCGGCTCGACCTCTGGGTCATGCTCGGCGTCTCGCTCCTGCTGATGGTTTTCATGCGCACCGGCTACCGCGTGAACCGGGCGGAAAGCTGCGTGCTGATCGTGGGTTACGTCGCCTACGTCTGGCTGCTCATCACGCCCTATAGCGCCGTCGCTTGATCGTCGTGGCGCCGCGTCCGGCGCCGGCTTTCAAACAGGGGCGGGCGCAGGGATCGCGCGGTCGTGACAGCCGGCCCGGACCGGAAATAATACCACTTGCCTTGACGCCGGCTTCGTGACCAAATATACGACGCAGGCAATGTACATTCTGAGCGCGTGACTCCAAACAATTGACATATGTCCGGTGTGGATAAAGTCACCCGCACCGCGACTGCTCGACGCGGGAGGGGAGGAAGCGAGCCATGTCCCTGCGACTCGGCGACACCGCGCCCGACTTCCGGGCGGAGACCACACAAGGGCCGATCACCTTTCACGAATGGATCGGGGAGAGCTGGGCGGTCCTGTTTTCCCATCCCAAGGACTTCACGCCGGTCTGCACGACCGAGCTGGGGGAAGTGGCGCGGCTGAAGCCCGCCTTCGACGCCCGGAACGTCAAGGCGATCGGGCTTTCGGTCGACCCGCTGGAATCGCACGGGTCCTGGGCCGCCGACATCGAGGAAACGCAGGGCACGGCGCTGAACTTTCCCGTCATCGCCGATCCCGAGCGCAAGGTGGCGGACCTCTACGGGATGATCCACCCCGCCCACGACGAGGTCTTCACCGTGCGCACGGTCTACATCATCGATCCGGACAAGAAGGTGCGCCTGACCCTGACCTATCCGCAGACGACGGGGCGCAACTTCGACGAGATCCTGCGGGTGATCGATTCCATGCAGCTCACCGACCGCTACAAGATCGCCACGCCGGTCAACTGGCGCCAGGGCGAGGACGTCATCATCGTCCCGGCGGTGAGCGACGAGGAGGCGAAGGAGCGCTTCCCCCAGGGCTGGAAGACGCTGAAGCCCTACCTGCGGGTCACGCCGCAGCCCGATGCCTAGGGGTGGATCGTGGTCTTGGCGCGCGCGCTGATTTAGGATAGGCCCACCCGGCCGCCGCCCCGGCGGGAGAGGGCGGCGGCTCAGTTATGCAACGGAGCGTCTATGCGAGGGGCAGCTCTCATGACCGAGCGCTATGCGGGCGACATTTCGCCGGACACGGCCTGGGAGATTCTCAGTGACGACCCCAGGGCGATGCTCGTGGACGTGCGCACCGACGCGGAATGGAAGTACGTCGGCGTGCCGGACCTCAGCACTTTGGGCAAGAAGCCCTTGCTGGTGCCCTGGAAGGAGTTTCCCGACATGCGGCTGAACGAGGCGTTCACCGAGCAGGTCGCGGAGGCGGGCGTCGGGCACGACGACACGCTGCTGCTGATCTGCCGCTCCGGGCAGCGCTCGGCGGCGGCGGCCCAGGCGCTGACCGAGGCCGGCTTCAGGCGGTGCTACAACGTCGCCGAGGGCTTCGAGGGCGACAAGGACGTCAGCGGGCGGCGCGGCACCCTGGGCGGCTGGAGGATGCGGGGACTGCCCTGGACGCAGGACTGACGGCGTGACCCCGGCCGGCCGCCGGGCCGGCCGCAACCGACAAGGCGCGGCATGAGAGACCATCAGGACCCCCTCGACGACCCGGCGGACGGCGCGGATTCGCCCTGGCGCGAGCAGACCGAGCTGGTGCGCGGCGGCCAGGAGCGCAGCCCCTTCTGCGAGACCGCCGAGGCGCTTTACATGACCTCGGGCTACACCTACCCCAGTGCCGAGGCGGCCGAGGCGGCCTTCAAGGGCGAGGTGTCGCGCTACATGTACTCGCGCTACGCCAATCCCACGGTCAAGATGTTCGAGGAGCGTCTGCGCCGGCTGGAGGGGGCCGAGGCCTGCCGCGCCACCGCCAGCGGCATGGCGGCCGTCTTCGCGTCGCTGATGTGCCAGCTCAAGGCCGGCGACCGGGTCGTCGCCTCGCGGGTGCTCTTCGGCTCCTGCCACTACATCATCGCGGAGATCCTGCCGCGCTTCGGCGTCGAGGCCGAATTCGTCGACGGTGCCGACCTGGGCGCCTGGGAACAGGCGCTGTCCCGGCCCGCGGCCTGCGTGTTCGTCGAGACGCCGGCCAACCCGACGCTGGAGCTGGTGGATCTGGCGGCTGTGAGCGAACTGGCCCACAAGGCGGGCGCCTGCGTCATCGTCGACAACGTCTTCGCCACGCCGATGCTGCAGCGCCCGCTGCGCTTCGGCGCCGACGTCGTCGTCTACTCGGCGACCAAGCACATCGACGGCCAGGGACGCACGCTGGGCGGCGCGGTGCTGGGGCCGGCCGAGTTCGTCGACAAGACGCTGTTCAACTTCATGAAGCACACCGGCCCCTCGATGAGCCCGTTCAACGCCTGGGTGCTGGTCAAGGGGCTGGAGACGCTGGCCCTGCGGGTGGAGCGACACTGCGCCAACGCCCTGGAGCTGGCGACCTTTCTGCGCGGCCAGCCGGGTGTCGCCAGGGTGCTCTATCCGGGCCTGCACGACTTCCCGCAGGCCGAGCTGGCGCGCCGGCAGATGGCCAAGGGCAGCACCCTGCTGGCCTTCGAGGTCGAGGGCGGCAAGGCCCGGGCCTTCCGCGTGCTCAACGCGCTCAAGCTGATCGACATCTCCAACAACCTGGGCGACGCCAAGAGCCTCGCCACGCATCCGGCGACCACGACGCACCAGCGCGTGCCGCCGGAAGAGCGGGCGCGCATCGGCATCGGCGAGGGGCTGATCCGCATCTCCGTAGGGCTGGAGGACGTCGAGGACATCAAGGCCGACCTCGCCCAGGCGCTGGCGGCTTGACGCCGCGGCCGCTACGGGCCGTCCGCGTCGCGCTTGCGCCGCCGGGCCAGCCATTGCCGGTAGCGCACGCCGCCCAGAAAGCGGAAGAAGAAGTAGATCGCCCCGGCGACCAGGGCGATGGAAAACCCGGCCGTCTTTATCGCCGGGTTCTGCAGCACCAGCTCGCCGACCAGGGTGACGATGGCGGCCAGCACCACGGTCGCCATCAGGACCGACAGAATGGCGAGGTAGATCCGATCGTTGCGCGGGTCGCCGCTCTCCCAGCCGCGCTGTTTCTCGTGCTCGTTCATGGGCCGTCCGCCGCCGTCCACGATGTCCTTGTCCGCCGGCAATGTGGACCGGCCCGGCTGCACGCAGCAAGCGGCATCCGGCGGACCGGGAGGCCGGGCGCGCAAATTTCGCCGCCGCGCGCCGGGAGGCCGGCTTGATGGTGTTTCAGGGCTGATTATATACCCGCTCGAAGCACAATGTTTTTGTCTCCATCGACACAGGGACGCCGGTGGCGCTTCACGAGGCCGCCGGCCGGTCTGCTGAAAAGGAGAGAGGGGTAATGAGCAAAGTCATCGGCATCGACCTCGGCACGACGAACTCCTGCGTTGCCGTCATGGAAGGCAAGCAGGCGAAGGTCATCGAAAACGCCGAGGGCGCGCGCACCACGCCGTCCATGGTGGCCTTCACGGAGAACGCCGAGCGCCTGATCGGGCAAGCCGCGAAGCGTCAGGCGGTCACCAACCCGGAGAACACGCTGTTCGCCATCAAGCGCCTCATCGGCCGTCGCTTCGACGACCCGATGACCAAGCGCGACATGGAGCAGGTGCCCTACAAGATCATCAAGGCGGACAACGGCGACGCCTGGGTCGAGTCGCGCGGGGAGAAGTACAGCCCCTCGCAGATCTCCGCCTTCATCCTGCAGAAGATGAAGGAGACGGCGGAAGCCTATCTCGGCGAGACGGTCGAGAAGGCGGTCATCACCGTGCCCGCCTACTTCAACGATTCGCAGCGCCAGGCGACCAAGGACGCCGGCCGCATCGCGGGCCTCGAGGTCGAGCGCATCATCAACGAGCCGACCGCGGCCTCGCTGGCCTATGGCCTGGACAAGAAAAAGTCCGGCACCGTCGCCGTCTTCGACCTTGGCGGCGGCACCTTCGACATCTCCATCCTGGAGATCGGCGACGGCGTTTTCGAGGTGAAGGCGACCAACGGCGACACCTTCCTCGGCGGCGAGGACTTCGACCAGCGGATCATCGATTACCTGGCCGACGAGTTCAAGAAGGAGCAGGGCATCGACCTGCGCAAGGACAAGCTGGCCCTCCAGCGCCTGAAGGAGGCCGCGGAGAAGGCGAAGATCGAGCTGTCCGGCGCCCAGCAGACCGAGGTGAACCTGCCGTTCATCACCGCCGACCAGCACGGGCCGAAGCACCTGAACATCAAGCTGACCCGGGCCAAGCTGGAGGCGCTGGTCGAGGACCTGGTGCAGCGCACCGTCGACCCCTGCAAGGCGGCTTTGAAGGACGCGGGCATCTCGGCCGGCGAGATCGAGGAGGTGATCCTGGTCGGCGGCATGACCCGCATGCCCAAGATCCACGAAACCGTGAAGAACTTCTTCGGCAAGGAGCCGCACAAGGGCGTCAACCCGGACGAGGTCGTCGCCATAGGCGCGGCCATCCAGGCCGGCGTGCTGCAGGGCGACGTGAAGGACGTGCTGCTGCTCGACGTGACGCCGCTGTCGCTGGGCATCGAGACCCTGGGCGGCGTGATGACCAAGCTGATCGAGCGCAACACCACGATCCCGACCAAGAAGTCGCAGGTCTTCTCGACGGCCGAGGACAACCAGACGGCGGTGACCATCCGCGTCTTCCAGGGCGAGCGCGAGATGGCGGCGGACAACAAGCTGCTGGGCCAGTTCGACCTGG
>CAZLNO010000055.1:0-25674 GCA_964561005.1 uncultured Rhodovibrionaceae bacterium | reverse complement strand
GTCCTGGCGCGCATAGCCGTAGTAGGGGATCACGGCGGTCACCCGCCGGGCCGAGGCGCGGTGCAGCGCGTCCAGCGAGACCAGCAGCTCCATCAGGTTGTCGTTCGCCGGATAGCAGGTCGACTGGATCAGGAAGACGTCCTCGCCGCGGATGTTCTCCTGGATCTCCACGAAGACTTCCATGTCGGAGAAGCGGCGGACGCTGGCCTTGGTCAGCGGCAGGTTGAGATATGCCGAGATGGCCTCGGCCAGGGGCCGATTGCTGTTCCCGGTGAGAATGCGCATCTTGGGTCCAGGGGCTGGGCTGCTTGCTGCGGTTCTTTCCGCCCTCGTCCGGCGCCGTCCTGACCCCGCCGAGGGCGCGCGGAACTTATCAGCACGACCCCGGAATGTAAACGGTCGTCACGAAAGCGAAACGCCGCCTCCGCCGCTCACGGGAAGCTGAAGGCGCGTCAGTGCCGGCGGGTTGAACTTCCGATACGATCGCCGCGTAAATACGGGGTGGGAACCCAGCCGGGGGGTTACGATGAGCCGTGTGGACGTCGCCAGCGAAGACCTCTTCCAGGACCAGTGGCATCTGCGCAACACGGGCCAGTCCGGCGGCACGCCGGGGGTGGACATCAACGTTGTTCCGGCCTGGGCGGACTACACGGGCGCGGGGGTTTCGATCGCCGTCAACGACACCGGCCTCGACCCGACGCACCCCGATCTGGCGGGCAACCTGGACACGGCGCAGGGCGGCAACTTCATCCCCGGCACCGACGACCCGGACGACGGCGGCCCCGACTTCTTCTTCGGCCAAGGCCGGTGGCATGGCACCGGCGTCGCCGGCATGGCCGCGGCGGACGACGACGGCAGCGGCCTGCTGGGCGCCGCGCCGGACGCCGCGCTGGTCAGCCTCGTGGGCCTGGGCACCGAATCCGCCCTGGCGGCGTTCGAGCGGTTCGACGTGGTGAACGCGAGCTGGGGCCAGACCGCGCTTTTCGCGGACAACTTCAAGGACCCGGCGTTCCAGACCGCCGCGCGGGAGCTGGAAGACGCCGTCGCCCAGGGGCGCGGCGGCCTGGGCACCAACATCGTCTTCGCCTCCGGCAACGACTTCAACGCCGGCGGGCTGTTCGACCTCACGGGCTCCGGCTTCGGCGACGCCAATTTCCACAACTTCCAGAACTCGCGCTTCACCATCCCGGTGGCCGCGCTGGACGATAACGGCACCTTCGCCGCCCCCGGCGCGCCGGAGGGCTTCACCACGCCGGGCGCCCCGGTGCTGGTCTCGGCGCCGGGCACCGAGGTGCTGACAGCCGACCTGCCGGGGTTCCCGGGCCAGTCCTTCGACGATTTCACCACGGCCTCGGGTACCTCCTTCGCCGCGCCGCTGGTCTCCGGGGTGATCGCCCTCATGCTCGAGGCCAACCCGGATCTCGGCTTTCGCGACGTGCAGGAGATCCTGGCCCTCAGCGCGCATCAGAACGATCCGGAGAACGGCGGCTGGTTTACCAACGCCGCCCAAACCTGGAACGGCGGCGGCCTCCATACCAATCTGAACTACGGCTTCGGCCTGGTGGACGCGCGGGCGGCGGTGCGGCTGGCCGAGACCTGGGAAGAGAGCGACACCTTCGCCAACGAGGTGTCCGCCGGCGCCGGCCGCCAGGAGCTGGCCTTCGTCGACGCCACCGCCCCCGTGGTGCAGAGCGTGGAGATCGACCAGGACCTCGAGGTCGAGCACGTCGAGCTGGACATCACGCTGTCGCACGACTTCCTGGGCGACGTCTCGATTTTTCTGGAATCGCCGTCCGGGACGGTGACCAACCTGATGACCCGGCCGGGCTCCGGCTTCGAGGGCGCCACCAACCTCGACTTCGTGTTCACCAGCAACGAGTTCCTGGGCGAGAGCGCGCAGGGCACCTGGACCCTCACGATTACCGACGACTTCGCCAACGACGACGGCCTGTTGTTCGACTGGACACTGAGCGCCTTCGGCAGCCCGGCCGACGGCGACGACACCTATGTCTATACCGACGAGTTCGCGACCTTCGCCGCGCAGGAGGCCAGCCGCACGCTGCTGAACGATATCGCCGGCCACGATCGCATCAACGCCGCCGCGCTCACCGGCGATGCCGTGCTGGACCTGCGGCCGGGCGGCAGCGGGACGATCGCCGGGCAGAGCCTGGCCATTGGTCCGCAGACGCTTATCGAGGAGGCGGTGGCGGGAGACGGCGACGACCTGCTGATCGGCAACCAGGCCGACAACCGCCTGGAGGGCGGCCGCGGCGATGACGAGCTGCGCGGCGGCGCGGGCTTCGACACCGCCGCATTCCGGGCCGCCCGAGACGATTTCACGCTGCGGACAACCGACGGCGGCGTGGAGGTCGTCGACACGACCGGGCGCTTCGGGACGGATCTCTTGGTCGATATCGAGCGGGCGGTGTTCGGGGACGGGGTCGAGGTCGCCCTCAATCAGCCGAGCCTGGCGGTGGCCGACGACCGCTTCGTGGTCGACGCCGGGCGGACGGCGAGGCTGGAGGTGCTGGCCAACGACGCGGACGGCGAGGCCCCCGGCCTGAGCGTCGCCCTGGCCGAGGGACCGTCGAACGGGAGCGCCACGGTCAACCCCGACGGCACCATCAGCTACACCCCGGCGGCCGGCTTCGCCGGCGTGGACAGCCTGGTCTACACGCTCACCGGCGCGGACGGCGCCACGGCCCAGGCCAGCGCCACGATCGACGTGACCGAGCCGCTGGACTTCGCGTCGCTGGCGGCGATCGAGCAGGTAACGGCCATCTACGTCGGCTACTTCGACCGCGCGCCAGATCCCGTGGGCCTGGACTTCTGGCTGGGGCAGTTCCAGGAGGGCTTGGCGGACGGCCGACCGGCGGGCCGGATCCTGGACGACATTTCCGAGTCCTTCCGCCTGAGCGACGAGGCGCAGGGCGTCTTCCCCTTCCTGGCGCCAGAGGCGGCGGCCGGCGCCGACCGGGCGGCCGTCGAGGGCTTCGTGACCCAGGTCTTCGACAACCTCTTCGACCGCGCGCCCGACGACGCCGGCCTGGACTTCTGGACGGACCAGGTGCTGCAGCGCCTGGACCAGGGCATCAACCTGGGCGACATCATCACCGACATCATCGCCGGCGCGCGCGACGACAGCGACATCGACCTGGATGGCGACGGCAGCGTCGAGACCCTGAACGACGCCACGGCGGTAACCAACAAGCTGACGGTGGGCGAGGCCTATGCGCAGGCCTTCGCGAACGCCGGCACCGCATGGACCGTGGAGGATGACCTGGCCTCCGCCCGGGGCGTCATCGACCGCACCGAGGCGGTGACCGGCGAGATCGACGACACCCAGGCAACCGACATCCTCGCGGCGGAAGGGGTCCCGGTTTTGGTGACGCCGGGGGATGTCGAGACGATTTGACCTTGGCCGGTCGGGGGCTCCCGTCCGCGACCGGTAGGTTTCGCCGCGGGGCGGGGAAACGTTCGGCCCGCGGGCTGGAATCCGCGCCCCGCGCCGGATGGCCTTGGCTATTGCCCGGCTTCGGCCCCGTTGTCCGGCGCCGCCTGTTCCAGAACTTGCAGGACGCCGGGGGCGGCGGCCTGGGCGATGAGGCCGCCCAGGCGCGCCCAGCCCTGGTCGAGCTGCGCCTGCGGCACGCTGTTCGCCTGGCGCAGGTCGCCCAGCGGCGCCTCCCCGCCCTGGCGCTGGACCGTCCAGACGACTTCGATCGGCCGCGCGCCGGCCTCGGCCTCGCCCAGCGTGACGCGGCCGGTCACCACGACATCGCCGGGCTGTGCCCGGTCGGCCAGCGGCAGGCGGCGCTCGCGCAGCTCGGCGGTCATGGCGCCGGTGAGGGCGCGCGCGGCCGCGCCGGGCTCGCCGGTGACGCGCGCCACCACGACGCGGGTGCCCGGCGGATAGCCGGCCAGTTCCGCCTCGCGCACCGCCGGAGCCTGGATCATCGCGGCGATGCGCGGCGCCGCCCGGCGGACGATCTCGCCCAGCGCCTCGGCGTCGCCGTCCCGCCAGGCGCGCTCGGCCACGGCGACGGTCTGGGTCTGGCTGCCCACCGGGGCACCCTCGGCGTCGTAGAGCTCCCAGGTCAGCCGCAGGCGCAGTACCCCTGCCACCTGGCCGAGCTGCCGCACGTCGGCGAGCAGCCAGTGCGTCTCGCTGTTGCCGGCGCCGACGCTGGCCGGCACGTTCTCCTTGCGCAGGGCCCCGGCCATGGCGGCGGCCAGGCGGCCGTCGCCGGCGGGTGCGAGGCCGGTGGCCGGCGAGACGGCGATGCCCGTGCGGTCGGGCAGCAGCAGCAGCGCGTTGTCGCCCTTCTCCTCCGGCTGAAAGGGACGCGGCAGCGGACCGCAGGCGGCCAGCGCCAGCACGGCGGCCAGGAGGCACAGGCGCCGCGCGCGGCCGACCGTGGCGAACCGTAACGCCGTCACGAATTCATGCTTCGACAGGCTCAGCATGAGGGCGACTCGCTTCGATCCTCACCCTGAGCCTGTCGAAGCGTGAACCCGAGGGAACCTTGGCCGGTCGGGGGCTTGCCCCCGACCGGAACGTTTTCGGCGAGGGCGGGGCGAAACGTTCGGGGCGCGGGCAAGCCCACGCCCCGCCGCCCATGCCGGTTCACGCGTCCACGCATTGGCTCCGCGCCTCATAGCAGCGCGCAGGTGGCCAGCAGACCCAGCATCAGGAAGGCGCTGAACAGGATGATGTGCGGCATGACCGGGCATCCGGGGCGTCGGGCGTCAGGTATCAGGACTCGGGTATCAGGCGAAGACCGGGAATTCCAGCGGCAGCCGGGACAGCGGCTGTGCCCCGCCCTCGGTCACCAAGCTGGTGCGTCCCGGGCACATCGCCAAGCCCCGGTCGCTGTCCATGATGATGATGTGCACGAAGATCACCATGCCCGGCTGGATGACCACCGGGTTGTCGCGGTAAAGCATCGGCCAGTCCATCCAGTTGGGCGCGAAGGTCGTGCCCAGCGAATAGCCGCAGGCGTTCAGGCGGTGGGCCTGATAGCCGGCGCGGTCCAGCACCTCGACGTGCGCGGCGAAGGCCTCGCCGAAGGTGTTGCCGGGGCGCAGCATCTCCTCCACCGCCCGGATGGCGTCGTGGGCCACCGCGGCCATCTCCCGCTGCCGGTCGGGCGGCTGGCCGCCGACCCGCAGCGTGCGCATCAGGGCGGCGTGATAGCGCCGGTAGACCCCGGCCCACTCCAGCGTGAGCTGGTCGGTCTCGCCCAGGTGTCGGCGGCCGACCTGGTAGCGGCAGAGCAGCGCGTGGTCGCCGGACCCGATAATGAACTCGTTGCCGGAGTAGTCGCCGCCGCCCTTGAACACGGCGCCCTGCATGGCCGCCAGAATGTCGCCCTCGAAGGCGCCGGGCGCGACGACCTCCGCCGCCGCCTCGAAAGCCGCGTCGCCCAGGGCGGCGGCCCGGCGGACACAGGTCAGCTCCGCCGGGCTTTTCACCACGCGCAGGCGGCTGACCAACGTCGAGGCGTCGCTCAGTCGCGCGAAGCCGTCCAGCGCCGCCTCTAGCCGTTTGCCGTTGCGCGCCGTCAGGCCGTAGGCGTCGTACTCCACCCCCAGCCGCCGGCCGGCGCAGCCCAGTTCGCGCAGCACCTCGCGAAGCTGCTCCGCCGGATCGGCGTCCTCGCGGTCCTCCCACACCCGCACGTCCTCGACGATCGAGGTCAGCCAGGCCTGGCGCAGGTCGGGCGCGCGGGTCAGCAGCATCGTCCGCCCGTCCGCGCCCAGGTAGAGGCACTGGAAGAAGACGTAGCCGAAGGTGTCGTAGCCGGTCAGCCAGTACATGCTCTCCTGGCGAAAGCACAGCAGGCCGTCGAGACCCGCCGCCTCCAGCGCGGCGCAGGCCTGGCGGCGGCGCCCGGCGAACTCCTCGCGGGTGAAGTGCAGGGCCATGGGCGGGAGGTGTCCTCCTTTCGCTTGGGTTCAGGGCTCCAGATAGATGGCCGACAGCATGCGGCCGTAGTCGTCTTCCCCCCGGTGGCGCGCGCGGCGATGGCTGAAGAAGCGCGCTTTCTCCCCGTAGGTGTCGCAGGGCAGGGTCTGCACGTCGGCCAGGCCGAAGCCGGCCAGACGGCGGGCGGCATAGCCCCGGAGGTCGAACAGGAAGTGCCCCGGCCGCGACGCCGCGACGAAGAAGTCGCCGTTGGCCTGGTCCTGCTCCAGAAAAGGCTGGGGGAACTCCGGCCCGACCTCGTAGGCGCCCTTGCCGATGCAGGGGCCGATGCCGGCCACGACATGCCGCCGGCGGGCGCCCAGGCCTTCCATCGCGTCCACGACCGCCTCCAGCACGCCGCTCAGCGCGCCGCGCCAGCCGGCATGGGCGGCGCCGACCACGCCGGCGCCGGTGTCGGCCAGCAGCACCGGCGCGCAGTCGGCGGTCAGCACGCCGAGCGCCAGGCCCGCCCGCGCCGTGACCAGGGCGTCGGCCCGCGGCGCCCCGCCGATCGGCCAGGGCTCGGTGACGGCGACCGCCTCGGCGGAGTGGATCTGGCGCACCGTCGCCAGCCGGTCCTCCGGGAGGTCCAGCGCCGCCAGCGCCCGCCGCCGGTTCTCCAGCACGCAATCGCGAGCGTCCTGCGAGCCGGGGCCGCAGTTCAGCGATGCATAGATGCCCGCGCTGATCCCGCCCCGGCGGGTGAAGAAGGCGTGGCGGACGCGGCTCAGCGCATTGAAGGTGCCGATCGTCAGCATCGGCGGGGCGGCGTCGGACATGGGCTGTTCGCCTTTCGCCTGTCAGGAGCCCGGGGCGGCCGGTTCCGGGAAGCCCGCCGGCGTGCCGAAGCCGGACGGGACGGCGCCCAGAACCTTGAACAGCCTACCCATCTGCTGCGGGTCCGTCAGCCGGTGCAGCGCCGTGTCGATCCGCGCCGCCTGCCGCGCGGTGGCGTGGCGCTTCAGGACGGCCGCCCGCGCTTCGATGCCCAGGCCCTTGAGGAAGTCGGCCTGCGGCACCGGGCCGTGCACCGCCGCACCCGCCTCGGCCAGCGCGCGGGCCAGCAGGGGAAAGTCCACGTGCGCGGTCAGGTCGGCCTCGCCGGGGTCGGCCAGGACGTCGGCGCGATCGTGGCGGCGTACGGCCTGCAGGGTCGCCTCCGCCTTCGGCGCGGCGCGGCCGTAGTCGACGATCAGCGCCGCGCCGCCGTGCGCGGCGATGCGCCGCCCCAGCTCGGCGGCGAGGGAGATGGCCGCGGGCGAGACCTCGACCATGGCGCCGGGCGGGGCGTGGCGCAGCGACTCCGGCACATAGGCGGCGGCCTGGGGACTGGGCGGGGCGAGCGCGAAGGCAAGGCGGTCGGCCTCGGGGTCGTGCCCCACCATGCGCTCGCACCAGCCGCGCGGCGTCCTCTCGAACTGGCGGATGGGCAGGGCGTCGAAAAACTCGTTGGCGATCAGCAGCAGCGGACCCTCGGGCAGCTCGTGCGGCGCCTCGTGCCAGGACGCCTCGACATCGGGCAGGTTTTCCCGCTGCTTCTCGCGCAGGACCGGGCTGATCTCGACCAGGTGCACGCGCAGCGCCTCGCGAAAGCCGGGCGCCATCCTCGCGGCCCGCAGGGCGTCGGCCATCAGCGTGCCGCGGCCCGGACCCAGCTCGGCGAGGATCACCGGGTCGGGGCGGCCCAGGCGCTGCCAGGCCTCGGCGCACCACAGGCCCAGCAGCTCGCCGAACATCTGGCTGATCTCCGGCGCGGTGACGAAATCGCCGGCGGCGCCGAAGGGGTCGCGCGTGGCGTAATAGCCGTGGGCGGGGTGGGCCAGCACCTCGGCCATGTAGGCGGCCACGCTGATCGGGCCGTCGCGGGCGATGCGCCGTTTCAGGCGCCGGGCGACCTCCGTGCTCATGCCGTGCGCGTGCGGCGCCGGGCCCAGGCGATCAGGCCGGCGCCGGCCAGGATCATCGGCAGCGAGAGAAGCTGGCCCATCGTGGTGCCGAAGCTGAGGAAGCCCAGGAAGGCGTCTGGCGCGCGGAAGAACTCGGCGATGAAGCGGGCCGTGCCGTAGCCGGCCAGGAAGACCCCCACGGCCAGCCCCGTCGTTTGCAGCCCGCCGCGCCGCTGCACGACGTAAAGCACGATCAGCAGCACCAGCCCCTCCAGGAAGGCCTCGTAAAGCTGGCTGGGATGGCGCGGCACCTCGCCGCCGCGCGGGAACACCATCGCCCAGGGCACGCCCGGCGCCGGCCGGCCGAACAGCTCCCCGTTGACGAAGTTGGCGAGGCGCCCGAGCAGCAGGCCGATGGGCGCGGCGCAGGCCACGATGTCGGCCAGCGCCAGCGCCGGGACGCCGCGCCGCCACGCGAACAGGACAATCGCCGCCGCCACGCCCAGCAGCCCGCCGTGGAAAGCCATGCCGCCCTCCCAGAGCTGCAGGATTTGCAGCGGGTGGTCGAGGTAGAAGCCCGGCTGGTAAAACACCACGTAACCCAGGCGCCCGCCCAGGATGACGCCCAGCGTGGCCCAAACCAGGAAGTCGTCGAAGGCCTCGGCGTTCAGCGCGCGCGCCGGCGACTTCGCGGTGAGCGCGCGGCAGTAGCGCCAGCCCAGCACCAGGCCCAGGATGTAGGCCAGGGCATACCAGCGGATCGCCAGCGGCCCCAGCTCGATGGCCACGGGATCGATCTGGGGGTAGGGCAGGGTCAGCAGCATGGCGTCGGTCGCTTCTCCTCAATGGCGCGGCCGTTATAGGGCGCGCGAGTCGCCGCGGGCAAGGCCGACGCCCGGCTTGATGGCGAACCGGGCGCGGCCCATACTCCTTGCGGTTCGCTTCATCATTCCCGACCGAGAGGAGACGACGGCCATGCAAAGCCAGAGCCGCCTGCTCGACGACCTTGCACGCGTGGCCAGCGGGGCGCTGGGCGTCGCCGCCGGCATGCGCGGCGAGGTGGAGGCGCGGCTGCGCGAGCAGTTCGAGCGTGTGATCCAGCAGATGGACCTGGTCACCCGCGAGGACTACGAGGTCGTCTACGCCATGGCGCAGAAGGCCCGCGAGGAGCAGGAGGCGATGGCCGAGCGCCTGGAAAAGCTGGAAGCCCGCCTGGCCGAGCTGGAGTCGGCCAGGCCCGCCGCCGCGCCGAAGGCCGCGGCCGCGAAATCCGCCACGCGCAAGGGCGGCGGGAAGGCGTCCGGCAAGACAGGCAACACTGGCCAGGCGGGCGACGGCGGTGAGCAGGCGTAGACCGATGACGCGCCCTCACGGCCGCGTCCCCCTCCCTGGCCCTCCCCGAAAGGGAGGGACAAGACTGAAGCCTTCATGACCGGCACGGCCCAATCCCTTCCCCGAGCGGGAAGGGAATACCGTCACGAATATCCGCGTCAACTCAGCCCCGGTCCCTTCCCCCCATAGGGGGGAAGGTCAGGATGGGGGGAAGGTCAGGATGGGGGACGCGCTGCCAGACGCGTCAGGGCACCGTCCCCCGCGCGCCAGACCTACACCAGCCGGCCGATAGCCGCCGCCGCGTCGCACATGCGGTTGGAGAAGCCCCACTCGTTGTCGTACCAGGACATCACCCGGACCAGCGTGCCGTCGATCACCTGGACCTCGTTGATGTCCACGGTCGAGGAGTTGGGGTTGTGGTTGAAGTCGCTGGACACCAGCGGCTCCTCCGATAGGCCCAGGATGCCGGAGAGCCGGCTGGACTGCGCGGCGTCGCGCAGGATGCCCTGGACCTCCTCCACGCTGGTCGCGCGCCCGGCGTCGAACTTGAAGTCGATGAGCGAGACGTTGAGCGTCGGCACGCGGATGGCGGTGCCGTCCAGCTTGCCCTCCAGCTCCGGCATCACCAGGGCGACCGCCTTGGCCGCGCCGGTGGTGGTGGGGATGATGTTGTGCGCCGCCGCCCGCGCCCGGCGCGGGTCCTTGTGCATGGTGTCGACCAGGCGCTGGTCGCCGGTGAAGGCGTGCACCGTGGTCATGTAGCCGCGCTCCACCCCCAGCGTCTCGTGCATCACCTTGACCACGGGGGCCAGGCAGTTGGTGGTGCAGGAGGCGTTGGAGATCACCTCGTGGCGGGGTTCCAGCCTGTCGTCGTTGACGCCCATCACAATGGTGATATCCGCGCCCTTGGCCGGGGCGGAGACCAGCACCTTCTTGGCGCCCGCCTGCAGGTGCCTGGCGGCGTCGTCGCGGCTGGTGAAGCGCCCGGAGCACTCCAGCGCCACGTCGACGCCCAGGTCCTTCCACGGCAGCTTCGCCGGGTCCGGCTCGTTGACGCACTTGATCGGGCCGCGCCCCAGGTCGAGGCCGCCGCCGCGCACCTGGACCGATCCCGGGAAGGGCCCGTGGGCGCTGTCGTGCTTGAGCAGGAAGGCGTTGGTCTCCAGGTCGGCCAGGTCGTTGATGGCGACGAACTCGATGTCCTGTCGCCCGGACTCGTAAGCCGCGCGCAGCAGCATGCGGCCGATGCGGCCGAAACCGTTGATGGCAACGCGAACGGTCATCGCTGTCCTCTCTTGTGCATTAAGCCGGTCTTATGCGTGAAGCCGGCCGCCGGGAATCAGGCGGCGTAGCGTCCCCGCGCCGCGGCGCTGGTGGCCTTGGCGCGCTCGTAGAACGCCCTGCGGGCGCTCTCGGCGTTGTCGTTGTCGCCGCCCCAGGCCTTCAGCGCCGCCTGCTGCAGCGCCCGGCCGTAGGAGAAGCTGAGCGCCCAGGGTGCGCCCTCGGCGGCCTTGAGCTTGTTGATGGCGTCCAGGTTCACCGTGGCCTGCTCGTCGCTCTGCCCGCCGGAGAGGAAGACGATGCCCGGCACCGCCGCCGGCACCACGCGCTTGAAGGCGCCGACGGTCGCGCGCGCCACCTCTTCCGGGCCGGCCTGCTGTGGGCAGTCCTTGCCGGAGAGCACCATGTTCGGCTTCAGCAGCATGCCCTCCAGCACCACGCCCTGCCCGGCCAGCTCGGCGAAGACCTCGCGCAGCACGGCCTCGGTGGCGGCGCGGCAGGCGGCGATGTCGTGGCCGCCGTCCATCAGCACCTCCGGCTCGACCACGGGGGCGATATTGGCCTCCTGCGCCAGCGCCGCATAGCGCGCCAGGGCGTGCGCGTTGGCGCGGATGCACGGGCGGCTGGGCAGACCGTCGCCGATGGAATAGACCGCACGCCACTTCGCGAAGCGCGCACCCAGCTCGTAGTACTCGGCGAAGCGCTCGCGAAGGCCGTCCAGCCCCTCCGTGACCTTCTCCCGGCCGGCGGGGGCGAGCGCCTTGGCGCCCTTGTCCACCTTGATGCCGGGAATCATCCCGGCCTTGCGGATGGTGTCCACCAGCGGCGTCCCGTCGGGACCCTCCTGGCGAATGGTCTCGTCGAACAGGATGACGCCGCTGATGTACTCCCCGACGCCCGGCGTGGTGAACAGGATGTGGCGATAGTCGCGCCGGGTGCGCTCGGTCGACTCCACGCTGATCTGGTCGAAGCGCTTCTTGATGGTGCCGGTGCTCTCGTCGGCGGCCAGCAGGCCCTTGCCGTCGGCGACGATCGCCTGGGCGGTTTCCGCCAGTTGCTGCACGTTCATGGTCTGCCTCCACGCGAGTCCAAATCGATCCGACGGCCCCGAAAAAGAGCGTCCGGCAAGGGGACGCGGATCAGCCCTGTCCGATCGAAGCTACAGCCAGCCCTTGACGGTCTTCACCACTGCCTCCGGCGTGATGTTGAAGTGCTGGTAGAGGTCCTGGTACGGCCCCGACGCGCCGAAGCCGCGCATGCCGACGATGGCGCCGTCCAGCGTGGTCCAGCGCTCCCAGCCGAAGCCGCTGGCGGCCTCCACCGCGATGCGCAGCGAGCCGGGGCCCAGCACCTCGTCGCGGTAGTGCGCCGGCTGGTCCAGGAAGAGGTCCCAGCAGGGCATGGAGACCACCGCCGTGGGGATGCCCTCGGCCTCCAGCGTCTTCTGCGCCTCGACCGCGATGGCCACCTCCGAGCCCGAGGCCAGGAGGGTCACCTGCCGCTGCTTGCCGGCGGGCACCAGGATGTAGGCGCCCAGCGCCGAATAGTTCTCGCTCGCGCCCTCGCAGCGCACGGTCGGGACCTTCTGCCGGGTCAGCGCCAGCACGGCCGGGCGGTCCGCACTCTCCAGGGCGAGCTGCCAGCACTCCGCCGTCTCGATGGTGTCGCAGGGCCGGAAGGTGCGCATCCTCGGCATGGCGCGCAGCGCGGCGAGCTGCTCGATCGGCTGGTGGGTCGGGCCGTCCTCGCCCAGGCCGATGGAATCGTGCGTCATGACGTAGACGACGCGCTGGCGCATCATCGCCGACAGGCGCATGGCCGGCCGGCAATAGTCGCTGAAGATGAGGAAGGTGCCGCCATAGGGAATGATGCCGCCGTGCAGGGCCAGGCCGTTCATCGCCGCGGCCATGCCGTGCTCGCGCACGCCGTAGTGGATGTAGCTGCCGGCGAAGTCGTCGCGCCGCACGTCCTGCTGGTTCTTCGCCTTGGTGTTGTTGGAGCCCGTGAGGTCGGCCGATCCGCCCACCAGCTCGGGCAGGCGCGGCGCGACGGCTTCCAGCACCATCTCCGAGGACTTGCGCGTGGCGATCTCCGGCTTCTTGTCGAGGATCTCGCGCTTCAGCGCCACGATCGCCTCGTCGACGCCCTCCGGCAGCTCGCCGTTCAGGCGGCGCTGGAACTCGGCGCGAAGCTCCGCGTCGGCGACGGCCAGCCGCGCGTCCCAGGCGGCCGAGGCCTCTGCCCCCTTGGCGCCGACCGCGCGCCAGGCGTCCAGGATCGGCGCCGGGATCTCGAACGGCGGATGCGGCCAGCCGAGCTGTTCGCGCGCGGCCTGCACCTCCTCTTCCCCCAGGGGTGCGCCGTGGCTGGCCGCGGTACCCGCCTTGTTCGGCGCGCCGAAGCCGATGGTGGTGCGGCAGGCGATCAGCGACGGCCGGTCGCTGTCGATGGCGGCCTCGATGGCGGCTTCCACGGCCTCGGGGTCGTGGCCGTCGACGCGCTGGGTGTGCCAGCCATAGGCCTCGAAGCGCGCGGCCTGGTCCACGCTGTCGGCCAGCGCGGTGTCGCCGTCGATGGAGATGTGGTTGTCGTCGAACAGGACGATCAGCTTGTGCAGCCGCAGATGGCCGGCCAGCGCCGCCGCCTCGTGGCTCACGCCCTCCATCAGGTCGCCGTCGCTGGCGAGGACGTAGGTGCGGTGGTCGACCAGCCCGTCGCCGTATCGCGCGTTGAGCAGCCGCTCGGCCAGCGCCATGCCGACGGCGTTGCCGAAGCCCTGGCCCAGCGGGCCGGTCGTCGTCTCGATGCCGGCGGCGTCGCCGTATTCCGGATGGCCCGCCGTGCGGCTGCCGAGCTGGCGGAAGCGCTTCAGCTCGTCCAGCGTCATGTCGGCGTAGCCGGTGAGGTACAGCAGCGCATACAGCAGCATCGAGCCGTGCCCGGCCGACAGGACGAAGCGGTCGCGGTCCGCCCAGTCGGGACGCTTCGGATCGAACTTGAGAAAGCGCGAGAACAGCACGGTGGCGACGTCGGCCATGCCCATGGGCATGCCCGGATGGCCCGAGTTCGCCTTTTGCACCGCATCCATCGCCAGGGCGCGAATGGCGTTGGCCATCTGCGCGGTCGTCGCCTCCGCGCTGTCGCGCGGCCCGGCGGCGGTCATGTTTGCAGCATCCATTCGAGGTTTCTTGCCTGAGATATCGCGATTGCCAATGCTCGCCGCGGGTCGTTTCCGCCCCGTGGCATTCCCGCGCGAGCGCGGCGCAAACATGCCCCCGGGGGCCCCCAGCGTCAACCGGGGCATCGCTCCATTCCGGCGCGCATTGCACCGGGGACGACTCCAATCTTATGTTAGCCTTGCGGATAGAGACGATCCGGGAGCGGAAATGTCCAGGCTGGACGAGGCGAAGGCGCGGCTGGAAGCTGCGATGGCACGGCTGGAGGCGGCCGCCGAGGCGCGGCTGCGGACCTGCGCCGAGCGCGACGCGCTGCAGCGCGATCTCGATGCCGCTCGCGGCGAGAACGACCGCCTGCGCCGGACCAACGAGGACATCTCGGGTCGCCTGGATGCGGCCATCGACCGGGTGAAGGCGATCCTGGAGGCTTAGGCTCTTGGCACAGGTCGCGCTGGAAATTCATGGCCGCCGCTACGAGGTGGCCTGCGACGACGAGCAGGTGGAGCGGGTCCGGCGGCTGGGCGCCTACATCGACCAGCGGGCGCGCGAGCTGGTCGGCTCCGCCGGCTCCGTGGGGGAGTCGCGGCTGCTGCTCATGACCGCCCTGCTGATCGCCGACGAGCTGTTCGAGCTGGCCGAGTCCGGCGGCGCCGCGCCGTCCGCCGGCAACGGCGCGGGTGGCGGCGCGTCGGATGCGGCGGGCGACGAGGAGGCGCTGGCGGAGGTCATCGACGGCGTGGCCGAGCGGCTGGAGCGTATTGCCGCGCGCCTCGAAGGTTCCTAGATTGCAGGTCCGGGGATCGTGCTGCGGGGTGCGTCAGGTCGAACCACTCCCGGGGGCGATAGTTGAAGAAAAGGGAGCTGTCCCTGCCAGGGCCGTGGTCCTGGTAGCACGGCGCCCACCTCGTCGGTCGGCCCGCTAGAGGAGGCTGACAGACCAACGGCCCGCGCGGCACTCCCCGCCCCGAACCGTGACGACCATGCCGGATTCATTCCCGCGTCCTGGGAGCCTGCCGATGGCGGAGACGCCGCCCGACGACCTCGCGGAAACCAAGAAGGAGCTGCGCGGGCGGGCCAAGGCCCGGCGCGCGGAGACCGCCGCCGCGGCGTCCGACGCCGGAGAGCGGCTGTGCGCGCACCTGCTGGCGGAGGTGGCGTTTCCCGACCACGTCGCCGTCTCCGCCTACTGGCCGATGGACGACGAGATCGATACGCGCCCCGCGATGCGGGCGCTGCACGCGCGCGGCCACGCCGTCGGGCTGCCGGTCATGCCGGGCAGGGGCCAGCCGCTGGTCTTCCGGGCGTGGTATCCCGAGCAGGAACTGTCGGACGGCGGCTTCGGCACCCGGATTCCCCCCGCGGACGCGCCGGTGCTGGAGCCCCTGATCCTGCTGGTGCCGCTATTGGCCTTCGACCGGGCAGGCTATCGCCTGGGATATGGCGGCGGCTTCTACGACCGTACGCTTGCCGAGTTGCGCGCGCGCAACAGCCTGACCCGCGCCATCGGGGTCGGTTATGCCGGCCAGGAGATCCCGCGGGTGCCGCGCGATCATTACGACCAGCGCCTGGACATGATCGTGACCGAGGACGGCCCGGTCGCGCTGGGCAAGGGCGCCGGCGCGCCTGCGGGAGCCCGCTGATGCGCCTGCTCTTCGTCGGCGATGTGATGGGCCGGGCCGGCCGCGAGGCGGTGGCGCGCGAGCTGCCGCGGCTGCGCCGCGACCTGCGGCTCGATTTCGTGGTGGTGAACGGCGAGAACAGCGCCCACGGCGCGGGCATCACCGAGCAGATCTGCGCCGGCTTTCTGGAGGCCGGGGCGGACGTCGTCACCGGCGGCAACCATTCCTGGGACCAGCGCGAGGCGATTTCCTTCATCGGACGCCAGCCCCGGCTGCTGCGCCCGCACAACTATCCCGCCGGCGCGCCCGGCCGCGGCGCGGCGGTATTCGAGGCGCCGCGCGGGCGCAAGGTGCTGGTCCTGAACCTGATGGGCCGGCTGTTCATGGACCCGCTGGACGACCCCTTCGCGGCGGCGGAGCAGGAGCTGGCGAAGCACCGCCTGGGCCAGACGGTGCACGCCGCCATCCTCGACTTCCACGCCGAGGCGACCAGCGAGAAGATGGCGATGGGCCACTACGTCGACGGCCGCGTGTCGCTCTGCGTGGGCACCCACACCCACGTGCCCACCGCCGACCTCATGCTGCTGGACGGCGGCACCGCCTATCAGTCCGATGCCGGGATGACCGGCGACTACAACTCGGTCATCGGCATGGACAAGAAGGTGCCGATCCAGCGCTTCACCCGGAAGCTGCCGACGGAGAAGATGACCCCGGCGAACGGCGAGGGTACGCTCTGCGGCGTCTTCCTGGAGACCGACGACACCTCGGGCCTGCCCACGCGGGTGGCGCCGCTGCGCGTCGGCGGCCGGCTGGCGGAGACCGTGCCGCCTCACTCCTCCAGCTCGGTGTCCCAGTAGAGGAAGTCGTTCCAGCTTTCGTGCAGGTAGTTCGGCGGGAACTTGCGGGCCTGGTGCTGAAGTTCCGCCACCGTGGGCTGGCGCGGCACGCGCAGCAATCGCATGCCGGCTTCGCCCGGTGTGCGGTTGCTCTTGTAGAGGTTCATCTCGCCCGAGGCGGTGACCACGTTGTCCCAGCTCGTGCGACCCCCGCGCGAGCGCGGCATGACGTGGTCGAAAGTGAGCTGCTCGGCCGGCAGCCGCTTGCCCGAGTACTGGCAGCGAAAGCCGTCGCGCAGGAAGACGTTGAACCGCGTGAACGCCGGGCGGCGGTTGATCGGCACGTATTCCTTGAGCGAAATCACGCTGGGCAGGCGCATCTCGAAGGTCGGGGAGCGGACGGTTTCATCGTACTCGCTGACGATGTTCACCCGATCGAGGAAGACGGCCTTGACCGAATCCTGCCAGGGCCAGATCGACAGCGGGAAATAGCTCAGCGGACGAAAGTCCGCGTTCAGAACCAGAGCCGGAAAAGCATTGGCCGGGACGCTCAAAGCCCCGCTCCCTTTCCGTTCAACCGGCGCCGCGCCGCGCGCCTGTCGTCGCGACCCGTCTTCTGATAAGGCATTCCGCCCGCCAACACAAGATTTGGTGCCGAACAGCGCCCAATCTTCACATGCTTGTAACGGGTCGAAGCGCCAACTGCGCAGAAGTTAGGCCGTGCTTGCCCGGTCGTCCAGCCCTCCCGTTTGCCGCCGCGTTCCGCCAGTACCGGCCCTAGTCGCCCGACTCCACCAAGTGCTTCACCAGAAAGGAGCGGAGCATTTCCAGCCCCTCGCGGTCGATGTCGTGGCCCAGGCCCTCCAGGACCTTGTGGGTCACCGGCACGCCGTGGGCCTCCAGCGCCGCCACCGAATCGTGATGGTAGCGCACCGGCACGATGGCATCCTTGTCGCCGTGCAGCAGCAGCACCGGCGGCCGCGCCGTGATCTCCTCCGGCAGCTTCTCGATGTTGGCCAGGATGGTGGACAGGCCGGCGACGCAGCCCAGCGGCCGCGGCCGCCGCAGCGCGGTCTGCAATGCCGTGATGCCGCCCTGCGAGAAGCCGACCAGGGCGATCTTGCCGGCGGGCAGTCCCAGGGCCTCCATCTCCTTGTCGATGTGGCGGTCGACGGCGAAATAGGTCTCCTCGACCTCCTTGTTGATGGCCTCGTAGTTGTCGTCCATGAAGGAAAACCACTGCCGTCCCAGCGCCATCAGGTCGCAGGGGTAGGGGCCGTGCGGCGAGAAGAAGGCCGCGTCCGGCAGCGAATCCCGCAGCAGCGGCGCGAGCTGGATCAGGTCGTTGCCGTCAGAACCTACGCCGTGCAGGAAGATGACAAGCTGCTTCGGCGCTCCGCCGCTCTTCGGTTCGACCCGCGGCCCGCCCAGTTGATCCGGCGTCGAGGCCTCGCGCTGTGGCATCTTAACCATGTTTCCCCACTTCCTCTTGCTGTCGCTTGCGATGTCCCCAGGTGTCCGTTTCCAGGCGCATGCGTGCCCGGCCCGCTGTCATGCGTCGGTGGCGGCCTCCTCGGCCGTCGGCGCGCCGGGGTGCCGGTAAAGGTGCCACAGAAAGCGCGCCGCCGCGCTGCGGTAGGGCCGCCAATCCTCCGCCACCTCGCGCAGGCCGGTGGCGGAGGGGCGCTCGGGCAGGCCCTTCAGCCGCTGCGCGGCCACCTGCAGCGCCAGGTCCTGCGCCGGAAAGACGTCGGGCCGTTGCAGGGCGAACAGCAGGAAGATTTCCGCCGTCCAGCGCCCCACCCCCTTGCAGGCCGTCAGCCGTGCCATGACCTCGTCGTCCGGCGCCCGCGCAAGCCCCTCGAAATCCAGTTCGCCCGCCCGCACCGCTTCCGCCAGTCCGCGGGCATAGCGTACCTTCTGGCGACTCAGCCCAATCGCCCGCGCCGCGTCCTCATCCAGCGCCAGCATCGCCTCCGGCGTGATCCCGCCCAGCGCCGCGTCCAGGCGCGCGATGATGGCCCGCGCGGCCTGGGCGGACACCTGCTGCGCGGCGATGATTCGCACCAGGCCGCCGAAGTCCGGCGGATGGCGGCGCGCCGGCGGCAGGCCGCAGGCCGCGTAGCCGCGCGCCACATGCGGGTCCCGCGCGGCAAGCGCTTCGAGAGCCGGGCGCAGGCTTTCGTCGGGCGGTTGCATCTGCGACATGGGTCTGGACCATAACGCGATCATCGCCCAGATGCACGTCATGTCCGAAACATCAGCCGCATCCCCGCCGGGCGAGGTCGTGACGCGCTTCGCTCCCTCGCCCACCGGCCGTCTGCACATCGGCCACGCCCATGCCGCCCTCTTCGCCTGGCGCGCCGCGCGAAGCGTCGGCGGCCGCTTCCTGCTGCGCATCGAGGACATCGACGAGGGGCGCTGCGACCCGGCCTTCGAGGACGGCATCCACGAGGACCTGGAATGGCTGGGCCTCGACTGGGACGGCCCGGTGCTGCGCCAGAGCGAGCGCCTGAACGCCTACGCCGAGGCCCTGGCGCGGCTGGAGGCGGCCGGCCTGGTCTATCCCTGCTTCTGCACACGCAAGGAGATCCGGGCCGAGGTCGCCCGCATGGGCTCGGCCCCGCACGGTCCGCTGGGCGCGGTGTATCCCGGAACCTGCCGCGGCCTGAGCCCCGCCGAGCGCGCTTATAAAGAGCGGGCGGGGCGGGCGGCGGCGCTGCGCCTCGACGTGCAGGCGGCGCTCGCCCGCACCGGCCGGCTCACCTGGCACGACCGGGCGCGCGGGCCGCAAGCCGCCGATCTGGAAGCGGTCGGCGACGTGGTGCTGGCACGCAAGGACATCGCCACCAGCTACCACCTCGCGGTCACCGTGGACGACGCCGCGCAGGGCGTGACCCTGGTGACGCGCGGCGAGGACCTGCTGGAGGCCACGGCGGTGCATCGCCTGCTGCAGGCGCTGCTGGAGCTGCCGGTACCGCAATGGCACCACCATCCCCTGCTGAACGACGAACAGGGCCGCCGCCTGGCCAAGCGCGACGCCGCGCGCTCCATTGCCGGCCTGCGCGCCGCCGGCCACAGCCCGGCCGAGGTGCGGGCGATGGCGGGGTTTGCGGATTGAGAGGGCGAGAGCGTCGCCCTCGGGAAAGAAAATTACCGGAGACCGGGTGATGCCCAAGCGGATTTGCCCGCGCCGCCTCGCCTGAACAGCTTCCTTGCTTTCTTTGCCGCGCGGGGGCGCGACGCATTGCCGCGCCCGCGGCTGACCCCTATCCTCTCGGCTAAAACGAACGACGAACGGTCGTCGACCCGACCGGGCTTCGCGCCTAATGATGGGTCGGGCGGATCAGGCGTTCGCGACACGGCACAGGAGGCATCTCCACCATGGCATCCGCGTCCACCACAGCCGCGAAGGATGCGCTCCCCGAGGTTTCCCTCGACGACAAGTACAAGGTGGAGCGCGGCCGCGTCTTCCTGACCGGCACGCAGGCGCTGGTGCGCCTGCCGATGATGCAGCGCCAGCGCGACAAGGCCGCCGGGCTGGACACGGCCTGCTTCGTCTCCGGCTACCGCGGCAGTCCGCTGGGCGCGCTGGACCAGCAGTTCTGGCAGGCCAAGCCCTTCCTGAAGAACAACGCCATCCACTTCCAGCCGGGGGTGAACGAGGATCTCGCCGCGACCGCCGTCTGGGGCAGCCAGCAGGGCGACATCTTCAAGGACTTCGAATACGACGGCGTCTTCTCCATGTGGTATGGCAAGGGCCCCGGCGTGGACCGCAGCGGCGACGTCTTCCGCCACGGCAACCTGGCCGGCACGGCGAGGCACGGCGGCGTGCTGCTGCTGGCCGGCGACGATCACATGGCCAAGTCCTCCACCACCACGCACCAGTGCGAATACGCCTTCATGGACGCCATGATTCCGGTGCTCAACCCGGCGGGCGTGCAGGAGTTCCTGGACCTCGGCATTTTCGGCTGGGCGCTCAGCCGCTATTCCGGCTGCTGGGTGGGCTTCAAGACGGTGGCGGAGACGGTGGAGAGCGCGGCCTCGGTCCATGTCGATCCGGCGCGCATGCAGCTCAAGCTTCCCGAGGATTTCGAGATGCCGCCGGGCGGGCTGAACATCCGCTGGCCGGACGACCGCCTGGAGCAGGAGGCCCGGCTGCACCGCCACAAGCTCTACGCCGCGCTCGCCTTCGCCCGCGCCAACAACCTCAACAGGCGGGTGATCGACAGCCCGAAGCGACGCCTGGGCATCGTCACCGCCGGCAAGGCGTATCTCGACCTGCGCCAGGCGCTGGACGACCTCGGCATCGACGAGGATCTGGCGGCCGAGATCGGCCTGTCGGTCTACAAGGTCGGCATGACCTGGCCGCTGGAGCGCGAGGGCGTGCGCGCCTTCGCCGAGGGGCTGGAGGAGATCCTGGTCGTCGAGGAAAAGCGCGCGGTCATCGAGAACCAGCTCAAGGAGCAGCTCTACAACTGGCGCGCCGACGTGCGCCCGCGCGTCATCGGCAAGTTCGACGAGACCGGCGAATGGACCCTGCCCTCCGCCGGGGAGCTGTCGCCCGCCATGATCGCCCGCGTGCTGGCGAAGCGAATCGAGCGCTACCACGACAGCCCGCGCATCCGCGAGCGCCTGGCCTTCCTGGAGCAGAAGGAGGCGGCGCTGAACAAGGAGGCCGCACCGCTGTCCCGGCTGCCGTACTTCTGCTCCGGCTGCCCGCACAACACCTCCACCAAGGTGCCGGAGGGCAGCCGCGCGCTGGCTGGCATCGGCTGCCACTTCATGGTGCTGTGGATGGACCGCAACACCGAGACCTTCACCCAGATGGGCGGCGAGGGGGTGCCCTGGATCGGCCAGGCGCCGTTCAGCAAGACGAAACACGTCTTCGCCAACCTGGGCGACGGCACCTACTTCCACTCGGGCATCCTGGCGGTGCGCGCCTGTGTCGGCGCGAACGTCAACATCACCTTCAAGATCCTCTACAACGACGCCGTCGCCATGACCGGCGGGCAGCACGTCGACGGCCCGCTGGACCCGGCGATGATCACCCGCCAGCTCTATGCCGAGGGGGTGAAGCACATCCACGTCGTCAGCGACGACCCCGACCGCTATCCCGCCGGCGTGAACTGGGCGCCGGGCACGGCGGTGCATCACCGCGACGAACTCGACCGGCTGCAGCGCGAGCTGCGCGAGACCCCCGGCGTCACCGCGATCGTCTACGACCAGACCTGCGCGGCGGAGAAGCGCCGGCGGCGCAAGCGCGGCCTCATGGACGATCCGGCCAAGCGGGTGTTCATCAACGACCTGGTCTGCGAGGGCTGCGGCGACTGCGGGGTGAAGTCGAACTGCGTCTCCGTGGTGCCGAAGGCGACCGAGTGGGGCACCAAGCGCG
The DNA here is from genome assembly GCA_964561005.1 of uncultured Rhodovibrionaceae bacterium. GTDB lineage: Bacteria > Pseudomonadota > Alphaproteobacteria > Kiloniellales > Rhodovibrionaceae > CAZLNO01. The sequence goes on along the minus strand of CAZLNO010000055.1, from coordinate 4,181 downwards.
AGATCGACCAGTCGAGCTGCAACAAGGACTATAGCTGCGTCAACGGCTTCTGCCCTTCCTTCGTGACCGTGCACGGCGGCAAGCCGCGCAAGCGCGCCGCCGGCAAGGGCGAGGCGGCCGGCGAGGACTGGCCCGCCCTGCCCGAGCCCGCGCTCCCCGCCATCACCGGCGCGCCCTACGGCATCGTCGTCACCGGCGTCGGCGGCACCGGCGTGGTGACCATCGGCCAGCTTCTCGGCATGGCGGCGCACATCGAGGGCAAGGGCTGCTCGGTCATGGACATGACCGGCCTGGCGCAGAAGGGCGGCGCGGTGATGAGCCACATCCGCATCGCCGAGAAGCCCGAGGACATCCACGCCACCAAGATCTCGGCCGGCGGCGCCAAGCTGCTGCTGGGCTGCGACCTCGTGGTGGCCGCCGGCTTCGACGCCCTGGCGAAGGTGCAGCAGGGCCGTACGAAGGCCGTCGTCAACACGCACGAGACCATCACCGGCGACTTCACCCGCAACCCCGACTACCACTTCCCCGGCCAGCGCCTGCAACGGCGCGTCGTCGAGGCCGCGGGCCAGGAGAACACCGACCTGATCGAGGCGACGCGGCTCGCCACCGACCTCATGGGCGATTCCATCGCCACCAACCTCTTCATGCTGGGCTACGCCTGGCAGAAGGGCTGCGTCCCCGTCTCCCGCGCGGCCATCGAGCAGGCCGTGGCGCTGAACGGCGTGGCCGTGAGCGCGAACCTCCAGGCCTTCGCCTGGGGCCGCCGCGCGGCGGTGGACCTCGCGGCCGTCCAGGCCGCGGCGGAGCCGGCGCGGGCCGAGGACGCGCAGGGGTCCGAACGCCTGTCGCAAAGCCTGGACGAGGCGATCGAGCGCCGCGTTGCCTTCCTGACCGACTACCAGGATTCGGCGTACGGCGAGCGCTACCGCGCGCTGGTCGAGCGGGTGCGCGCGGCCGAGCGCAAGGTCGCGCCGGAGAGCGACGCGCTGACCCACGCGGTGGCGCAGAGCTACTACCGCCTGCTCGCCGTCAAGGACGAGTACGAGGTCGGGCGCCTTTATACCAGCGGCGAGTTCGCCCGGAAGCTGCACGCGCAGTTCGAGGGCGACTTCAAGGTCAAGGTTCACCTCGCCCCGCCGATCCTGGGCGGCACCGACCCCAACACCGGCGAGCCGAAAAAGCGCGCCTTCGGCCCCTGGGTGTTCCCGGTGTTCCGCCTGCTGGCCCGCATGAAGCGGCTGCGCGGCACGGCGCTCGACATCTTCGGCTACCTGCCTGAGCGCAAGCGCGAGCGCGCCCTGATCGGCGAGTTCGAGGCCGTGGTGGAGGAACTGCTGGCCGGCCTGACGCGCGAAAACCACGGCGTGGCCGTGCAGCTTGCCGAGCTGCCGCAGCAGATTCGCGGCTTCGGCCACGTCAAGATGCGCAACCTGGAGCAGGCCAAGGCCCGCGAGGCGGAGCTGCTGGCGACCTTCCGCAGCCCGCAGCCGACCCTGCAGGCGGCCGAGTAGGGCGACGCCCTGACGCGCCTGGGGGCGCGTCCCCCATCCTAACCTTCCCCCAAGGGGGAAGGGACTTGTCAGGTCGGCGATCGTCATGACGGACTTGAACGAGTTTCCTCCCCTGAGGGGGACGCGCCGCCAGGCCCGTCAGGGCGCCGGCCTAGGTTTCGCCATCCTTCACCGGCGCCAGCGCCGCATGGACCTCGGCGCTCCTGGGCGTCGGCACGCCGTGCTCCCGGCCCAGGCGCACCACGGCGCCGGTCAGCCAGTCCAGCTCGGTCCGGCGGCCGGCCTCGATGTCGTGCAGCATGGAGGACTTCATCGCCTCCGGCAGGCCGTCGACGAAGGCCATGACCTCCGCCTCGCGGTCGGGGCCGTAGGGGATGCCGGCGGCGCGGCCCACGGCGACGGTTTCCGCGAGCAGGGATTCCAGCAGCGCCCGCTTTTTCGCATCGTTCCGGATCGGCCCGATGGAACTGCGGTAAACGGCCGTCGCCCCGGCGAACGGCGCGAGGAAGGCGAACTTCTTCCAGGTCTCCAGACGGACGTTCCCGCTGCGCCGCGCCTCGAAGCCGGGCGCCGCCTGGGCCGCCGCGTCGAAGCGGCGCAGGCGCTCGCTGTCGCGGCCGTCCAGTTCGCCATAAATCAGCGTCGCCATCGTGCCGGTATGGCGGATCACGCCGGGGGCCGCGATGGCGGCGGCGATCTGCGTGGTGCCGCCCATGACCGGCTCCGGACCCAGGGCGTCGATCAGCGCCTGCTCCTTGTCCACGCCGTTCTGCAGCGCGATCACGCCAGTCTCCGCTCCCACGGCCGGCCGGACGGCCTCGGCCGCCGCTGGCAGGTCCCACAGCTTGGTGCAGATCAGCACGATATCGCAGACGCCCGCCGCGGCCGGGTCGTCGGTGACCGTGGCGGGCCGGATCGTCGCGTCGCCGCGCTCGGACTCGACGCGCAGGCCCTGGGCGGCGATGGCGTCCTTGTGCCGCCCGCGGGCGACGAAGACCACCTCGTGCCCGGCCTCGGCGAAGCGGGCGCCGTAGTAGCCGCCGACGCCGCCGCTGCCCATGACGAGAAGCTTCATGGCGAGGCCCTCCCGTTTGCCCTCACGCCCGCCGGGTGACGAGTGCCCAGGCGGTCACCGCCGCCAGACCCAGGCCGATCAGCAGGTTGTAGCCCGCCATCGAGATGCCGAGCAGCGTCCAGGCGGGCTCGTCGCAGGGCACCACGCGCTCGCGCGCTTCCAGCACGGCGCGCAGTTCCTCGATGGTCATCTCCTTGTCGATCGCCGCGACCGAGCAGCCGGGCAGGCCTTCCCACCAGCCCTGCTCGACACCGACGTGGAAGCCGGCGAGGCCCGCCGTGGCGAGAAAGGCCAGCCCGCCCAGGACCACGCAGGCGCGGCGCAGCGCCGGCCGGCCAGCCAGGGCGACGCCCAGCCCGCCCAGCGCGATGGCGGCGTAGTAGGGATAGCGCTGCCAGAGGCACAGCTTGCAGGGCTCCAGCCCCACGACATACTGGTAGTACCACGCGGCCCCGAGCACCGCGAGCGCGGCGGCGGCCATCCCCAGGGGCGCCAGCCGCCCGCCGCCGTCCAGGGACTCAGAAGACATAGCGCGCCGCCACGAAGCCGCCGAAAAGAAGCACGAAAAAGGTCACCGTCAGCGCCGGCAGGTTGTTCTCGATGAAGCGCCGGATCGGCGCGCCAAAATACCACAGCAGCGCACACTCCAGGAAGAAGCGGGCGCCGCGCGACAGCAGCGAGCCGAGCACGAACGCCGCCGGGTTCAGCGCCAGCACGCCGCTGGTGATGGTGAAGACCTTGTAGGGAATCGGCGTCAGCCCGGCGGCCATGACGAACCAGAAGCCCCAGGCATCATAGAACGCCTTCACCTCCCGGAACTGCTCGACATAGCCGTAGAACTCCAGCACGGGCTGGCCCACCGCGTCGAACAGATAGAAGCCGATGGCATAACCCAGCAACCCGCCCAGCACCGAGGCCACCGTGCACACCGTCGCGATCAGCCAGGCGCGCGCCCGCTCGGCCAGCACCATGGGGATCAGCAGGATGTCCGGCGGGATCGGAAAGAACGAGCTTTCCGCGAAGGACACCGCGGCCAGCCCGGCCAACGCGTGGCGATGGGCCGCGAGGGCCAGCGTGCGGTCGTAGAGCCGTTGCAGCATGGCGGGGTTTTCGGGCGGTGAGCGAACGGCCATCCTGTATCAGCCGCCGCGCCCGCCGGCAATGTCTCGCCCGCCCGAGGCCACCCGTGTCATCGCGGCGGTTCTCCGCTATCCTGGCGGCGGCGAAAATCGAAGACAGGGAGGCGCGTGTCATGGCGAGCGAGGCGGAGAAGCGGGTCGGCAGCTTCGACTACGTGATCGTCGGCGCCGGCAGCGCCGGCTGCGTGCTGGCGAACCGTTTGAGCGCGGATCCGGACGTCCGCGTCCTGCTGCTGGAGGCGGGCGGCAAGGACGACTACATCTGGATCAAGATCCCGGTCGGCTATCTCTTCACGATCAACAACCCGCGCACCGACTGGTGCTTCCAGACCGAGCCGGAGCCGGGGCTGAACGGCCGGGCGCTGGGCTATCCGCGCGGCAAGGTGCTGGGCGGCTGCTCGTCGATCAACGGCATGATCTACATGCGCGGCCAGGCGCGCGACTACGACGGCTGGC
>CAZLNO010000054.1:0-25696 GCA_964561005.1 uncultured Rhodovibrionaceae bacterium | reverse complement strand
GAACTCGGCATATTTTCGGTCATGTGGTCGGAGCACTGCTCCTACAAATCCTCGCGCGTCTGGCTCAAGACGCTGCCGACCGAAGGCCCGCCGGTCATCCAGGGGCCTGGCGAGAACGCCGGCGTGGTCGACATCGGCGACGGCGACGCGGTCGTCTTCAAGATGGAGAGCCACAACCACCCGTCTTACATCGAGCCGTATCAGGGCGCGGCGACGGGCGTTGGTGGGATCCTGCGCGACGTCTTCACCATGGGCGCGCGGCCGGTCGCCAACCTGAACGCGCTGCGCTTCGGCGATCCGAACCATCCGAAGACCCGGCACCTGGTCTCCGGCGTGGTGGCGGGCATCGGCGGCTACGGCAACTGCGTCGGCATTCCCACGGTGGCGGGCGAGGTCGGCTTCCACCCGGCCTACGACACCAACATCCTGGTCAACGCCATGACCGTCGGCCTGGCGGAGACGGACAAGATCTTCCACGCCCGCGCCACGGGGGCGGGGAACCCGGTGGTCTACGTCGGCTCCAAGACCGGGCGCGACGGCATCCACGGCGCCACCATGGCCTCCGCGTCCTTCGAGGAGGGCGGCGAGGACCAGCGGCCCACGGTGCAGGTGGGCGACCCCTTCACCGAGAAGCTGCTGATCGAGGCCTGCCTGGAGCTGATGGCCACCGACGCCATCATCGGCATCCAGGACATGGGCGCGGCCGGCCTCACCTCCTCGTCCTTCGAGATGGCCTCCAAGGGCGGGGCGGGGGTCGAGCTGGACCTGGACCGGGTGCCGGTGCGCGAGGCCGGCATGACCGCCTACGAGATCATGCTCTCCGAAAGCCAGGAGCGCATGCTGATGGTGCTCAAGCCCGGCATGGAGGACACGGCGCGGCGCATCTTCGAGAAGTGGGACCTGGACTTCGCGGTGGTCGGCAAGCTGAGCGACGACGGGCGCATGCGCATCCGCAAGAACGGCGTCCAGGTGGCCGACCTGCCGATCGACCCCCTGGCCGAGGAGGCGCCGGAATACGACCGGCCCTGGGAACCCACGCCGCCACAGCCGGAGCTGACGCCCGACGACCTGCCGGCGAGCGACGACCCCTGCCAGGCCCTGAAGCGGATGCTGGGCGGCCCCGACCTCTGCTCGCGGCGCTGGGTGTGGGAGCAGTACGACCACATGGTCATGGCCGACACCGTCCAGCGCCCCGGCGGCGACGCCGGCGTGGTGCGCGTGCACGGCACGGGCAAGGCGCTGGCGGTGACGGTGGACTGCACGCCGCGCTACTGCCTGAACGATCCCGTGCGCGGCGGCATGCAGGCGGTGGCCGAGTCCTGGCGCAACCTGACGGCCGTGGGCGCGACGCCGCTGGCCATCACCGACAACATGAACTTCGGCAACCCGGAAAAGCCGCGCGTCATGGGGCAGTTCGTCGGGGCCGTCGAGGGCATGCGCCAGGCCTGCGCGGCGCTGGACTACCCCGTCGTCTCGGGCAACGTGTCGCTCTACAACGAAACCGGCGAGAATGCCGTGCTGCCGACGCCGACCATCGGCGGCGTGGGCCTGCTGCGCGACTCGTCGCGGATGGCGACGCTCGCCTTCAAGGCGCCGGGCGAGGCCATCGTGCTGCTGGGCGAGACGCATGGGCACCTCGGCTGCTCGCTCTACGCCCGCACGGTCGCGGGGCGCGAGGACGGCGCGCCGCCGCCGGTGGACCTGGCGGCCGAGCGGCGCCACGGCGACTTCGTGCGCGGGCTGATCGCCGAAGGGCGGGTCACCGCCTGTCACGACGTGTCCGACGGCGGCCTGCTGGTGGCGCTGGCGGAGATGGCGCTGGCCGCCGATCCCGCCATCGGCGCCACGCTCACCCTGCCGGAGGATTCCCCAGCGCATGCGTGGTTGTTCGGGGAGGACCAGGGGCGCTACCTTGTCACCGCGCCGGACGCCGGGCCGCTGCTGGAGGCCGCGCGCTCGGCCGGGGTTCGGGCCACGGCGATCGGCCGCACGGGAGGCGGTTCGTTGAACCTCTCCAGCGGCCATACCATATCGCTGCAAGAGTTGTCGGACGCCCGCGAGGGCTGGTTCCCGGCTTATATGCAGGGCGAGCTATAGCTGGGCGGGCCTTGCCGACCAACCAGAAGACACGAATGGCCGGAGGGGAAGCCGTCATGCCGATGCACGCCAACGAGATCGAGAAGCTGATCCGCGAGGGCATTCCGGATGCGCAGGTCAACATCGAGGACCTGCGCGGCGACGGCGACCACTACGCGGTCTACGTGACCTCGCCGGCCTTCAAGGGCAAGAGCCGGGTGCAGCAACACCAGATGGTCTATCAGGCGCTGCAGGGCCGCATGGGCAACGAACTGCACGCGCTGGCCCTCCAGACCTCGGCGCCGCAGGACTGAGCGGGGCGGCGGCGCGCCGCCCTCACAGCCAACAGGATACGCATAGGAAGTGACCATGGTCGATCAGGCGGTACAGGACCGGATCGCGCAGGAGATCAAGGACAACGAGGTCGTGCTCTACATGAAGGGCACGCCGGTGTTCCCGCAGTGCGGCTTCTCGGCCGCGGTGGTGCAGGTGCTCAACCACCTGGGCGTCAAGTTCCAGGGGGTGAACGTGCTGGAGGACCCCGGGCTGCGCCAGGGCATCAAGGACTTCTCGCAGTGGCCGACCATCCCGCAGCTCTACGTCAAGGGCGAGTTCGTGGGCGGCTGCGACATCATCCGCGAGATGTTCCAGACCGGCGAACTGCAGGAGGCCCTGAAGGAAAAGGGCATCTCCATGGAAAGCGCGGCCTGAGCCTGGGCCGGGCCGTGCTCGTGAAAGCCGGCACCTCGCCGGCTTTTTCGTCTCTGTCGTCGTGACGGGCCAGGTATGGCGCCGACGATCGTCAACCCCGACCTCAAGGCGCTTCACGCCTACTGGGACGGGAAGCGGGGCGAGCGCTTCGCCCCGATGCGGGCCGAGATCGACCCGACGGAGATCCCCCACCTCCTGCCCATCATGGCCATCAGCCAGGTGCTTGAGTCGCCGCGGCACTATGTCTTCCGCCTTGTCGGCACGCGCCTGCAGGCCATGCTCGGGCGCGACCTGACGGGGCGCTGGCTGGACGAGGTCGCTTATCCCGATGCGCTGGAAGTGGCGCGGCGCGAGTTCGACCATGTGGTCGACGCGGGCGAGCCCGTGTGCAGTGTCTGGCACGGTCCCTGGATCGGGCGCGAGCATTGGAAATTCGAGCGCCTGCTGTTGCCGCTGTCCGAAGACGGCCGCCACGTCGACCGCATCATCACCGGTTTGACGCCCGATTGACAAAGGGGGCGGCACGCTGAAGCGTGCCCTACGGCTTCGACGCGGCACGGTCGCGCAAGGCGGGCTTCAGCCTGCCATGATCACGTTATTGCAGCCCTTGCAGCGTCTTCTGGGTCTCGTCGCGGTGTCGGGCCAGGGCGTCGACGCGCGACCGGGCGACGCGGATCACGCCGTCGATTTCCTCGATGTAGTCCTCCCAGATCTCCGACGGGCCCTGGATGTCGGCGATACCGTCGGTGATCAGCCGCCGCTTCTCGTCGAGTTCCTGGAGATGCACCATCTCCGCCTGAAGCAGGCGGTCCAGCAGCGCCATCTCCGCCCGCAGCTTGTCCGCCTCCCGCACGGCTTGGGCCTCCCTTTTTCCGCCGCGTGCGTTTGTCCGCCTCATGTAGGCCGGCGCCGGACGCGGCGCAAACCGGGTGGGCTCGGGCCATCATTTTGCCTGCGGCGAATTGACCTCTGTCATGGCGTGGGGTCCCTTCCTCATATATTAGAGGCTACTGATTTAATAGAGAGGAGGTTCCCCATGTCCGCAGTCCGCAGTGTCGTCCTGGCGCTGGCCCTGGTGCTCGCGCCCGGTCTGGCCGCCGCGCAGAACGAGGCGCCGTTCGGCGACGCCGTGAGCGACGCCTTCACCAGCTACAACCGCGCCTGGCCCACGGTCGGCAGCGCCGGCGTGCTGAAGGAGGGCGCCATCGCGGAGGCCAAGGCGCTGGGATTCGCGACTATCATCGATTTGCGCACGCCCGAGGAAGGCATCGCGGCCGAGCGCCAGGCCGCGGAACAGGCGGGCCTGACCTACATCAACATCCCGGTGGCGACGCGCGCGCCGACGCCCGAGCAGGTCGACCGCTTCGTCGAACTGATGCAGGACGAAAGCCTGATGCCGATGCTGGTGCACTGCGCCACGGCCAACCGCGCCGGCGCCATGTGGGCGCTGTACCGGGCCAGGCAGGGCGTCGACCCGATGGTGGCCGTCGAGGAGGGCCGCGTGCTCGGCCTGTCGCCCAGCCGCGAGCCGCAGGTGCGCGAGCAGCTTGGCCTGCCGCCAATGAACGCGGAGGAGTGAGGCCGCCATGCACGATGCGCCACGGCCGTTCTGGCATCCGATCTTCGCCGGGGTGCTGCTGGGGCTGGTGCTGCTGCTGACCTTTCTGGTCACCGGCCACGGTCTGGGGGCGAGCGGCGCGGTGACCCGCCTCGCCGCCGCGCTGGGCGACTGGCTGGCGCCGGCGGCGACGGCGGCCAACGCCTATCTCGGCCCCTACGTGCGCGGCGGGGGCGCGATCCTGGCTGGCTGGATCAGCTTCGAGGTGCTGGGCGTCTTCCTCGGCGGCCTTCTGGGCAGCCTCTGGGCCGGGCGCTTCCGCGGCCTGAGCGTGGAGCGCGGCCCGCATATCGGCAGGGGCCGGCGCCTGGCGCTGGCCTTCGGTGGCGGCGTGCTGGTCGGTCTGGGCTCGCGCCTGGCGCGCGGCTGCACCAGTGGCCTGGGCCTCTCCGGCGGCGCCGCGCTGGGCGTCGGCGGCTTTGTCTTCCTGGCGACCTTCATGCTCGCCGGAATCCTGGTGATGCAATTCCTGGTGCGAAGGGACTGGACATGAGCCTGCCCGCGTATGAAAGCGGCGCCTGGGCCGCCTTGTTCCTCGGCGTGCTGTTCGGCCTTGCCCTGGAGGGCGCCGGCTTCGCCAGCCCGCGCAAGCTGACCGGACAGTTCCTCTTCCGCGACTTCGCGGTGCTGAAGGTGATGTTCACCGCCGTCGTCACCGCCGCCGTGGGACTATGGCTGTGCCAGGCGCTGGGCGTCATCGCCGCCGGCAGCTACTTCGTCCACACGCCGTACTACTGGGGGATGGCGCTGGGCGGGGCGCTGATCGGCGCCGGCTTCGCCGTCGGCGGCTACTGCCCCGGCACCTCGGTGGTCGGCCTGGCCGGCGGGCGGCTGGACGCGCTGGCCTTCGCCGCCGGCATGGTGGTCGGCGTCTGGGTCTTCGCCGGCGGCTATGCCTGGTTCGAGCCGATCTACAGCGGCGCGCAGGGAGCGCGGGGCCAGACGCTCGACGCCCTGCTGGGCGTGCCGGCCTGGCTGGTGCTGCTGGTCCTGGTCGCGATGCTGGTGGCGGTGTTCCGCGTGGCCGCGCGGGTCGAGCCGCGCTTCGGCGGCCCGCTGTCCAGCGCCGACATCGCCGCCGGCCGCGCGGGCGAGGGCGGCCAGGAGCAGCCGGTGGGTGGCGCGCGGTCGCTGGGGGCTTGAGCCGACCGCCGCCTTTGTCAGACCGCCGCCGCTGGTCTATAAGCCGGGGGCATGAGCGAGCAGACCTATCTCATGCCGAGCGGCATCACCGGTCCCCAGGAGGCGGCGGAATCGGGCCTGCCGCTGGCCGGCGGGCCGCTGCGCTTCAACGCCTGCCAGGTGGCGCGGCGCGACGACGCCGCGCCGGAGCGGGTCGAGCGCGAGACCCTGCCGATCCCCGACCTGATGCGGGTGCGCGGGGCGGAGGACTGGCTGGCGGCCCTGTCGGCGCCGCGTCCGGCCGTCGCCGGGCTGGACTTCGCGCAGCCGCGCATCATGGGCGTGCTGAACGTCACGCCGGACAGCTTTTCCGACGGCGGCGACCGCCTCGACCCGCGGAAGGCCGTCGACGACGGACTGGCGATGTGGGAGGCCGGGGCGAGCATCCTGGACGTCGGCGGCGAATCCACGCGACCGGGCAGCGCGCCGGTCCCGGCGGAGGAGGAACTGCGCCGCGTCCTGCCGGTGGTGGAGAAGCTGGCGGCGGCCGGCTGCCGCGTCTCCATCGACACCCGCAACGCCCGCACGATGCGCGATGCGGTGGCGGCCGGCGCGACCCTCGTCAACGACGTCACCGCGCTCACCGGCGACCCCGAGAGCCTGGCCGCCGTGGCCGAGTTGGAGGTGCCGGCGGTGCTGATGCACATGCAGGGCACGCCGCAAACGATGCAAAAGGACCCGCGCTACGCCGACGCGGCGCTGGACGTTTTCGACTATCTGAAGGCCCGCGTCGCCGCCTGCGAGGCGGCGGGCATCGCGCGCGAGCGTCTGGTGCTGGACCCCGGTGTGGGCTTTGGCAAGACGGTCCGGCACAACCTGGAAATCATGAGCCGCCTCGCGCTGTTCCAGGCGCTGGGGTGCCCGGTGTTGCTGGGGGTGAGCCGCAAGTCCACGATCGCGAAGCTCAGCCGGGACGAGCCGCCGAAGGATCGCCTGCCGGGCTCGCTCGCCGCCGCGCTGGCCGGCGCCGATCGGGGCGTGCAGATCCTGCGCGTCCACGACGTGGCGGAGACGGCGCAGGCGCTGGCGGTCTGGCGCGGCATCGCGCTGGCCCAGGCACCGGAAACCTGAGGCTGTGCTAGACTGGAGGCGTCCCGGTTCCACAATCTCCCGCGGGGGTCCAAAGTTTCATGACGCGAAATCTATTCGGCACCGATGGAATCCGCGGCACCGCCAACCACGAACCGATCACGGCCGAGACGGCGCTCAAGGTCGCCATGGCCGCGGGCGTGCAGTTCCGCCGCGGCGATCACCGCCATTCCGTGGTCATCGGCAAGGACACGAGGCTGTCCGGCTACATGCTGGAGCCGGCGCTGACCGCCGGCTTCATCGCGGTCGGCCTGGACGTGGTGCTGCTGGGGCCGATCCCGACGCCGGCGGTGGGCATGCTGACCCACTCGCTGCGCGCCGACCTCGGCGTGATGATCTCCGCCTCGCACAACCCCTTCGCCGACAACGGCATCAAGCTGTTCGGGCCCGACGGCTTCAAGCTGTCCGATGCCGTGGAGGCCGAGATCGAGGCGCACCTGGACAACGGCCTGGACGAGCACCGCGTCCCGGCGGCGGAACTGGGCCGCGCCCGGCGGCTGGAGGACTCCAACGGCCGCTACATCGAATTCGTGAAGAGCACCTTTCCCCGCCGCCTGCGCCTGGACGGCCTGAAGATCGTGGTCGACTGCGCCAATGGCGCCGCCTACAAGTCGGCGCCGCGGGTGCTCTACGAGCTGGGCGCGGAGGTGGTGGACATCGCCTGCGAGCCCGACGGCTTCAATATCAACCGCGAGTGCGGCGCCACCGCGCCCGAGGCGATGCAGCGCGCGGTGGTGGAGGAAGGCGCCGACCTGGGCCTGGCGCTGGACGGCGACGCCGACCGCCTGATCCTGGCGAACGAGAAGGGCGAGCTGGTCGACGGCGATCAGGTCATGGCGATGATCGCCGGCTTCCTGGTGCGCGAGGCGCGGCTGAGCCGGCCCGGCATCGTCGCCACGGTGATGTCCAACCTGGGCCTGGAGCGCTATCTGCGCGAACTGAACCTGGATCTGGTGCGCACGCCGGTGGGCGACCGCTACGTGGTGGAGCGCATGCGCAGCGACGGCTACAACGTCGGCGGCGAGCAGTCGGGCCACATCGTGCTGTCCGACTACACCACCACCGGCGACGGCCTGATCGCGGCCCTGCAGGTGCTGGCCGTCCTTGTGGAATCGGGCCGGCCGGCGAGCGAGGCGCTGCGCCTGTTCGAGCCGGTGCCCCAGCGCCTCGCCAGTGTGCGCGTGCCGAACCGCGCGGTCATCGAGGCGCCGGCCGTGCGCGACGCCATCGCGGCGACCGAGACCCGGCTGAAGGACCAGGGGCGCCTGGTCATCCGCCCGTCGGGAACGGAGCCGGTCATCCGCATCATGGCCGAGGGCGACGACGCCGGTCTGGTCGACAGCCTGGTGGGCGATCTGGCGGAGGTCATCGCCGGCGCGGGCGCGGCGACCGAGGCGCACGGCTGAGCCCATCCACATCGTGAACGCATGGGGAGGTAGCATGCAGGGGCGGGTCCTGATCGTCGCCGGCTCGGACTCCGGCGGCGGCGCGGGCATCCAGGCGGACATCAAGACGGTGACCTGCCTGGGCGGCTACGCCATGACGGCGGTGACCGCGCTGACCGCGCAGAACACCCGGGGCGTCTACGGCGTCGTGGGCGTCGACCCGGCCTTCATCCAACAGCAGATGCGCGTCGTGCTGGACGATCTCGGCGCCGACTGCATCAAGACCGGCATGCTGCACAACGCCGAGGTGATCGAGGCGGTGGCGGAGGTGCTGGGCGAGGTGCCCGACATTCCCGTCGTGGTCGATCCCGTGATGGTGGCGCAGAGCGGCGCCTCGCTCCTGGAGCCCGAGGCGGTGCAGACCCTGAACCGCGAGCTGGCCCCGCGCGCCACGCTGATCACCCCCAACCTGCCCGAGGCCGAGCGTCTGGCCGGTACCGAGATTCGCACCGTCGAGGAGCTGGAGCACGCCGCCGCCGCCCTCATCACCCGCGGCGTGGGCGCGGCGCTGGTGAAGGGCGGCCACCTGAAGGGCGACACCACCACCGACGTCCTGGCCACCCAGCACGACCTCCATGTCTTCGAGGCGCCGCGCATCGACACCCCGCACACCCACGGCACCGGCTGCACCCTGGCCTCGGCCATCGCCACGGGCCTGGCGCAGGGGCATGACATGGTCGCCGCCGTGGGCCGCGCCCGCGCCTACCTGCGCCGCGCCCTGGAGAGCGCGCCGGGCCTCGGCCACGGCCAGGGCCCCGTGAACCACGCCCACACCGTCCGGCCGTTCAGCGAGAGCGACTGAGCGACTCCGTGTCGCCCCGGTCCTCCGGAGACTGTCCGGCGGCGGGATCCACGCCATTGGCAGGCGTGCCGGCGCCATCGATCAGGGAGCGCAGCAGCGGATGGGGAAAGCGGCGCGACAGCGTGATGGCATAAAAGCTTTCATGCAGACCTGGCAGCCGCGCGGCCTCGACCAGCATGCCAGTCCGCAGCTCGTCCTGCACCACGATCGGCGGCAGCACCGCGAGGCCGATGTCCGCCCGCGCCATCAGGCGCATCATCGCCATGTCGTCCACCTCCGCCGCCACGCGCGGGCGAAGCCCCAGACGGTCGGTCAGGGCATCGAAATCGGCGCGGATACTGCCCTCGACCGTCGGCAGGACCAGCGGCTCCCGGGTCAGCAGGCTCGCCAGATCGGCGGTGCCGGCGACCCGCCGCGGCGTGCCGACGAGGCTGACCGGCTGATCGGCGATCTCGTGGCTGATCCAGGGCGTGGCGGCGTCGCGCGGCGGCAGGATGTTGGCGAGCACCACGTCGAGACGGTGCGCCTCCAGCGCCTGTAGCAGCTCGCCCAGCGCCCCGGAGCGCACGACCACCTCCACCTCCGCCTGGCCGAGCAGGGGCCGAAGGAAGCCGACCTGGAAGTTGCGCGACAGCGTCGCCAGCGCTCCCACGCGCAGGACCTGGCGCCGCCCGCCGAGCCGCCCTTGCAGGGTCTGCAGCAGTTCCTCCCCCGTGGCAAAGATGGCATCCGCGTGGTCGAGGGCGATTCGGCCGGCCTCGGTGAGCACGAGCTGCTTGCCGCGGCGCTCGAACAGCTCGTGCCCGAGCTGCGACTCCAGCTTCTGGATCTGAATCGACAGGGCCGACTGCGAGACGTTCAGCCGCTCGGCCGCGCGCGTCAGGTGGCCCTCGTGGGCCACGGCCCAGAAGTAGCGCAGATGGTTGAAGTTGAGGATCACCGGATTCGCCTTTCAACCAGCCGTCGAATGACTTGTTTCATGGCTTGCTCTGGAGGGCGAGGCGCGGGTTCGACCATGCCCCGGACATTCTCGCGATGCCGGTGACGAAAGTGATCCGGTCGGCAGCGAGCCCCCAGCCCATGAACGGCGTTATTCTATCAAAACGAACGATATGTTTGAAACGTTGAATTTTATAAAACGTGAGATGTCCGCTATCCAGGCCCCCGAAACCTGCTTGGCGTTCGGAGGCGTAGATGGCGATGTCATCCTTGAGTTTGATTCCCTTGCTGGGGCCCCTGGCGCTCGTGGCCGTGGAGGGGCTGGCCCGGATCGAGCCCGGCGCGCGGCCGGGACGCGTGCTGGGCACTGCCCGGCTGGCGACCCTGGGCGCCGTGGCGGCCGCCGGGTTCGCGGCGATCCTGGTCTGGCGCGCCGGTCCCCTGACCAGTCCCCTCCTCGGCGTCGGGGGCATCGGGCTGTCGCTGCGGCTGGATGCCCTCAGTGCCGTGATGTTCTTGATGGTGTCGGTGATCGGCGCCGTCGTCGTGGCGTTCAGCCGCAACTACCTGGACGGCGATGCGCGCCAGGGCCGCTTCGTCGGCGGCCTCTGCCTGACGCTGGCTGCGGTGATGCTGTTGGTGCTCTCCGGCAACCTGGTGCAACTGGTTGGGGCCTGGATCGCCACCAGCCTGGCGCTGCACCGCCTGCTCGTCTTTTATCCGGAGCGCCCGGCGGCCGTGCACGCGGCGCGCAAGAAGTTCCTCACGGCGCGCCTGGGCGACGGCTGCCTGATCCTGGCGGCGGGGCTGCTGATCGCCGCGTTCGGCACCACGGACATCGCGCGCCTGCTCGAGCGGGCGGGCATGGTGGCCGGCGACGCGCCGGTCGGCGCCATGGCCGCGGCCCTGCTGATCGCCGTCGCCGCCTTGCTGAAATCGGCGCAGTTCCCCGCGCATGGCTGGCTGCTGGAGGTGATGGAGACGCCGACGCCGGTCTCCGCGCTGCTGCACGCCGGCATCATCAACGCCGGGGGCTTTCTCGTTGTCCGCTTGGCCGAGGTGATGCTGCTGGCGCCGGCGGCGATGCACCTGCTTGCGGTCGTGGGCGCCTTCACGGCGCTCTTCGCCGGCGCGGCCATGCTGACGGAAAGCCGTGTGAAGGTGGCGCTGGCCTGGTCCACCGTGGCGCAGATGGGGTTCATGCTGCTGCAGTGCGGCGTGGGCGTCTTCGCCATCGCCGCCCTGCACATCGTGGCCCATTCCCTCTACAAGGCGCACGCCTTCCTGGCCTCGGGCAGCGTGGTGGACATGGCGCGCGCGGGCCTGCTGCCCCTGCCGGACAGTCCGCCGCGGCCCGCGCGCGTCGCCCTGTCGGCCGTGCTGGCACTGGCCATCTTCCTCGCCGTGGGCTGGCTGTTCGGCGTCACCGCCGAGGCGCAGCCGGCGGTGCTCGGCCTGGGCGTGATCCTGCTGATCGGACTTGCCCACCTCATGGGCCGCGCCCTGGCCGGCGGCTCGGCCACGGCGCTGGTGGGCCGCGGCCTGCTCGCCGCGGCGGCGACGGCGACCGCCTACTTCGCGCTGCATGCCGGTGCCGGTCGGCTGCTGGACGCGGTGCTTCCAGCCGCACCCGCGCCGGGCCCCGTCGGCATGACGATCCTGGGGGCCGTGATCGCCGCCTTCGTGCTGGCGGCGGTGCTGCAGTGGCTGGCGCCGTGGCTGGCCGGCGCGTCGTGGTGGCGCGCGGTCTACGTCCATCTCGCCAACGGCCTCTACCTCAACGCCCTGTTCGACCGCCTCGCCGGAGTGCCGCGCCGCCCCGCGACCCAGCCATAGGGAGTGCCCGACATGCACGTCCAAACCTCGGCTCTTGCCCACGAAAACAGTCCGCCGGCCGCTGAAGCCCGGGAGCCGGCGCCGGAGGGCGCCGCGATCCGGGACGCCGCCCGGGCCGCCGGACGGCGCGTGGCGCCGCTCTGGCCGCTGACCCGCTTCGTCGCCGTCAATCCCTTCCTCGGGTTGAGCGATCGCCCCTTCGCGCAGGCGGCCGACGCGCTGCGTCGCGTCGCCGGGGCCAGGCTGACGATGCCGCGCAGGTTCTACGCCCAGGCCATCGCCGAGGGCCGCATCACCGACGCGGACCTGGCCGCCGCCCTGGCCGAGGCCCCCGCGGCGACGGACGTCCCGGCCGATGCCGCCGCGCTCAAGGCCGCGGCCACCGCCGACGACTCGCCCCCGGCCAAGGTGCTTGACAGCGTGGCGGATGTCATCACCGCAATCGACGGCCGCGACTGGGCGGACTTCGTCACGCAGCGGATCTCCACCTGGGCGGGGCGCCATTTCGACGCGGGGCAGGTCGTCTGGCGCTCGCCGTGGCGGCACCTGCCGCCCTATCGCGCCTGGCGGGCGGAGGCCGCGCTGGACCACACGCCGGAGGTCATGGGCCTGCCCGGCTTTCGGGCCCGGGTCGCGGCGTTGCCGGAGGACCCGGAGGCACTGCTCGACGTGGCGGCGGCACGACTGGGAATCGCGCCCGAGGCGCTGGAGGTCTACTTCCACCGGCTGCTGATGACCGTTCAGGGCTGGGCCGGGCATGCGCGGTTCCAGGTCTGGGAGCGCGAACTGGCCGGCGGGACGGACGAGACGCTGAAGGAGCTGCTCGCCATCCGCGTGGCCTGGGACCTGGCGCTGTTCGAGGCCTTCGCCGACGCACCCGGGGTGGCCGACGCCTGGTCGGCGGCGCGCGAGACCCTTTGCGCGGCGGCGGAGGCGACGCGGTCGCCCGAGGGCGCGGTCGTCGTCGACACGCTGCTGCATCACGCCTACGAACGGGCGTGGCAGCGCGAGTTTCTCGCCCGGCTGGCGCGTCCGACCCCGGTCGCCGCGCCGGCGCGTCCGGACGTCCAGGCCGTGTTCTGCATCGACGTGCGCTCCGAGGTGTTCCGCCGCGCCCTGGAGAGCGTGGCGCCCGAGGTGGAGACGCTTGGTTTCGCGGGTTTCTTCGGCTTCCCGATCTCCTACGTCGAGTTCGGTCGGGAGCAGGGCGCGCCCCGCTGTCCGGCGCTGCTGGCGCCGGCGGCGGAAATTCGCGAGGGGCTGGCCGATGCCAACCCGGCGGCGGAGGCCGAGGCGATCCGCGGCCAGGTCCTGAAGCGGCGCGCGGCGCAGGCCTGGCTGTCGTTCAAGACGGCGGCCGTCGCCTGCTTCGCCTTCGTCGAGAGCGTCGGCCTGGCCTACCTGCCGAAACTTGTGACCGACAGCCTCGGGCTCACGTCCCCGGTCGCGGCGCCGGGTCCCCAGGGGCGCGACGCCGCCCGGCGCGTGCGGCCCAGGCTGGCCGCGGGGACGGTCGAGGGGCATCGCACCGGCCTGACCCTGCAGCAAAAGGTCGCCATGGCGGAGGGCGCGCTCACCGGCATGGGACTGCGCGACGGCTTCGCGCGTCTGGTTCTGGTGGTCGGCCACGGAGCCACTGCGGTCAACAACCCGCACGCGACGGGCCTGGATTGCGGCGCCTGCGGCGGGCTCTCCGGGGAGGGCAATGCGCGGGTGGCGGCGGCGGTGCTCAACGATCCCGAGGTGCGCGTCGCCCTGGCCGGACGCGGCCTCGCCATCCCCGAGGATACGGTCTTCCTCGGCTGCCGGCACGACACCACCACGGACACGATCGCGGTCTGCGACCCGGAGGACGTGCCGGCAAGCCACGCCGACGAGCTGGCCCGGGTGGAGGCGATGCTGGCCGAGGCCGGGCGTCGAACCCGGCAGGAGCGGGCGGTGCGCCTGGTTCCGGAGCCCGAGCGCGCAGCCGACGCGGCGATCCGCGCCCGCGCGCGGGATTGGAGCCAGGTCCGGCCGGAATGGGGGCTGGCCGGCTGCGCCGTCTTCATCGCCGCCCCGCGCTCCCGGACCCGGGGCCTGGACCTCGGCGGGCGTGCCTTCCTGCACTCCTACGACTGGCGCACGGACAGCGACTTCGCCGTGCTCGAGCTGATCATGACCGCGCCGATGGTCGTCGCGAGCTGGATCAGCCTGCAGTACTACGGCTCCACCGTCGACAACGCGACCTTCGGCAGCGGCAACAAGGTGCTGCACAACGTGGTCGGCACGCTGGGCGTGCTGGAGGGCAACGGGGGCGACCTGCGGGTCGGGCTGCCCTGGCAGTCGGTCCACGACGGCGAGTCCCTGGCGCACGAGCCGCGCCGGCTGAGCGTGCTGATCGAGGCGCCCACCGCGGCCATCGATACCGTGATCGCGAAGCATCAGACGGTGCGCGAGCTGGTGGACAACGGTTGGCTGCACCTTTTCGCGCTGGGCGATGACGGCGAGCGCGCCTGGCGCTACCGCGGCGTGGGACACTGGGCGCCCGCCGTCGATGCCGCCCCGACTGTCGCGCAATAACGGCGAGAGATCCTGAAACGGGAGTCGACGATGTCGCGTCTCGACGATCTGGAAAGCGAGAGCATCTACATCATCCGCGAGGCCTATAGCCAGATCGACAACCTTGCGATGCTGTGGTCGCTGGGGAAGGATTCCAACGTGATGATCTGGCTGGCCCGAAAGGCCTTCCTTGGAACCGTTCCCTTTCCGGTCATCCATCTCGACACCGAGGCGGAGTTTCCGGAGACCTACGCGTTTCGCGAGCAGTACACCCAGGCCTGGGACTTGCGGCTGATCGCGGATGTCTGCCCGCCGCTGGAGGACATGGATCCGACGCTGCCGCCGGCGGCCCGCTTCGCCGCGCGCAAGACCGAGGGCCTGAAGCGTGCCATCGAAACCTATGGCTTCAAGGGCGTGTTTCTGGGCATCCGGCGCGACGAGCAGGCGGTCCGGGCGAAGGAGCGGGTGTTCAGCGCCCGCGACGAGACCGGCGACTGGAACTATCGCGACCAGCAGGCGGAGTTCTGGGGACAGTACAACGCGACCGTGCCGCCGGGCTGGCACCTGCGGGTTCATCCCCTGCTGCATTGGACCGAGATCGATATCTGGGCCTACATCGCCCGCGAGAAGATCCCGCTGGTGCCGCTGTATTTCGCCAAGGACGGCTACCGCTACCGCTCGCTGGGCGAGAAGGGGACCACCGAGCCGGTGGCCTCCGACGCCACGACGGTGGAGGACATCATCGCCGAGCTGACCGCCACTCGCAGCCCCGAACGGGCGGGGCGCCGGATGGACCACGAGGCCGAGGACGCCTTCGAGCGTCTGCGCCGCCACGGCTATATGTGACGCGCGGATGCCGGCAACGGCGGATGCGTCGGCGAGGTGGAATTGTCCATGGACGCCTTCCTGGTGGTGCGCAGTGTCGATGACCTGGAGCGGGCGTGCGGCGAGGTGACGGGTTTCCTCCGGCTGTGGCGCGCGCGTGCGGCGGACGCGCAACGGCGCCTGCTGCCGGGCGTCTGGGTCGATGCGACGCGGGTCGATCACCCGCCGTCATGCCTGTTCCTGGCCTGTCACGGGGGGATGACCGTCGCGGTTCCGGTGCGCTCGACCGTGGGCGTGGCCGGTGTCTGGACGCTCTGCCTGTTGGAAGACGGCGAGGTCGATGCCTGCGGGCTGGTCCGCGCCCTGCTTGATCTGTCACGGCGGGAGGGCTGTCCGGGGAGCGAGCCTCGCTTCATTCCGGTCCTGGCGAGCGACGGCTCCGACCGCGCCGGGCGCCAGGGCCTTGCCGGGCTGCCGGCGGACGCGCGCCGCCGCCTGCTGCCGCCATTGTACCAGGATCCGGCCAGCGGCGTCCTGTATCCGCCGTCGTACAGCGACCGCTGGCGGGCGTAGAGGGTGAGCCTGCGCGATGGCTTTCGCCCCTCACACCACCGGCACGCTGGACTCCGGCTGGCCGAGGGCGAGGTCGGCAAGGTCGCGCAGGGCGCGGGTCAGCGTGGGGATGTCCTCGACGGCGCAGAGGCAGAGGCGCACGGCGCGGGGATCGTGGCCATCGGCCGTGAAGACGTCGCCTTGCGTCACCGCGATTCCCTTCGCCAGGGCCTGGCGCGTGAAGCTGGCGGCGGTCCAGGGCTCGGGCAGTTGCAGCCAGACATGGAAGGAGCTGGGCGCCGCCATCGTCTGTTCGGCCGGCAGGTGGCGCGCCGCCAGGGTCTGGCGCTCGGCCGCGGCGGCGCGCTGGCGGGCGGCGGCCTGCGCCGCGTGGCCGCCGTCGATCAGCCGTGCCGCCAGTTCGGCGGAAATCGAGCCGGCCATCAGGTCGGTGGCGCGCATTGCCCCGGCGATGGCGGGTACCAGTCGCCGCGGTGCCCGCACGAAGCCGGTGCGCAGGCCGGGCGCCACGCACTTCGACAGGCTGGTGATGTAGACCGCGTGCTCCGGGTCGATGGCGGACAGCGGCGTCTGGGCCGAGTCCGCCAGGAAGCCGTAGACGTCGTCCTCGATCACGGTCAGCCCCTCCGCCGCCGCCACGGCCATGATCTCGCGCCGGCGCGCCGGCGGCATCGTGGTGTTGGTCGGGTTGTGCAGCGTCGGGATGCAATAGAGGACCCGCGCGTGGCTGCGCCGCGCGGCCTCTTCCAGCGCCTCGGGGCGCAGGCCGTCCGCGTCCATCGCCACGGGCAGCAGCCGCAGGCCGTGGCGCTGCGCGAAGAGGTGCATGCCCGGCCAGGTCAGCGTCTCGGTCAGCAGGGTGTCGCCGTGCCGGGTGAGGGCGGCCAGCGTCACGTGCAGCCCGCCCTGGGTGCCGGGCACCACGACGATCTCCTCGCACTCAGCCTCCAGGCCGAAGCTGGCGAGCCAGCGCGCGCCGGCCGCCCGCTGGTCGGGGTGTCCCTGGGCGGGCTGATAGCCGGCGATCGCGTTCAGCCGCTTGGTGTTGTGCAGTCCGTCGAGACCCGGCAGCAGGGCGGAGGCCAGATAGCTCGCCACCGGGTAGTTGGCGCTGAGGTCGATCAGCGGCCCGCCGACCGCCGCCGATCCGTGCCCCGCCGCGACCTGCGCATCCATCGCCGGTCCGGCCGGCCGTGCCGGGGCAGTTGCCAGGAAGGCCGCGCCATAGCCGCTGCCCTCGGTGGGCATCCAGTCGGCGACGCCGCTGCCGGCGGGCTGCTGACGCACGAAGGTGCCGCGGCCGACGGTGGCCTCCACCAGACCGCGGCGCTCGGCGTCGGCATAGGCCCGGGTGATCGTTCCCACGGTCACGCCGAGCCGCTCGGCCAGGGCGCGGTGCGTCGGCAGCCGCGTGCCGGGCGGCAGGCGTCCGCCGGCGATGTCCTCGGCCAGCGCCTCCGCGATGATGCGGTACAGCGCGCCCGATCGGCCGGCGATGTCGGGGCGCCAGAGTGTATCCGTACAATATTCCGATTGACCTGATTGTGCCCGCCTGTTACCCATAACACCTCCGAACGACGACGCCACCTTGCCACAGTGTATGGATACAATATCATCCGGCACGACCGAACGCAAGGGATGAGATTGACTCGCCGTGCCCCGCGCGGATGCGGCAAAACGACCCCAATGTCGCGAGGTGCCGGCACGGCGGTTCCGATGGCGCCCGGATTGTCACATCCGATAGCGGCAAAGGAATCAATGCGGGTGGTATCCGGTCGCCGGCGCCGCTCGGGCGCCCTCGGCGGCGGACAAGGCTCGGATAGCGACGGGACGATTGTCACGCCAGGCTGTCCCGCATCGACGGCGAGCCAGCAAGGAGAGAGACGATGACGCGCAAGGCCTTAACCCTGACGGTGACCCTTCCCCTGCCCAGCGGCGCGGGCATCGCGCGCTGGGTCGCGGCCCTGCCGCTTCGTGCCGGGCGGGGCGTTCTGGCGTGGCAGCGCCGGGCGGCGGAGCGGGCGCAGTTGGCTGACCTGGACGCCCGCCTGCGCCGCGACATCGGGCTGTCGTGGGAAGAGGTGCGCCGCGAGTCCGACAAGCCCTTCTGGCGGCCCTGAGGCGCCGACACCCTGGTCCGGCGGCGGCGGCGCGGGCATAATGCGCACCCCGCCACTGGACAAGGGCCATCGCCCAAGGGCCACCGGACAAAGGAAGACAAAGGAGTCACGATGCCGGACCGCGACGCGCTGTACTTCGAGGACTTTCACGTCGGCCGCCGCTTCGTCACCCGCGGCGTCACGCTGAGCGAGGCGGAGATTATCGACTTCGCCTTCAAGCACGACCCGCAGCCCTTCCACATCGACAAGGTGGCGGCGGCGGAGTCCCAGTACGGCGGCCTGATCGCCAGCGGCTTCCACACGCTGTCGGCGGCGTTCCGCATGGTGATTCAGCAGAACATCTTCACGGCCTGCTCGATGGGCTCGCCGGGCATGGACGAGCTGCGCTGGCTGAAGCCCGTGTATCCCGGCGACACCCTGCACGTGGAACTGGAGGTCGCGGAGGCGACGCCCTCGTCCTCGCGCCCCGACCGCGGCCGGGTGCGCATCGCCTACACCATCAAGAACCAGAACGACGAGGCGGTGATGACCTTCACCGCGCAGCAGATCTTCAAGCGCCGCCCCCCGGCCGAGGCCTGATCCGGCGGCTTTTGTCCTTGACCGTCACCGGGCGAAAGACCGTCACCGGGCGAACGCCGACCGGCAGGCCTCTCACGATAGGCCTTCCATCAAGCAATCCCGTGCCACCGTGCCGCCCCATCGCGGATCCGCCACGCGGCACCGCGCGCGCCATCGCATCCGGGATAACGCGTCAAAATCAACGGCCGGTCGTACTGGAGACGAGGGTCGGCCTGTGACGGCGGTCACTGCGGGTTGGATCGTTCGGGCCCATTCTCCGGGCAAGGGCACGGGAACGGGTCTTCCCCTGGGCCCGTTCCGATCGCCGCCGACGCCCCCTCGGTCGGCGGCGCCCGTTGGCCCCTCGGCGATGGCCGTCGCCCCCGTGACTGTCGTCGCCAGGGCCGAGGCCCCCTGCCCCTTCCGGGCCTCGGCCATGCGGATCGCTTTGCCCCGCGCGTTGGAGGTCAGGGTCGCCCCGCCCTGACCTCCGTCGCGGGCGCCGGCCGGCCAGCGAGTCCGCGCGCGATCGCGTGGCCCGGATGTCGCCGCGTGGTAGGGGAATCAGTCCGGTCGCGGGGGCTGTGTGCAGTGATCCACCAAAGCTGTGGACAAGCTTGTGGGCAGCCACGTGAAGACGACGCGCGAGCGGCGCAACTCCAAGAGTCGCCATGCCTTGCACAAAAAATGTGCAATCTAGCTAAGCTGTTGATTTTGCACACGTTCGCCGTTGTCAAGTGTCATAAGAGCTTCATGTGCAAGGGAGAGCGATGGGGAGCGCGTCCGCGTTTCGACACCGTAAATGCCCTGTGTACAACTTTCGCAGTTCCTTGCCACCGAAATGCACCGGTGGCAGGTGCGTGCGAGAGGGACAGTCAAGCGTCGTGGCGCTGATGCTCCACCTCGATTCCCACGCCGGCGGCATCGGAATAGCGGTCGAGCTTTTCGATCCGCACCCGCACGCGGCGCGTGCGCGGGTCGTAGAAGCAGCTGTCCGCGATGCGGTCGGCCAGGCTCTCGAGCAGCCGGGGCGCGCCGTCGCGGGCGATTTCCCGGATCGAGGGCACCACCCAGCGGTAGTCCACGATGTTCTGCGGGTCGTCGTCGATGGGCCGCTGCGGGGCGACCTCCAGCTCGACGTTGATGCGCAGGCGCTGCGGCTTGGCGCGCTCGCGCTCGGACACTCCCAGGTGGCTGGTGATCGTGAGGTCCCGCACGAACATCCGCTGCGCGGTGACCTGCGTCGCCTTCACGTTCTTCCGCGTCGCGTCCGACTGCTTCTTTCCGGCCATGGCCGATGTTCCCCCGTCGCCCTCGTCGCTCCCGGCTTGCCCGTGTGGCTACTCGATCGGCGGGGCGGTCGCGCCGGGCAGGGCCCAGCCCAGGTGCTGCCCGCCGTCCAGGGCGATCATCTGCCCCGTCATCGCGCGCACGGCAAGGATGAACTGCACGGCCTGGCAGATTTCAGCGGGGGAGGTGCCGATGCCCAGCGGCATCCGCGCGCACTGCGCGGCAAAGTCGGCCTCGCTCTGCCGGGGCGAGGGCAGGGCCGGGCCGGGGCCGATGCCGTTGACGCGGATGCGCGGCGCCAGTTCCAGCGCCAGCATGCGGGTCAGCGTCCACAGCCCGGCCTTGGACAGCGTGTAGCTGGTGAAGCCGGGAGAAGGGTTCCAGACGCGGGTGTCGAGCAGGTTGACCACCACGCCACCCGCCTCGGCGGGAAGCTGGCGGGCGAAGGCCTGGGTCAGCACGAAGGGCGCGCGCAGGTTGGGTTCCAAATGGCGGTCCCAGCTCTCTCGCGAGGCGACGTGGGGGTCGTCCCAGTCGAACACCGAGGCGTTGTTGACCAGCAGGCCCAAGGGACCCAGCGCCTCGACCGCGCGCGGCACCAGGGCGGCCACATCGTCCTCGCGGCCCAGGTCGCCGGCGAGGGCGACGGCGCGCCGCCCCTGGCCGGCGACGGCCTCGACGATCTTCTCGGCGTCCTCCGCGGAGCGGTTGTAGTGCACGGCCACGTCCCAGCCGTGCGCGGCCAGGTCCAGGACGATCGCCCGGCCGATCCGCCGCGCGCCGCCGGTGACCAGGGCGACGCGCGGGTAGCGCTCGGGATGGCGGTCGCCTTTCACGCTTCCGGCACCAGGCGCAGCGCCGCCGAGTTCATGCAGTAGCGCTTGCCGGTGGGCGGCGGGCCGTCGTCGAAGACGTGGCCCAGGTGCGCGTCGCAGCGCCGGCACAGCACCTCGGTCCGGGTCTGGAACAGCAGGCCGCGGTCGGTCCTGTACGCCACCGCATCCTCGGCGACCGGGGCGGTGAAGCTGGGCCAGCCGGTGCCGCTGTCGAACTTGGTATCCGAGCCGAACAGCGGCTGGTCGCAGCAGACGCAGCGATACACGCCGGGGGTCTTCTCGTCGTGATAGGCGTTGGCGAAGGGCGGTTCCGTCGCGCCGCGCCGGGTCACGCGGTATTGCTCGTGGGTGAGCTGCGCGCGCCACTCGGCATCGCTCTTGCGAACCTTCGCGTCGTCCGGGATTTCGCTCATGGCGTCTTTGCCCTCCTCTGGCAGCGCTCGGCCCTGGGGCCGCTCCCTGGAAGATATGTGGCCTCGGCGCGCGCGGCAAACCGCGCCGCGTCCGAAACAAGCGAATGTCATAAGCGATTTTTTAAAAGTTTATCGGCTACGGTTCAGGTGTTCGAGGGGCTGGTCGGTGTAGAGCACGGAGCGAGGCGCCATGATTTTTCGAACTGTCGTCTGGTTGTACCTGAGCCTCTTGGTCGTCAACACAATCACGTCGCTGTGAAGACGTTGGAAAACTACAGGACGGGCGGCCTGCCGTTATCGGTCAGCGGCAGGCCCAGCCCGAGCAGCACCAGGAACAGAACCAGTCCCGCCGCCGCGAAGATCATCGCCGCGCGCAGCAGCCGGAACTTCCGCGCGCAGATGCACGCCAGGTCATGGCAATAGGCCAGCTTGCCGCGGGCCAGCGTCGTTGCGTCGCGCCCGCAGACAGCCTCCAGATAGGCCTCCGCACTGCGCAGGCGGGCGATGTCGCCCCAGAACAGCAGGTTGTCCGAGCCGTGGCGCACGCGCGGGAAGATCACCACGAAGGCGCAGGCCGCCGCGCCCACCAGGCAGACCACCACGATCAGCCACAGCACGCCCGCCAGGCTGTCGAAGGCGCCCGGCGACCGGGTGAACAGGAACAGCAGGGCGGCGGAGACCAGGGTGAACAGAATTCCGGCCTTGCGGTCGGCCAGGGTGATGTTCTGCACCATGGCCGCATGGACGAAATCGGCCACGCGCTCCTGCGCCGCGTCGGGCCGGGGCGTGCCCGCGGCGCGCTCGGGCGGGACCGTCTGAAGCTGCTCTCGCCGGGCCATGGCCGACCTCCTTTCCCCGTCGAATGGACCCGGGGACGGCCGGGGTCAAGGCATCGCGGCCCGGCGCCGATCATTTCGCCGTGATGATCATTTCACGGTGATGACGGTACACTCGGCGCGGTGCGCGATCTGGTGCGAGACGCTGCCGAGGAAGGTGCCGGCGAAGTCGCTGAGCCCCCGGCTGCCGGTCACGATGCAGTCGGCGCCGCGCGCCTTCGCGGTTTCCAGCACGGTCTCGACGGGGTCGCCCTCCTCGATGACCTGCTCCAGCGCGTGAAACCCCTTCGCCTTCGCGCGCTCCTCGGCCTCGTGGAGATAGCGCCGGGCGATCGCCTGCCGCACCTGCAGCCAGGTGTCGGCGTGCTGTGTCAGCAGCTCGCGCGCCACCAGGCGCGGGTCGCCCTTGGCCTCCATGAGGCCGCCGACGTTCAGGTTTTCCACGATATCGCCAAGGTACTCGTTCTCGGCCATCCGCCGCTCGGCGTCGGTCAGCGGCCGCTCGCTGACGGCGTAGAGCGCGATCAGCCGCGCCTCGTACTTCTGCGCCAGGTCGACGGCGAACTCGAAGGCCTTGAAAGCGTGGTCGGAGCCGTCGACGGCGGCGAGGATACAGTGCATGAGCGTGCCTTCCCTGTCCATTTCCTTGTCGTTGCGGAAACCTGCGTGCGCGGTCATGGTATTACACTTCCGGCGGTTCGCAATCATGCCGGAGTTGTTTCCTCCGCCGCGAAGTTCGGATAGAAATATAGCAGACATCCACCCCGACGTGAGGGCGTTGCGTGAGCGACGGCGAAAGCCCCCCACCCGTGCGCCGGCGCTTTCGGGCGCGGGCGGCGAACGCGGCCTACAGGGCGGCCCGGCGGCTGCGCGGCGCGGCGGGTCCGGCGGCCGCGCGTCGGGACTCCGCGGACAACGCGCGGGCCGGAAGGCGCCCGGTGCGACCTCGGCCGGACCCCGGCGGGTGCGAGGCCGGGCGGCCCCGAGGGACGTCCGAGCGCCCGCTGGCCTTCGGCTTCCGCTTCGGGCTCGGCTTCGCCGCCGGGACGGCGCTGTTCCGGCTGATCCTTTTCCTGGTCCTTTTCGGCGGCCTCTTCGCTGTCGGGGCCGCTTTATTCGACGCCCTGCTGGGCGGGCGCCTGTAGAGATCGAAGCCAGATGATCGCGATGCGGGGCTGACACGCGACCCGCGCTGGCGTATCTCGGCGGCATGCCCGTGTTCCGCCATCAGCACCGCGCCGCCCCGCCATGACGCAGCCCGTGACCGTCCTCGCCACGCTGGGCGTCGCCGTCTCGGCCCTGATCTGGGGGTGCTGGTGGCTGCCGCTGCGCGCGCTGGCGGGCCAGGGTCTGGCCGGCGACTGGGCCAGCCTGGCCGTCTACGGCCTGGCGACCGCCGCGCTGCTCCCCTTCGCCCTGCGCCGGGCGCGCAACCTGCGTCGCGCCGGCGTCCTGCTGCTGGCCACCGGCGGACTGACCGGGGCGATGCTGGCGACCTGGAACCACGCGCTGCTGACCGGCGAGGTCGTGCGGGTGACGCTGCTGTTCTACCTGGCGCCGATCTGGGGCACGCTGCTGGCCTTGCTGGCGCTGGACCACAAGGTCGGCGCGCTGCGCGGCCTGACCATTCTGCTCGGGCTGGTCGGCGCGGCGGTGGTCCTCGGCTTCGAGGGCGGGCTGCCGGTGCCGCGCGGCGAGGGCGAGTGGATGGGCCTGCTGTCCGGCGTGCTGTTCGCGCTGGGCGCCACCTGCGCCCACAAGCTGCCGAGCGGACTGGAGGTGGAAAAGACCTTCTTGACCTTCCTCGGCGCCACCCTCGTTTCGGCGGCGCTGATTCCCTTGCAGCCGGGCGGCTGGGGCCTGCCCGTGCAGGTCGACCCGCTGGCGTGGCCGCTGGCCTTTGCGCTGGCCGTCGGGATCATCATCCCGATCACGGCGCTGCTGCTCTGGGGCGCGGGCAGGCTGGAGCCCGGCCGGGTGTCGGTGCTGTACATCTGCGAGGTGCTGGCCGCGGCCGTGAGCGCCACCGCGCTGACCGATGACCCCTTCACGCTGCGCGACGGCCTGGGCGCGAGCCTGATCGCCGGGGCCGCCCTGCTGGAGGGACTCGACCAGATGCGGGCACAGCGTCGCGCCCAGTGGGTCGATTTGGTATAGAAGCGGTCTAAATCCTGGCGAAAATGGTTGGCTTTCAGCCCAGACCCGGGTAGACTCCTTCCCGACACCGGGACGAAAGGGGGCTGCGACATGGCCGGTGAACCGAACGTCGTGCACCTGGACGCCTCTCAGGCGGAGCTGCGCCGAGCCTTCCTGAAGTGGCAGTGCCTGATCCGCCAGGCCGCCGTGCGCCATGCCGACGGCCGACCGCAGGACGGCATGCGCCCCTTCGTGCGGCTGCCCGAGGACGCGGAGGACCGCGCCCGCATCGTCACGGTGCTGAACAAGCTGGAGTCGGACTGGCCGGCCAGCGAGTTCCGGCACATGGTCAAGAAGCACCTCGACCCGCGCGAGCGCCACGAAACCGCCATCAAGAAGCTGGCCGCCGAATACTTCCAGGACGCGGCCGAGTTCTCCGACCGCCTGACCGCGCTGTTCGGCGCGGCGGTGCCGCTGGTGCAGGACCTGCTGGAGCGCGGCGAGTGCGTGCTCGACTTCCAGCACAACCGCCAGCGCTACACGCTGCCGTGCACGGTGAGCGAGCTGGGCGAGGCCGACCCGGACTACCAGGCCACCTACTGGCACAACAGCCTGTTCAACCCGGCGATGCAGCCCGGCATTCGGATCCTGCGCTTCGCGCCGATCTGGTCCCGCGCGCAGGCCGATCCGCCGCCGCGCTGAGGGCGTCCGGGCGCCGGGGACGGGACGGAGAACGGCGATGAGCGAGACCGACATCCTGACGCGCCACGAGACCGCGAGTTCGGACGGCGGGAAGTTCAACGGGTCGGGCGTCAACGGCAAGGTCCGCACCGGCGGCGGCGGCTCGAAGTGGATCGTCTACCTGCCGATTCCGCGGTTCTCCATGCTGGCCTTCACCTCCGCCGTGGAGCCCTACCGCGCGGCGAACGACATCTCGGGCCAGCGGCTGTACGACTGGACCATCGTCTCGCCGGACGGCGGCGCGGTGACCGCCTCCAACGGCGTCGACATCATGGGCCACCGCGGCCTGGACGAGATCGACCGGCCCGACGCCATCATCGTCTGCGGCGGGGTGGAGGCGCGGCGCTTCGACAACAAGCGGGTGCTCGCCTGGCTGCGCAAGCAGGCCCGGATGGGCGTGCCGGTCGGCGCGGTCTCGGACGCGACCTACGTGCTGGCGCGCGCCGGGCTGCTGGAGGGATATCGCTGCACGCTGCACTGGAAGTTCCTCGACGCCTTCCGCGAGGAGTTCCCCGACCTCGACCTGACCGGCGAGCTGTTCGAGATCGACCGCGACCGCTTCACCTGCTGCGGCGGCACGGCGGCGATCGACCTGATGCTCAGCATCATCACCGCCGACCACGGCCCGGCGCTGGCGCGCGAGGTGGCCGAGAACTTCATCCACCAGCACATCCGCGCCAGCAGCGACCACCAGCGCATGCCGCACCACCTGCGCCTCGGCACGCGGCATCGCCGGCTGCTGAAGGTGATCGAGCACATGGAGAACAACCTGGAGGAGGTGGTCTCCTGCGCCGAGCTGGCCGAGCACGCGGCGCTGTCGACGCGGCAGCTCGAACGGCTGTTCCGCACCTATCTCGGGTGCACGCCGATGCGCTACTACCTGGAGCTGCGGCTGGAGCGGGCGCGCGGCCTGCTGGTCCACACCTCGATGCCGGTGATGGACGTCGCCCTGGCCTGCGGCTTCGTCTCGGCCTCGCACTTCTCCCGCTGCTACCGCGGCCACTTCCAGAAGAGCCCCGGCCAGGATCGCCTGGAAGGCGTGTGATACCGCCCGGCTTTTGAGGAGACTCGTCCTTGACGCCCAAGGGCGTCGACTGCGTGTCCGACAAGCTCAGGACGAGGACCTCAT
>CAZLNO010000053.1:0-26036 GCA_964561005.1 uncultured Rhodovibrionaceae bacterium | reverse complement strand
ATGACCGAGATGGGCAAGGCGATGATGGGCACCGGCGAGGCCCAGGGCGAGAACCGCGCCATCGCGGCGGCCGAGGCGGCGATCTCCAACCCGCTGCTGGACGACGTCTCGATGAAGGGCGCGCGCGGCGTGCTGATCAACATCACCGGCGGCCCGGACCTGACGCTGTTCGAGGTGGACGAGGCGGCCAACCGCATCCGCGACGAGGTGGACGAGGCGGCCAACATCATCTTCGGCTCCACCTACGACGCCTCGATGGAGGGCGACATGCGGATCTCCGTGGTCGCCACCGGCATCGAGTCGGAGGAGCAGCGGCAGAACCGGCCGGTCACCCTCTCCGTGGTCTCCAACGAACAACCGCGCCAGGGTCAGGGCCAGGAGGCGCCGGCGGCCCAGCGTCGGCCCGCCGCCGAGCCCGGGCAGCCCACGCCCGCGACGGCGGCGACGGCGACCGCCGCCGAGTCCACCGGGGAGGCGGTCCCCGCCACGGCCGAGACCTCCGGCGGCGGCGCGCCGGCGGCCATGTCCAGCGGCAACGCGGCCATCGCCGATTCGCCGGAGGACGATGGCGAGGACCCGCTGGTGCTCGACCGCGAAGAGGCCTTCATCGCACCCGAGCCCGTCAAGGCGCCGCGGCGTCCGAACTTCGCCGCTCCCGGCGCGCAGGCCCAGGCCGAGTCCAAGGGCTTCGCGCCGGGTGCCGACGGGACCCGCGAGACCAAGCCGAAGACGGTGCGACCGGCCGGCGGCGCGCGCGGCCGGGCGAGCAGCCTGATCGCCCGCGTCACCGGCGCCGCGCGCGCGGTGCAGGGCAGCGAGCCCGAGGCACCGCGCGAGACTCCCCGCCGCGCCGAGGAGCCGCAGCTCGCGGCCGCCCGGACCGAGCGGACCCAGCCCGCCCCCGCGGCCGAGCCGCGCCCGCAGGCTCCGCGTGCCCGCGAAGCGTCGGCGCAGCCGCGGCTGTCCGGGCTGGAGCCGGCCGACCGCGGCGACGGCCGGGCCATGGAGGAGGACCAGCTCGACATCCCGGCCTTCCTCCGCCGCCAGGCCAACTGAGGCCTGCGGCGGACAGCGGCGGCGGCCGGTGACGCCTCCAGCCGGCCGCCGCCCGTCCGGCACGGTCCGCCGTGCCGGAGCGACTTGTCGGGCGGCGGCCCGGGCCACACGCGGCAGACCGGGGGGACCGGGCGCGACGCACCCGCGCCGTCCCACCACGCGGATGTCGAGGGGGACCCGTGGCGCCGGGCCGCCGTCCCGACCTTCTTGCGCGAGGGCCTGCAAGCAACCGCCCGCCCCCGTCCCGCGGACGACACCCGTCACCGACGGGATGTGAAACGACGAGAAAATCTGTTTGACGGATTGCCGCCGACAGGGGATATCGATGCGCCGCGACTGGATACCACCGAGCTGTTCGCTGACGGATCGCGCTCACGAAGCTCGGCGGAAGGGCGCGGAAAAGCTTGCGTTTCGGCTGTAACAATCCGTAACAAAGATTGATTTGAGGTCAAAGCCCCTCGCGCCCTACATTGCATCGCAAGAGTCGACGACGGGGCATTACAACACTGCTACAAACGTTATCGCCGTCGCTTCCGAAGTGAACGATATAAGACACGCAATAGAAAAGACGCACAGGCCGAAACAGC
This sequence comes from uncultured Rhodovibrionaceae bacterium, assembly GCA_964561005.1. GTDB lineage: Bacteria > Pseudomonadota > Alphaproteobacteria > Kiloniellales > Rhodovibrionaceae > CAZLNO01. The sequence goes on along the minus strand of CAZLNO010000053.1, from coordinate 24,393 downwards.
GGAACAAGAAAACGGATGCCGCAACGGCCGGCAACGCGGTATCGGCAAGGAGGCAGGACGGCATCGCCGCCTGCGTTGTCTGCGAGCAAGGCCGGGCCAAATCCGCTCAGGTCGAGGCGCTGGCACGGTCCGCGCGGGCGGAGACGGCACACAGGTTCACGGGGGACTCTCCATGGGGAGTTTAGAGGGGATGCAGCGCTCGGCCGCGGCCGGCACGTCGGGGGTGGCGGGTCGCGGTCGGCATGCCTGCCAGCACACGCTGAAGAACCGCATCCGGTGTTCCGGCATCGGCCTGCACAGCGGCGCCAGGGTGACCATGACCCTGTACCCGGCGGAGGCCGGGCGGGGCATCGTCTTCCGCCGCCGTGACCTCTCCGGAGCCCCGGAGATTCCGGCAACCTGGCGCTTCGCCAGGGAAACCCCGCTGTGCACGACGGTCGCCACGGAGCGCGCGCAGGTGGCCACGGTGGAGCACCTGCTTTCCGCCCTGGCCGGCCTGGGGATCGACAACGTCGTGGCGGAGCTGGACGGCCCCGAGGTGCCGGTGATGGACGGCAGCGCGGCGCCCTTCGTCTTTCTGGTGGAGTGCGCCGGGGTCGTGCGCCAGCCGGCCGTGCGCCGCGCCATCCGGATCCGCCGACCGGTCCGGGTCGAGGACGGCGGCCGCGGCACCAGCCTGCAGCCGGCCGCGCGCGGGCTGAGCCTGGACTTCCGGATCGACTTCGACAACCGGGTCATCGCCCGCCAGGAGCTTTCGGTGCGCCTGGACGCCGCGAGCTACAAGCGCGAGCTGGCCCGCGCGCGCACCTTCGGCTTCCTGCATGAGGTGGACCGCATGCGCAAGGCTGGCCTCGCCCAGGGCGGTTCGCTGGACAACGCCGTGGTGATCGACGGCGAGGCCGTGCTGAACGAGGGCGGGCTGCGCTATCCGGACGAGTTCGTGCGGCACAAGCTGCTCGACTCCGTGGGCGACCTTTACCTGGCGGGAGCGCCGATCATCGGCCACTTCTCCGGGGTTCGCGCCGGGCATGCCCTGAACCTGCGGCTGCTGCAGGCCCTTTTCGCCAGCGAGCATGCATGGGCCTGGGTCGCGCCCACGACCGAGGAACTCGGGCTCGCCGGCGAGGCTGGCGGCGCGACCGTCCCCGACCGCGCCGTGGCGGCCTGGGCGTGACCGTCCGCCGGGCCGCGCAAGCGCGCCGGACCCCGTGGCTCCAACCGCTTGAGGCGCGCCGGGGTTCTTAGTAGTGTCTTGCCACCGCGTGCGTGGCCTGGGCGACGAAGGCCGCCCCCCGCCGGCGAAAGCAAGGCACCACAGCGAAAATGATGATCGCGTTGCAGTCCACATTCCCGCCCCGCCCCCGCCGCGGTTGGCCGCGCGCCGTCGCGTCCCTGGCACTGATGGCCGTGTTGGCCCTCGGTGTCGCCGCCTGCTCGAACGGCGACGAGGAGCCGGAGTACGTCGAGCGCTCGGTGGCCGAGCTGTACAACAACGCCATGGACGAACTGGAGGCCGGGAATCACGAACAAGCCGCCAAGCTCTTCGACGAGGTGGAGCGCCAGCACCCCTATTCCGTCTGGGCCTCCAAGGCTCAGCTCATGGCCGGCTACGCCCATTATCAGAACAACGCCTACGACGACGCAATCAACGCGCTCGACCGCTTCATCCAGCTCCACCCCGGCAACCGCGACGTTTCCTACGCCTATTACCTGAAGGCGCTCAGCTACTACGAACGCATCTCCGACGTCCGCCGCGACCAGGAGATGACGCGCAAGGCCCGCGAATCCCTGCAGGAGGTCGTGCGCCGCTTCCCGGAGAGCAAATACGCCCGCGATGCCCGGCTGAAGCTCGACCTGACGGAGAACCACCTGGCCGGCAAGGAGATGACGATCGGCCGGTTCTATCTGAACAAGGGGCACTACCTGGCGGCGATCAACCGCTTCCGCGCGGTGATCGAGGAGTACCAGACCACCAGCCACGTGCCCGAGGCGCTGCACCGCCTGGTCGAGGCCTACCTCGCGCTCGGGATCAAGGAGGAAGCGAAGGCGACCGCCGCGGTCCTGGGCCACAACTATCCCGGCAGCGAGTGGTACGTGGACAGCTACGAGCTGCTGACCGGCCGCAACATCAAGCCGGAGGCCGACGACAAGAGCTGGATCGCCCAGGTCTGGGACTCCCTCGGCTAGGCGCGGCCATGCTGCTCAGCCTCGCCATCCGCGACGTCGTCCTGATCGAGCGCCTGCGGATCGACTTCACCCCGGGACTCTGCGCGCTGACCGGCGAGACCGGCGCCGGCAAGTCCATCCTCCTCGATTCGCTGGGACTGGCGCTGGGCAACCGGGCCGACAGCGGCCTGGTGCGCCAGGGCGCCGAGCAGGCCTCGGTCACCGCCGCCTTCGACCTGCCCCCGCACCATCCCGCCGAGGCCATCCTGGCCGAGCACGACATCGCCGCCGAGGACGACCACCTGGTCCTGCGCCGGGTGCTGGGCCGCAACGGCCGCGGCCGCGCCTACGTCAACGACCAGCCGGTCTCGGTCAGCCTGCTGCGCAAGCTGGCCGACACCCTGGTCGAGGTGCAAGGGCAGTTCGAGCAGCGCGGCCTTCTGGACTCCGGCAGCCACCGCGCCCTGCTCGACGCCTTCGGCGGGCTGGAGGCGCGGGTCGGCGAGGTCGGCGCGCGCTTCCGGGCCTGGCGCGAGGCCGCCGAGGCCCGCCGCCGCGCCGAGGCGGAGCTGGAGCGCGCCCGCCAGGACGAGGCCTTCCTGCGCCATGCCGTCGAGGAGCTGGACTCCCTGGCCCCGGAGCCGGGCGAGGAGGCGCGGCTGGCCGAGCAGCGCGCCCGCCTGATGAACGCGGAGAAGCTGCTGACCGCGTTCAACGCGGCGGTGACGGCGCTGACCGGCGGCGAGGACGGCGCCGGCGCCGACGCCCGCCTGGCGGAGGCGCGGCGCGCGCTGGACCGCGTGGGCGAGGCCGGCGGCGAAGCGCTGAACCCGGTCCTGGAGGCCCTGGACCGGGCGATGGCCGAGAGCGAGGACGCCCTGGCCCACCTGCAGTCCCTGTCCAGCGAGATCGAGCTGGACGCCGGGCAGCAGCAGGAGATCGAGGACCGCTACTTCGCGTTGAAGGAGATGGCGCGCAAGCATCATGTCACGGTGGACGAGCTGCCCGCCCTGCGCGACGATTTCGCCGGGCGGCTGGAAGCCATCGACAGCGGCGGCGAACATCTGGGCGAGTTGGCCCGCCGGGCGCAGGCGGCGCGCGACGCTTACGTCGCGGCGGCGGAGGCGCTCTCTCGCGCGCGGGCCGAAGCCGCCGAAAGGCTGGATGCCGCCGTCAATGCCGAACTGCCGCCGCTGAAGCTGGACAAGGCGACCTTCAAGACCCGGCTGGAGCCACTGACGGAGGACGAGTGGAGCGCGACCGGGGTGGAGCGGGTGCGCTTCGAGGTCGCCACCAACCCCGGCGCCAGCCCCGGCCCATTGGGCAAGATCGCCTCGGGCGGCGAGCTGTCGCGCTTCCTGCTGGCGCTGAAGGTGGTGCTGGCGCAGGTCAGTCCGCTGCGCGCCCTGGTGTTCGACGAGGTCGACAGCGGCATCGGCGGCGCCACGGCGGCGGCGGTGGGCGAGCGCCTGGCCCGCCTGGCCGAGGGGCGCCAGATCCTGGTCGTCACCCACTCGCCGCAGGTGGCCGCGCGCGCCGACCACCACTGGCGGGTGGCCAAGACGGCGAAGGGCGAGGCCGTGGTCACCGACGTCTCGGCGCTGTCGCCGGAAGAGCGCCGCGAGGAGATCGCGCGCATGCTCTCCGGCGCCCAGGTGACCGAGGAGGCGCGCGCGGCGGCGGACAAGCTGATGGGCGCGGCGTGACGCGCCCGCCGGCGCGTCCCCCATCCTGGCCTTCCCCCAAGGGGGAAGGGACCGGGACTGAGTGTGCACAACCGTTCGTGACAACGTCCCCTCCCCCGTGGGGGAGGGCCGCACAACCGTTCGTGACAACGTCCCCTCCCCCGTGGGGGAGGGCCGCACAACCGTTCGTGACAACGTCCCCTCCCCCGTGGGGGAGGGCCAGGGAGGGGGACGCGGCGCGAGCCGCGTCAGGCCGAGCAAAAGAGGTGCTGGCGATGGCAGCGGAGACGATCTCGCGCGAGGACATCCCCGAGGGCCACCCCGACATCGCGGTGGACGAGCTCAGCGAAAGCCAGGCGCGCGCGGAGCTGGCGCGGCTCGCCAAGGAAATCGCCTACCACGACCGGCTGTACTACCAGGAAGCCGCGCCGGAAATCTCCGACGCCGACTACGACGCCCTGCGCCTGCGCAACGAGGCCATCGAGCGGCGCTTCCCGCACCTGCTGCGCGCCGACGGCCCGTCGCGCAAGGTGGGTGCGCCGCCGGCCGCCGGCTTCGCCAAGGTGCGCCACGCGGTGCCGATGCTGTCGCTGTCCAACGCCTTCGAGGAAGCGGAGGTGCGCGACTTCTTCGACCGCATCCGCCGCTTCCTCGGCCTCAAGGCGGACGCGCCGGTCGAGGTGGTCGCCGAGCCCAAGATCGACGGCCTGTCCTGCGCCCTGCGCTACGAACACGGCCGGCTGGTGCGGGCGGCCACCCGCGGCGACGGCACCGAGGGCGAGGACATCACCCGCAACGTCCTGACCATCGACGACGTGCCCGACCGCCTGCCCGAGGGCGACTGGCCGGCGACCCTGGAGGTGCGCGGCGAGGTCTACATGGACCGCCACGAGTTCCAGGAGCTGAACGCGCGCCAGAAGGCCGCCGGCAAGCCGACCTTCGCCAACCCGCGCAACGCCGCGGCGGGCTCGGTGCGCCAGCTCGACCCGCGGGTGACGCGCGAGCGGCCCCTGCACTTCCTGGCCTATGCCTGGGGCGAGATTTCGGCCCCGATCGCGGAGACGATGTGGGATGTGCGCCGCCGCTTCCAGGACTGGAAGTTCCGCGTAAACGACCCGGCGGACCTGTGCCAGGGCGTGGACGACGTGCTGGCCTACTACCGCGACATCGAGGGGCGCCGTGCCGAGCTCGACTTCGAGATCGACGGCGTGGTCTACAAGGTCAACGACATCTCCCTGCAGGAGCGCCTGGGCTACGTCTCCCGCGCGCCGCGCTGGGCCATCGCGCACAAGTTCCCGCCGGAACAGGCGCAGACCCTGCTGCACCGAATCGCCATCCAGGTGGGGCGCACCGGTGCGCTGACCCCCGTGGCGATCCTGGAGCCGATCGCGGTCGGCGGCGTCGTGGTCTCGCGCGCCACGCTGCACAACCCCGACGAGATCGCCCGCAAGGACGTGCGCGAGGGCGACACCGTCGTCGTCCAGCGCGCCGGCGACGTCATCCCGCAGATCGTCGGCGTCGTGAAGGACAAACGGCCCGCCGATGCCGAGCCCTACGCGTTCCCGGAGGTCTGCCCCTGCGAGCTGAAGACGCCGGTGGTGCACGAAGAGGGCGAGGTCGTGCCGCGCTGCTCCGGCGAGCTGGCCTGCCCCTATCAGCAGGTGGAGCGGCTGAAGCACTTCGTCGGCCGCAACGCCTTCGACATCGACGGCCTGGGCACCAAGCACATCGAGGCCTTGTGGCAGGACGGTCTGCTGAAAACTCCCGCGGACATCTTCCGCCTGCCCGACCGCGTCGACGAGATCGCGCGGCGCGAGGGCTGGGGCAAGACCTCGGCGCGCAATCTGGTCAAGGCCATCGATGACAGCCGCAAGGTGTCGCTCGACCGCTTCATCTATGCGCTCGGCATCCGCGAGGTGGGCGAGAGCACGGCCCGCCTGCTGGCCCGCCACTACGGCAGCCTGCGGGCCTGGCACGAGGCCATGGTCGCCGCCGCGAAGGAGCGCGCCGCCAACCCGGACGAAGCCAAGAAGCCGGACGAGGTGGGCGAGCACTATGCCCAGCTCTGCGCCATCGAATCCATCGGCATGAAGGTGGCGGACGAGATCTGCGGCTTTTTCCAGGAGGACCACAACCTCGAAGTCATCGAGGACCTGGAGGCGCAGGACATCGAGGTCGCGCCCTATCAGGCCCCGGCGCGCGCGTCGAACAGCCCGATCGCGGGCAAGACGGTGGTGTTCACCGGCTCGCTGGAGCGCATGACCCGCAGCGAGGCCAAGGCCCGCGCCGAAAGCCTGGGCGCCAAGGTCTCCGGCTCGGTGTCGAAGAAGACGGACTACGTGGTCGCCGGCGCCGATCCGGGCTCCAAGGCCCGCAAGGCGCGGGAACTCGGCGTGGAGATCCTGTCCGAGGACGACTGGCTGGCCCTGCTGGACCGGGGATGACGCGACCCGCCATCAGAAGTGGTGGTGAAAGCCCAGATGGAAGCGGTGCCGGTGGTGAAACGGATGCCGGCGATGGAAGGGATGGTGGAAGCCGTAGGGATAGTGCCCGTAATAGGGATACCCGTAGGCAAAACGGCCGTGATAGGGATAGCGTCCGTAACGGCGCGCCCGCCCAACCGTCTCGAACCCCGTGAACTCCGTCGTCGTCCACTCGCCGTCGTCATCGCGGCAGGCGGTGCCGACGGCGGTCAGCGTCGTGCCCTCGATCGTCACCGTCTGCTGGTACTCGCGGCAGGGGCGGCCGTCGTCCTCGAAGGTGCGCAGCGGCGTCACCGTGCCGCGATGGCCGCTCTTTGGATTCGTCCAGTTCAGCCCCTCGCCAGTGGCCTTGTCCTCCAGCCCGGTCTGGGTCGCCTCCGCCATCACCGCCCGGTCCTGCACCGTCGGCTCGGGTGTCCGGTAGCGCGTCCCGCAGGCGGCCACGGCCAGCGCCAGCACGAGCACCAGCATGCCGGCGCGCAAGGGCCGTCGCGCCGCGCGCGGGTTCCGCCTACGGGCCGCTGTCACCCGGTCGCGAAGACTTCGCGGCATGGCGATCGCCCTCCATCCCCGCCGATTGCGGCGGCGGCCGCGCCACCGCCGCCTACACTAACCCTTATATCCTGACGGCGCGCAGGCGCAAGGCATTGCCGACGACGGAGACCGAGCTGAGGCTCATGGCCGCCGCGGCGATCATGGGGCTGAGCAGGATGCCGGCGACGGGATAGAGGATGCCCGCCGCCACCGGCACGCCCAGCGCGTTGTAGACGAAGGCGAAGAACAGGTTCTGGCGGATGTTGCGCATCACCGCGCGGCTCAGGTGCCGGGCGCGCACGATGCCGGCCAGGTCGCCCTTGACCAGGGTGACCCCGGCGCTCTGGATGGCGACGTCGGTGCCGGTGCCCATGGCGATGCCGACCTCGGCCTCCGCCAGGGCCGGCGCGTCGTTCACGCCGTCGCCGGCCATCGCCACCACGCGGCCCTCGGCGCGGTGCTTCTTCACGATCTCACCCTTCTGCTGCGGCAGCACCTCGGCCTCCACCTCGTCGATGCCGAGCCTGCTCGCCACGGCCTGCGCGGTGCGGCGGTTGTCGCCGGTCAGCATGACGATGCGGATGCCGTCGCGGCGCAGGTCGTCGATCGCCTGCGGGGTGGTCTGCTTGATCGGGTCGGCGACCCCGATCAGCCCGGCCGGCCGGCCGTCGACCACCACGAACATCACCGTCTGCCCCTCGGCGCGCAGGGCGTCGGCGCGCTCGCCCAGCCCGCCCGCCTGGACGCCGAGGTCGCGGAGCAGATGCACGTTGCCCAGCGCGACCCTGCGCCCGTCCACCGTGCCGGTGACCCCCTTGCCCGTGGGCGCGTCGAAGTCTTCCGCCTCGGCCAAGCTCAGGTCGCGCTCCTTCGCCGCCGCGACGATGGCCGCGGCCAGGGGATGCTCGCTGCCGCGCTCCAGGCTGGCGGCCAGGCGCAGCAGCCCGGCCTCGTCGTGGCCGCTCTCGGGCTCGACCGCCACCACCCTGGGCTTGCCCTCGGTCAGCGTGCCGGTCTTGTCCACGATGAGGGTGTCGACCTTCTCGAAGCGCTCCAGCGCCTCGGCGTTCTTGATCAGCACGCCGGCCTGGGCGCCGCGACCGGTGCCGGTCATGATCGACATCGGGGTGGCCAGGCCCAGCGCGCAGGGGCAGGCGATGATCAGCACCGACACCGCCACCACCAGCGCGTGCGCCAGCGCCGGCGGCGGCCCCCAGAGCGCCCAGGCCACGAAGGCGACCACGGCGACGCCGACCACCGCCGGCACGAAGTAGCCGGCGACCACGTCGGCCACGCGCTGGATCGGCGCGCGCGAGCGCTGCGCCTCGGCGACCATCTGCACGATCTGCGCCAGCATGCTGTCGGCGCCCACGTGCTCGGCGCGCAGGACGAAGCTGCCGGTCTGGTTCAGCGTGCCGCCGATCACCTTGTCACCGGCGGTCTTCTCCACCGGGATCGGCTCGCCGGTGACCATGGATTCGTCGACCGAGCTGCGGCCGTCCAGCAGCTCGCCGTCGACCGGCACCTTGTCGCCGGGACGCACGCGCAGGCGGTCGCCTTCCCGGACCCGGTCGAGCGGCACCTCCTCGTCCGCGCCGTCGTCCCTGATCCGCCGCGCCGTCGCCGGGGCGAGGTCGAGCAGGGCGCGCAGGGCGCTGCCGGTCTTCTCGCGGGCGCGCAGCTCCAGCACCTGGCCCAGCAGCACCAGCACGACGATTACCGCCGCCGCCTCGAAATAGACGCCGACCTGGCCCTCCGGCCCGCGGAAGGCCGGCGGGAAGATGCCCGGCGCGATCGTGGCCACCACGCTGAAGGCATAGGCGGCGCCGGTGCCCAGCGCGATCAGGGTGAACATGTTCAGGTTGCGGGTGACGACCGAGGTCCAGCCCCGCTCGAAGAACGGCCGGCCGGCCCACAGGACCACCGGGGTGGCGAAGACCAGTTCCAGCCAGGTCGACAGCGCGCCCGGCAGCGCCCGCTCCAGCAGCGGCCCCAGGCCGGGCACGAAGTGCCCCATCGCCAGCACCAGCACCGGCACCGTCAGCGCGGCGCCCACCACGAAGCGCCGCGTCATGTCGATGAGTTCGGGGCTGCGCTCGGGCTCGGCGCTGACGGTCACCGGCTCCAGCGCCATGCCGCACTTGGGGCACTGGCCGGGCTCGTCCTGGACGATCTCCGGATGCATGGGACAGGTGTACCTGGTCTGCCGCGCCGGCTGCGGGGCCGCCGGCTCCAGCGCCATGCCGCACTTGGGGCAGGAGTCCGGGTGGTCGCTTTCCACGCCGGGGCACATCGGGCAGATGTACTTTCCCGTACCGCCGCCTCGTGCCGAGGCCGCCGACGCCTTGGCCGCCCCGTGATGCCCGTGGCAGCAGCCTTGGCTCCCGCTCTGCTTGGTGTCGTGCTGGGCGCCCTGCATCACGTCGTTCATCAGTCCCTCGATTCCTTCGCGCGCGCGGTGATGTCCTGCTGGCGGGCGCGAACCTCGGCCGGCCACCAATCCTTGACGTAAGCGAACACCGCGCGGATCTCGCGCTCGCTCAATTCGTCGCCGAAGGCCCGCATGTCGCTCTCGTATCCGGCGGGCGCCAGCGCCTCGATACCTTTGGCGACCACGGCGAAAAGGTGGTCGTCGGGGTGGTGCCAGGTGTGCCCGCTGCCGTTCAGCGGCGGCGCCGGCAGCTTGCCGTCCGCCTTGCGCTGGCGCCAGTCCGCCTGGCCTTCACCGTTCGCGCCGTGGCAGGCGGCACAGTTGTCGGCGTACACCCGTCCGCCGAGTTCAACGAGCGCCGCCCGCTCGGCGGCGATCGGCCGTGGCTCGGTGCCGGGCGCCCGGAAGAACCACCAGCCCGCTCCGCCCGTGACGGCAAGTCCGGCAACCGCCAGCGCCGCGAGCGCTCGCTTCACGCCCGCCCTCCCCGGCTTGCCGATCCCTGGGCCATGCTGTTCCACCGGTCGAGACGCGAGCCATCGTCGGCGCACCGTAAAGTCTTCCGCGACAGCCCCGGACGGCTGGCCGCCTGGCCGATGTCCATGGCCCCCTCCCTGGGCGCATGCTGTCTCGGCATACACCTGGAGATTCCAGTTCCTGGAAGGTCAAGCCCCGCATCGCGGCGATCCGCGCGTGACCACCTGTTGTCCGGGTTCATGACCTCGGCAATGTCACACGCAGTCGCGCAGGATCGCCACGTCCCAGTTGCGGCAGTAGATCCGCTTCTCCCCCTCGTCGGCGTCGAGCGTGGCCTGGATTTGAAACCGGGAGGCCGTGGAGGTCAGCACCGTCTTCGTGCGCGTGAAGATGGCCCATCCCCCCGTCGGCCAGCCGGCGGACGCGCCGATGCAGCTCGGCATAGCTCCAGCTCTCGGCCGCCGTGGCGCCGAAGTCCAGCACGGCAACGCGATCGCCGTCGTCGGCGAGACCGTCAATCACATGGCGCGGCGTTTCCGAGTGTCGCTCCATCATCGTCCTGCCCGCCGGGACGCGCGGCCCCACCTGCAATAAACCGACACGGCCTCGGAACGCGGCGGCGGCACCGGGCTAGTTCCGCCGTGCCAGCCGGTCGCGCTCGCCCAGCACGCTGTAGACCAGGGAGAACAGGCTCATCCCGTCACCCAGGCCGAACGCGCTGAGGTCGACGTGGGCGAACTGGTCGACAAGATAGAGCTCGGCGCGCCCGGCCGGTAGCGCAGCCTTCAGGGCGATACTCTCGGTGTAGGGAATGATCGCGTCGTCGCGGCCATGCACGAGATAGACCGGCGCGTCGAGGGACGAAAGATCGCGGCGCGACAGGTCGAGCGCCTGGAGCTCCCGGCGGATGGCCACCGGCAACCCGGCGATCAGGTGCGGCACGCGCGCAGGGTCGTGGTTGGCGAGGAGGGCGTACACCGACCGCCCCTCCGGCCCGAGACGGGCGACGATGTCGTCGACCGGCGCCTCGGGATCCGCCAGCTTGCGCTCGGCCATCTCGGCCAGCAGGGCCCGGTCGTCCGCATCCTCCAGCCGGTCCGCATTCGAATGGACGAAGACCCACTTGCCGTAAGCATTTGGCTCGCGGTACCGCCACTCCGTGTCCCCCGGCCCGCGATAGCCGCCCGTCGTGAAGAAGGTGACGACGGCCTGGGCATCGAAATAGCCGCCGATCGACACGAAGAAGGCCACGCGCCCGCCCGTCTCCGGCCGCAGGGCAGCGACGACCGCCGGCCCGACGGCATACGAGATGGCGATCAATCCGGCCTGTCCGCTGGTGTGGTCGCTCGCCGCCGCATACGCCAGGGTGTCGGCGATCGGCGCGGCGTCGGCGGCCGAGACCTTCAGGGCGCGCAGGTTGGCGATCTCCGGGACGAAGACGGCAAAGCGCGCCAGTGCCAGGCGCTCGGCGAAGGCGACGAGGCGGGGATCGCGCCGGCCCCGCGGGGCGACCCCGGGCACCAGCACCAGCCCAGCACGCGCCTCGCGCCTGGTCGGCAGGTAAAGGTCCGCCTCGCGATTTCGGCCAGCCACGCTGAACGCTTCGAGGCGCCGGTCAACAAGATCCGGATCCGGGCGACCGGAGCCCAGGCCGTGGAGCAATTCGCCGGCCTCGAAGAGCCTTGCGGGCGAGCATCCGGCCAGCAGAATCGCCAGAGCAAGCCCGGTGACTAGACGCCGTGGCATGACCCGCAACGCTGAGCCACTCGCGCCCCAGGCGGAGCGGAAGCCATTGGTCACCTTGCGGAAGATGACGCTGGGGCGGAGCGCCTGCTCGGCCCCGTTGTTGGTGGGCGGCGCGCCACGGGCGCGGCGCCGGCAACAGGGGCATCGGCCGCCGAACAGGCGCACGCGGGTCACGATGGACCGGATCGGCGGCAGGTCGATATGATCGTAGGCGTGGCGCACGCTCTGCGCAACCTCGGGGATCGCGGTGCCGCAATGCCCGCGGGTCTCGGCGCGACGGTCCACCACATGGTCGGGGGTCTGCGTCAGGTGCCGCGTGGCGCCCGGCCCGTCGCGCTTCTTGCGCGGCTTCTTCTGGCGCGGCGGCCGGTTGCGTTTCCGCCCGCGCGACGGCGGAACGCTGGAGTTGTCCGGCGTCTTCGGCGCCCCGTCCAGGCGCGCCTCCGGCTCCTCGATGCGCTTGAGCAGCGCGAGGATCAGCGCGTCCTTCTCGTCCGGGGTCATCTGGGACGGATCGGGCTGAGTCATGAATATGTTGACTCATATTCCGCCCCGCGACGCAAGATTTTGTTATCCGACCGGACCCGACGCCCATGCCACCGTGACCCGGACCGCTGGCCCGCTCCACCCAAAACCGGGCCAACCCCGTGAGCAATCACAAAAATTCTAACCACCGCCTCGATCGGTCTCGGCCTTGCCAAGCATCCCGCGCCTGCGGCAGCCTCGGAGCGGATAAGGTTCGCGACTGTTGTCGCGCCGCTGAATTCGTTCGTCTTGGAGTGATTCGTCTGTGGACGTCTTCGACCTTTCTAGCTCGCTGATCCGAGAATATGAGCGCTTTGCTCGTTCCTTCGTTCAAATCCGCTCTGAGGAGATCAAGACCGCGGTTGATCGGGAGTACAGCAAAGGCAAGTTCTGGCCGACTCCACTGCTTCAGATCAACCCGCATTACAGGGACGGAGGACGACTTGCGGACCTGGTGGGTGAGACAGGTTTAGATCGACGGCTGCCGTCTATCTTTCGGGCCCCGCGCCGTGACCGTGAAAACCCAGAAGAGGGTATGAGACTTTGGAGTCACCAGGCGCAGGCGATTGCATCCGCCCTCGAAGGTAAGAGCTTCGTTGTCACTACCGGCACCGGCTCCGGTAAGTCGCTTTGCTATTTCATTCCCATCATCGACGCGGTTCTCAAGGGGCGGGCTCGTGATCCGCGACCGCGTACACGCGCACTCGTCGTTTATCCCATGAACGCTCTGGCGAACAGCCAGCTGGAAGAGCTTCGGAAGTTCCTTGGGGCGGCGGACGATATCACCTTCGCCCGCTACACGGGCCAGGAAAGCGCGGAAGAACGCGAGCGAATCCGGAAGAATGCGCCGGACATCCTTCTGACGAACTTCATGATGCTCGAAATGCTCATGACGCGGCAGCATGAGCTGGACCGGAACGTGCTGGCAAATTGCCAAGACCTCGAGTTCATCGTGCTCGATGAACTGCATACCTATCGTGGCCGTCAGGGGGCTGACGTGGCGATGCTCATGCGGAGGCTGCGTTCACGCGTCGGGGCCGAAGATCGGCCACCGCTATGCATCGGCACGTCAGCGACGATGTCCAGCGTCGGCGAGGAGTTTGAGCGGAACCGCACGATCGCCGACGTGGCTTCCCGACTATTCGGCACAGAGATCGGCCCCGAGACCGTCATCACTGAGACCCTGAGGCGGGTGACGGACCCGAGCCGCGCCGCTGAGACCGGTTTACCCGGCCTTGCGAGTGCCGTGCGGACAGCGGCGGAGCCTCGCGCCTTCGAGGGTTCAAGCAACGCCAACCTCGCCCAGAACGAATTGGCCATTTGGGTCGAAACACGAATCGGGCTGAAGAACGTGACCGGGAACAAGCCGGAACGAGCGACACCGATATCGTTCGAGGAGGCTATAGCGCAGCTCGCTGCGGATTCCGGACTGGAAATTGAGGAGTGCAAAGCCCCACTTCGCAATGCACTTCTTGCGTTCAGCCGACCGGAGAACGAACGAGGCGTTCAAGAAGGCTTGCCCGAACCGCTGTTTGCATTCCGACTGCATCAACTGGTTTCGGGCGCTGGCCGGCTTTATGTGACGCTTGACGAGGCTGGTTCTCGAACCGTCACCTTCGACGGACAGATCTTCGATCCGGAGAACCCCGAAAAGCGGCTTTATCCAGCACATTTCTGCCGCCGATGTGGGCAGGAACACCACCCGGTCTTCTACGTCGAAGATATGGAAGGCCCAAGGTTCGAAAAACGCGAGATTGACGATACGCCTCTTGAGGCGGACGACGATCCCGACGTCGCCACTCGCGAGTGGGGCTTTCTCATGCCCGAGCCAAGCGACGGGGAATTCTCATTCGATGGACGCCCTGAGGACTATCCGGACAGCTGGCTCGAGGTATCGAAGACAGGGGAACTGCGTCTCAAGTCGCCGTACCGGAAGAAGGCGGCGCGCCCAATGAACGTGCGTCCTGACGGCACCGTCGGCACCCCCGGCGTCCGGGCCTGGTTTATGCCGGGCCGCTTCAAGTTCTGCCCGGCCTGCGGCGAGCATCACTCGGATGCGACCCGCGACATCAACCGCTTGGCGTCGTTGAGTGCGGAGGGCCGCAGTTCCGCGACCACGGTTCTTGTGTCCAGTATCCTCGGATGGATGCACGGGCTGGGGTCGATGGGCGTGCCGGAGCGCCAACGCAAACTCCTGGCCTTCACCGACAATCGGCAAGACGCAGCCCTTCAGGCCGGGCACTTCAACGATTTCGTCTTCGTCACCTTACTGCGCGCTGGCGTCGTGGCGGCGTTGCAGGCAGCGCCAGAGGGCCTGCGCGAGGACGAGATCGGCAAGGCGATCCAGAGATCCCTCGGCTTCGTCGGCACAAACCAGGGGCGGCGCCGCGATTGGCTCATCGAACCCGAACTGAAGGGCGCCGCCCTCATGGACGCGGAGAAGGCGATCCGCGACGGGCTGACCCATCGTTTCTGGATCGACCAGCGCCGCGGGTGGCGGTTCACCAATCCGAACCTTGAGCAGCTCGGTCTTCTGGGAGCGCAATACCTCGCCCTGGACGAGATGTGTGCCGAGGCTCACGAGTTCGCGGCCTCGCCGCCGCTCCAGGCCGCGAGCCCGGACGAGCGTCAGGCCGCCGCGCGAAAGGTGTTTGATTTCATGCGCCGCGGCCTCGCCGTGGAAGCAGATCTGCTCGACCGCACGACGATCGAGACGCTTGCCAGCCGCATGCGCGCCACGATCAAGCCGCCTTGGGCCATAGCGGAGGACCGGCTGCGCGGCGCGACCACCTTATCGACCAATCCGCCGCGCCGCGCTGACATGAAGGCCCGCGATGAGACCTTGATCCTGAGAGCGACGGAACGCAGTGCCCTGGGCCGCGAACTCAAGGAACTCACATTTGGCGGACGCAAGCCGGAGAGCTCCGAGATCGTCGGTATCGTGGAGGGCCTTTTGCAGGTCGCCCAGCGTTACGGGATCGCGATCCAGCGTCCGACGCCATTCGGCGACGAAGGATGGCGCCTGCAGGCAAGCGCCGTGCTCTTCACCTCAGACCCGGGAGATACCGAGCCAGCCCGGCCAAACGCCTTTTTCCAGGATCTCTACCTCAACGTGGCCAACATGCTGGCGCAGGGCGGAGAAGCGATATTCGGGTACGAAGGCCGCGAGCACACCGCTCAGGTTGAGGCCTCGATGCGGGAGGTTCGGGAGGCCCGGTTCCGCTATGGCCGTGAAGATGTCCAGTTTCTCGAGAGCAAGAAAAGCGAACTGAAGCAGGAAGGCGAGGACGATCGGCGTTTGCCCACCCTCTTTTGCTCGCCGACCATGGAGCTTGGCATCGACATCTCGTCGATGAACGTCGTTTACCTTCGCAACATGCCGCCCACCCCGGCAAATTATGTCCAGCGCAGTGGACGCGCAGGGCGCAGCGGACAGGCAGCGCTCATCGTGAGCTACTGCGCGGCGCAAAGTCCGCACGATCAATACTTCTTTCGCAATCCGAGTGCCATGGTCGCCGGCGTGGTGAAGGCGCCCACTATCGACCTGGCCAACCAGGACCTAGTGGACAGCCACCTGCAGGCCGAATGGCTGGCGGCGACCGGTGAGCCCCTGGAGGCCAAGATCGCCGACAACCTGGACATGACGAGCCCGGAGAAGCCACTTGGCAGTGCGCTCGACGCAATCGTGTCTTCGGCTGAGACACAGGCACGTGGTTTGGACTCCATTCGCCGCGTTCTACATGTGCTCCAGAGAGACTTCGGAACCGAGGCGCCGCCATGGTTTGCTGGGGTTGACGCCTACGCCGAGATCCTGGGGGTCGAGGTCGCGAATCGATTCCGCAGGGCGTTCGACCGATGGCGGGACTTGTTCGCCGCGGCAGAGCGGCAGGCGGACGACGCCACGAAGACGCTGCAGGACTATTCGATTTCCGAAGCGGAGCGGAAGGCGGCCATCGCGCGGCAAGCACAGGCGAACGGCCAGATTCAACTGCTCCTGGGCGGGAGAGCCAGCTTTGGGTCGGATTTCTACGTCTACCGCTATCTCGCGACCGAGGGTTTTCTGCCAGGCTACAACTTCCCGCGACTTCCGCTTATGGCCTATATTCCCGGCGCGGTGGGGCAGGGGAACGACCGCTACCTTCAGCGTGCCCGCTTTCTCGCCATTTCGGAGTTCGGGCCGGGCAGTCTCGTCTATCACGAGGGACGCGCCTTTCGGGTGGATCGCGCCATGTTGCGCGAAGCGGGCAGTGGCCCGGAAGGCCGACTCGTCACCTTCGCCACTGCGCTTTGTCCGGAATGCGGCGCCGGCCACGACGGCGAACCGCCCGAGAACTGCCACGTGTGCGGCCACGCGCTCAGCCATGCACACGTCACCCGCGATCTCTATCGGATCGACAATGTCGCCACGAAGCCGGTCGAGCGGATCACGGCGAACGACGAGGAACGTCGCCGGCAGGGCTTCGAGATCCAGACGACCTTTGACATGCCGCACGGGCGCGGACGGTCTATGGTCCAGTTGCTCGATCGAGAGGACATGGAAATCGCCGAGGGGCACTTCGCTTCCGCGGCACAGATCCGGCGGATCAACCGGGGGCTCAGACGCCGGCGGGACGAGGCCGAGGTCGGCTTCTTGATCGATCCCCGATCGGGCAAATGGAAGGGCCGTGAGGCTGCCGACTCGACTGAAACGCCGCCGCTGGAACAGCCGCAGCGGATCGTGCCGGTCGTGGAAGACCGCAAGAACGCCCTCCTGATCAAGGTGCCGGGACGCTTCCGCGCGGAGTGCGGGTCCGACGTGGATTCCGTCCTCGTGACCCTGCAGCACGCGCTCGCACGCGGCATCGAGGCGACCTATCAGCTGGAAGAGGGGGAAATCCTCGGCGAGCCGACGCCCAATCGCGCAAGCCGGAAAGCCATCCTCTTTTACGAAGCCGCCGAGGGTGGTGCCGGCGCCTTGGCGAGGCTGGTACGCGAGCCTGACGGATTCCGGTCGGTTGCGCGCGAGGCGCTGCGAACCATGCACTTCACCGACGAAAGCATCGACCGCGCCCGGACCGATGGTATCGAGGCGCTGAGCGAAGAAGGCGACACACACTGCGTTGCCGGGTGTTATCGATGCTTGCTCTCCTACTATAACCAGCCAGACCATCCGGCGATCGATCGGCGCCAAGCCCCAGTCCAGCAATTCCTGATCCGTCTTATCCAATGCCGCTTCGACGGCGATGACGGTGAAGCGAAAGAGGAAACATCGGA
Organism: uncultured Rhodovibrionaceae bacterium; assembly: GCA_964561005.1. GTDB lineage: Bacteria > Pseudomonadota > Alphaproteobacteria > Kiloniellales > Rhodovibrionaceae > CAZLNO01. Next base: position 7,093 of record CAZLNO010000053.1, on the reverse strand, counting down.
TGCGGGACCAGATATTCCCCGGCCGGACTGCGAACCGATCGTTGTCGCCGGCGTGACCTGCCCATTCATCTGGCGCAACGCACGGCTCGTTGCGTTGGAAGCCGACATGGCGAATAGCGACCTCGAGGAAGAGTTGCACGATCGCGGCCTGGACGTGATTGTCCTGCCGGAGGAGACGGCGGCGCGCGATGAGGCTGTGGCGGACTTGCGTCGACGTCTGGGGATGGGGGATTGATGTCGATAATCCAGGATTTTTCGCCGGGTGAGCTCGTCCGCGCACGCGGACGCGAATGGATCGTGCTGGGCACGGATAACGGCCTGCGGCTGCGTCCGCTGACCGGTTCCGAAGACGACATCGAGACCGTCCAGCCGAAGCTGGAGATCGAACCGGTGAGCGCCGCACGATTTCCGGCCCCCGGCGGCACGCGTCTGGGCGGCCGCGAAGCGGCGCAGCTATTGCGGGACGCCCTTCGCCTGTCCATGCGGCGCGGCGCCGGCCCGTTTCGCAGTGCCGGGCGTCTTGCCTTCGAACCGCGCGCCTACCAGTTGGCGCCGCTCATCCTTGCGCTGCGCCATGACCCGACGCGGCTCTTGATTGCCGACGATGTCGGCATCGGCAAGACCATCGAGGCGGGGCTGATCGTCCGGGAATTCCTCGACCGCGGCGAGGCGGACCGCTTCACCGTGATCTGCCCGCCGCACCTCGTCGAGCAGTGGGTCGATGAACTGGCATCCAAGTTCGCGATCTCCGCCATGCCGGTCACCGCCGCCGGGGCGGTGCGACTCGAACGCGATCTGCCGGACACGGTCAGCGTGTTCGACGCCTACCCGCATACCGTCGTCAGCCTCGACTTCATCAAGAGCGACCGGCGACGAGACGACTTCCTTCGCGCCTGCCCCGAGATGGTGGTCGTGGACGAGGCGCACACGTGTGTGTCCGGCGGCCGCGCGCGGCATCAGCGCCATGCCCTGCTCAAGGCTCTCGCGGAGGATCGCGAGAAGGCGCGCCACATGATCCTGCTTACCGCCACGCCGCACTCCGGCGACGAAACGGCGTTCCAGAACCTGCTGGGTCTGATCGATCCGGCCTTCAAGCGCATCAACGAAGTGTCCGACGATGAGCGCCGCCGCCAGCGCGAACGCCTCGCCAATCATTTCATCCAGCGCCGCCGCGCGGACATCACGAGCTGGCGCGAACCCGGTCTGTTTCCGAGCCGCGAGTCGACGGAGCTGGCCTACCGACTGACGGGCGCGCACGAGCAGCTTTTCAACGACGTCCTCGACTATTGCGCGGACGTCGTCGACGCAGCGGACGGAGCGCGGCGTCAGCGCCTGGCATTCTGGGGGACGCTCGCCTTGATGCGCTGCGTCGGCTCAAGCCCGGCGGCCGCCGCTCAGGCGCTGAGAACCCGGGCCGCGCTGGACGTGGACGAGGCGGAAGAGGCGGACATCGCCGCACAGGCGCTCGACGACGACGAGGTTGCGGAAGACGATGTCGAGCCGGGCGCCGCGATCGAGGATCCCCGTCTCGCCGATCTCATCCGGCAGGCCGACGCCCTTGCCGCGGACCCGAAGGGCGACCCCAAGTTCCGGGCGCTCAAAGCCGCGTTGAAAGACCTGACGACCGACGGGTTCCGGCCCGTCGTCTTCTGCCGCTATATCGCCACGGCCAAGTCCGTCGGCAACGCGCTCGCCAACGCCTTCAAGGATCACGAGGTGGCGGTCGTCACGGGCGAGCTGCCCGCCCAGGAACGCGAGCAGCGCGTCGAGGTGCTGGGCGCCTATGACAAGCCCATCCTGGTGGCCACGGACTGCCTGTCGGAGGGCATCAACCTCCAGGCCTACTTCGACGCCGCCCTGCACTACGACCTGTCGTGGAACCCGACCCGCCACCAACAGCGTGACGGCCGCATCGACCGTTTCGGGCAGAAGTCCTCCACCGTCCGCACGGCCCTGCTTTACGGCGAGAACAACCCGGTCGACGGGGCCGTCCTCAACGTCATTCTGCGCAAGGCCGAGCGCATCGAGCGGGAGACCGGCGTCCGCGTACCCATGCCCGACCGGGACGGCACCCTGACTCAGGCCCTGATGCACGCGGTCCTGCTGCGCACCCGGGAGCGGCGCCAGTTCTCTCTGGACCTGCTGCCGGAGAGCGAGGAGTTCGACCTGGCCTGGACCAATGCGTCGGAGCAGGAGAAGCGCTCGCGCACGATCTTCGCCCAGAACGCGCTGCGCCCGGAGGAGGTCCTGCCGGAATGGGACGAAACCCGCCTTGCTCTCGGCGGCTTCGAGGATACGGAGCGCTTCGTCACCCGGGCGCTGACCCGCCTCGGCCGTGAGCCGGCCCGGCGATCCGACGGCACCTGGAAGGCGTCTCTCGCCGTCGACAGCCCCATGCTGCGTGAGCGCCTGGAGTCCGAGGGCCTGCTCGAAAGCAACAGCGAGCCGGCCCCGGTGCACCTTGCCTTTTCCTCGCGGGCGCCTGCCGGCGCGTTGTCCGTCCATCGCACGCACCCTCTGCCGAGTGTCCTGGCGGAGGCGTTCCTCGAGGAGGCCCTGGAAGCCGATCCCGAGACGGACGATCCCGCCGTGCTGCCGCGCGTGGGCGCATGGGAAACCTCGGCGGTCGAACGGCTGACGACCCTCTACATCCTGCGCATTCGCCATCGCATCGACAGCCGGGGACGGCTGGGCCCGCGCTTCACGATGGCGGAGGAAGCCCAGGCCATCGCGCTCGCGAACCGGGACGGCTCCCAAGTGGCCGACGGGCTGAACGCCTTCGCGCTGCTCGACGCCGACAGCGGCGATATCCCGGCCGACCGCCGCAAGCGCGAGATTGATGCGGCATTGGCGGCGCTGGATACGCGCATGCCGCAACTCGACGCCTTTGCCGAGCAACGTGCCGGGCAACTGGCCGAAGACCATACGCGCGTCCGCCGCGCGCTCGGCTCTCGCGCCAACGTCAGCGTCTCCGCGATCACGCCGGTCGATGTCATCGGCCTCTACGTCCTGTTTCCGAAGCTCTAGAGTTCCATGGCCCCGCGCACGCGTTCCTCCCGTACACGTCCGAAGAAGCGGCAACATCAGCTCAGCTTCGCCGCGATCGAGATCGTCGGCGGCCTGTTGACGCCGGACATACTCTCCAAGATCGCCGACCCGGACCCCGACCGGGCGACCCGCGACAGCTATGGCGTGCCCGAGGGCCTGGACCTGCGCGACGAGATCGCGCGCGCCTACCGCATCGCCGAGGCCATGTGGTCGCGCTTCGACGCGGCGCGCACGGACGATCCCGTCGTCACGCGTACGTTCGTCCCTGAATTTCTGAAGGCCGTGTTCGGCTTCGACACGCTGGCCACGGCCGCCGCTGTCCACAAGGGCGAGCGCGTCTTCCCGATCGGCCACGCCGCGCTCGGCGGGCGCGTGCCGGTCGTCGTCGCCCCGGCGCCGGGCGAGGACACGCGCCGGACCGGGCTGGATGTTCCGCTGCAACCCTTCGCCGATCAAAGCCGGCGCCGGTCGGCGACCCTGCTTCTGCAGGAATACCTGAACGCCGAGGAGGACTGCCTCTGGGGCCTGACCACCGACGGCCTCACCCTCCGGCTATTGCGCGACAACGTCAGCCTGACGCGGCCGGCCTGGATCGAGGTCGATCTGGCGAAGATTTTCACCGAGGATCTGTACGCCGACTTCTCCGCCCTCTGGCTGCTGATCCACCAGAGCCGCTTCGGCGCGCCGGACGCCACGCCCTCCGATTGCTGGCTGGAACACTGGCGCGAGACGGGGAAGGAAGAGGGCGTTGCCGCCCGCGACCAGCTTCGCGTGGGCGTGGAGGCCGCGCTGGTCGAACTCGGCCAGGGCGCGATCGAGCACCCGGCCAACGCCGATCTGCGCGCCGCCCTGTCCGACGGCAGCCTGACGCCGCAGCGCCTTTACGAGGAGCTTCTCGGCACCGTCTATCGCCTGATCTTCCTCTTTGCCGCCGAGGATCGCGGGCTGCTGCACCCGCCCGACGCCTCGCGCGAGGCGCGGGAGGCCTATGCCCGCGGCTATGCCGTGGGCCGCCTGCGCGAGCGCTGCCTGCGCCGCGCCGCCTGGGACCGCCATCACGACGCCTGGGACGGCCTGCGCGCCGTCTTCCGCGCGCTGGCACGCGGCGCGCCCGAACTTGGCCTGCCGGCCCTGGGCGGGCTGTTCCTGCCGGAACGCGCATCCCACGTGGATGGGTGCCGCATCGCCAACCGGCGCCTGATGGCGGCGATCTTCCGCCTTGCCTGGATCCGGCCCGCCGGGCAGTCGCTGGCCCGCGTCAACTGGCGCGACATGGAGACGGAGGAGCTGGGCTCGGTCTACGAGGGCCTGCTGGAACTGATTCCCGAGGCCTCGGCCGACGCCCGCCATTTCGGCTTCAAGGACACGACCGGCCCGGGCGGCAGCGAGCGCAAGAGCACCGGCAGCTACTACACCCCGGACGCGCTGGTGAAGCTGGTGCTCGACACCACGCTCGACCCGCTTCTCGACAAGGCGGAGTTGCACGGCGGCGCCGACCCGGCGGAGGGCATCCTGCGACTTTCGATCCTCGATCCCGCCTGCGGCTCCGGCCACTTCCTGCTGGGCGCCGCCCGCCGCGCGGCCGCGCGCATCGCCGCGCTGCGCAGCCCCGGCGCGCCCAGCCGGTCGGACTATCAGCACGCCCTGCGCGAGGTGGTGTCCAGCATCGTCTACGGCGTCGACCGCAACCCCCTGGCGGTCGAGCTGTGCAAGGTCGCGCTCTGGATCGAGGCGCTGGAGCCGGGGCGGCCGTTGAGCTTCCTGGAGGACCGGATCGTCTGCGGCGACGCGCTGGTCGGCGTCTTCGACCTGGCGGTCCTGAAGGACGGCGTGCCCGACGACGCCTACGAGCCGCTGACCGGCGACGACAAGGCCGCCGCCCGCACCCTCAAGCGCTGGAACAAGGAGCTGCGCGAGGGCAAGGGCGCGGACGGCCTGCTGCCGCACCTGCGCCCGCCGGAGGACCTGGTGGACGAGGCGCGGCAGGTCGCCGGGATGCCGGAGGACACGCTGGACCAGGTGGAGGCCAAGCGCCGCGCCTTCGAGCGCCTCAACTCCGGCGAGGGCTGGCGCCGCCGCCGGTATGCCTGCGATCTCTACATCGCCGCCTTCTTTACGCCGAAGCCCGCCTTTCCGGACGACGCGGCGGCCCAGCACGAGCTGCGCAAGCCGAGCTTGCCGCTGACCGAGCACGTTTGGAAAGCCGCGCGCGGCGGCGAGGTCTATGGCCCGCTGATCGCCCGCGCGGACGCGATCTGCCACGAGCTGCGCGCGCTGCACTGGCCGCTGGCCTTCCCGGTGCAGATGGCGCGCGGCGGCTTCGACGCCGTCATCGGCAACCCGCCGTGGGAGCGCATCAAGCTGCAGGAGCAGGAATTCTTCGCCGGCCGCGCGCCAGCGATCGCGAAGGCGCAGAACGCCGCCGCGCGGCAGAAGATGATCGCCGAGCTGGGCGAGGCGGCCGAGGGCACCGCCGAGCGGCGGCTGTTCGAGGCTTTCCAGTTCGCCAAACGGACGGCGGAGGCGATGAGCGCCTTCGCCCACACCGGGATTCGCTACCCTCGGACGGGCGTCGGCGATGTGAACACGTATGCCCTTTTTGCCGAACTCTTCGCGACCGCAAGCCAGCGGGAAGGCCGTGCCGGCATGATCGTCCCGACCGGCATCGCCACCGACAGCTCGACCAGCGCCTTTTTTGGCTGGTTGATCGACGAGCATCGACTGGCGCGGCTGATCGACTTCGAGAATCGTCGTGGAATCTTCCCGGCCGTCCATCGAAGCTACAAATTCTCGATCCTTGCCCTCGGTCCGTCGGACGTGGCCGAGTTCGCCTTCTACCTTCTCGACCCGAGCGAATTGGAGCACGACGAGCGGCGGTTCACGCTGACGTCGGAGCAGATCGCGCGCATCAACCCCAACACCAAGACAGCACCGATCTTCCGCTCGCGGGCCGACGCGGAGATCACGGCCGGAATCTACGACCGCGTGCCGGTCCTGATCCGCGAACCGAAGGACGGCGACGGTTCGGCGGATAACCCCTGGGGCCTGAGCTTTCAGCGCATGTTCGACATGTCGAACGATTCCAGCCTCTTCAAAGGCATCGACGGCCTTGCCACCGCCGGCCTACACCGCGACGGCACGGATTGGGTGGGAGAGAATGGCGAGGAGCGCTACGTGCCGCTTTACGAGGCCAAGATGATCCATCACTTCGATCATCGCTGGGCGACCTATGGCGGCGGCAACATCGGCGACGGGGACGGGGCACGGGATGTCACGCTGGGCGAGAAGCGGGACCCGAACTTCGAGCCGGAGCCGCGCTACTGGGTGCCGGCGGCCGAGGTGCGGCTGCGCGCCGCCCGGGTGTCCAGCGCGCTCAAGGGCGCGGTGCGCAAGCAGGACCCGGACAAGGCCCTGAAGGCGATGGCCGAGCACGTCGCCGCCGCGGTCGCCGCCCTGCGCGGGCGCGAGGCGGCGGGCGACGACCTGACCCGCATCCTGGGCCGCAACCACCCCTGGCGGCAGGTGCTGAAGCCGACGCCGGACCGCTGGCTGGCCAAGCCCGGTGTCCGAACGAGCCTGAACGAATTGCAGCGCAAGCTGCCCCTGACCGACGACGACCTGCGCGCCCTGGAGGACGCCGAGCGCGACCCCCTCGTCCAGGCCGAACTGCTGATCGAACGGAAACAGCCACGGTGGCTCATGGGGTGGCGGGATATTTGCCGGGCGACGGATGAGCGGACTGTTGTAAATACCGTTTTTCCAAAGGTTGGTACAGGGGACAAGATTCTTCTGGCTTATCCCGGCCAAAACGCCAAAACATACGCAATTTTCACAGCCTTACTATCGTCGATACCTTTTGATTTCGTTGCTCGTCAGAAGTATGGCGGTACTTCCTTGAAGTATCACTTCATGAAGCAGTTTGCGGCACCACCCCCCGACTGGTTTACGGCGGCAAACGTTGACTTTGTTGTTCCTCGCGTAATTGAGCTTACCTACACCAGCCATGCCATGCGTCCTTGGGCGGAGGACCTCGGCCACACTGGCG
>CAZLNO010000052.1:0-26063 GCA_964561005.1 uncultured Rhodovibrionaceae bacterium | reverse complement strand
GGGGCCGAGCCTGGAGCCGCACTGCCGCGATGTCCGCTCAGCCCAGGCCGGCGAGCGCCCCGCGCAGCCCGTCCAGGATGAACTGCACCGCCACCGCCGCCACGACGATGCCGGAGACGCGGCTGACCACGTTGATGCCGGTGACGCCCAGCACGCGCATCAGCGCGGTGGCGCCCAGCAGGCAGAGCAACATGAGCCCCAGCACCGCCAGCAGCACGGCCAGCACCAGCGCCTGACGCGCCGGCTCGCCGGCCGCCGCGCCCATCATCAGCACGACGGAGGTCAGCGCGCCCGGCCCCGCGATCAGCGGAATGGCCAGCGGGAAGACCGCGATGTCGGCCCGCTGGGCGCCCTCTTGCTGCTCGCCGGGCGTGGTGGCGCGCAGGCCCGACGGCCGCGCCATCACCATGTCCACTGACAGCAGGAGCAGCAATAGCCCGCCGGCGATCCGGAACGCCGGCAGATCGACGCCCAGCAGACCCAGCAGCGGTTCCCCCAGGAAGGCGAAGACCAGCAGCACGATGGCGGCGATGCCGGTGCCGCGCCAGGCCATGCGTCGCCTGTCGCGCGCCGTGTCGCGCGGCGTCAGCCCGATGAACAGCGGCGCCACCCCCAGCGGGTCGATGACGACGAAGAAGGTGACGAAGGTCGCCAGCAGGTCCTCGGCCACGGGCCGTTCTCCGGTCGGTCCGGCTGGATTGATCGGAACCGGGTGGGCGCGCCGCGTCAAGCGGCCTTGGCGGCCTGCGGGTTGGGGTGGGTGAAGTGCTCCTCGGCCAGGCGGTCGGCCGCCTCGGAGGTGGGGATGCCGGCGCGCTCCGCCCTTTCGAAGATGGTCAGCAGGATGTCGTGGATGCGCGCCACGTGGGCGTAGGCCTTCGCCTGGTCGTAGCTCGGACCCTGGTGGCTGATGTGGATGATGCCGCCGGCGTTGATGACGTAGTCCGGCGCGTAGAGGATGCCCCGGTCCTTCAGCGCCCGGCCGTGGCGCGGCTCGGCGAGCTGGTTGTTGGCCGCGCCGGCGACGATGGGGGCCTGGAGCTTGTCCAGGCTGTCGTCGTCGATGACGCCGCCCAGGGCGCAGGGCGCGAAGACGTCGACCGGCGCCGCTAGGATCTCGCCGCTGGCGATGCGCCGCACGCCCAGCTCCCGCGCGACCCGCTCCGCCCGCTCGGCGTCGATGTCGGCGACCAGCACGTCGGCGCCCCCGCTCGCGAGCCGGCGGCACAGGTGCGCGCCGACGTGGCCGACGCCCTGCACCGCCACGCGCACGCCGCGCAGCTCGTCGCGGCCCAGCTTGTGCTTCACCGCCGCCCTGATGCCCATGAAGACGCCGTAGGCCGTGGAGGGCGAGGGGTCGCCGCCGCCGCCGTGGGCGCGGATGCCGGCGACGTGCCGTGTGGTCTCGGCCATCGCCTCGACGTCGTCGACCGAGATGCCGACGTCCTCGGCCACGGTGTAGCGCCCGCCCAGCGCGTCGACCGCGCGGCCCATGGCGCGGAACAGCGCCGGCGACTTGTCCCGCTTCGGGTCGCCGATGATGACCGACTTGCCGCCCCCGTAGGGCAGCCCGGCCAGCGCCGACTTGTAGGTCATCCCGCGCGCCAGGCGCAGGGCGTCGCTCAGCGCGGCGGCGTCGTCCGGATAGGCCCACATGCGGCAGCCGCCCAGGCTGGGGCCGCGGCTGGTGTTGTGGATGGCGATGATGGCCTTCAGGCCGCTCTCCGCGTCGCGGCAGAACAGCACCTGTTCGTGGTCGTCGAAGGCGGGATTGTCGAAGACCGGCATGGCGGGCCTCCTTTGCAACGGCTCCGCCTTTCAATATTTTCAATGTCTTGCAATGTGGCAAGGCAATTTGTCGCAGCCGCGTGCAAAAAGACGAAATGGGAAAGTATCGCCCGTCGCGGCCGAAAAATATTGAACGTTGTCGGCGCGGGACAGAAAATATCTTTCTCCCACTTCGCCGGTCGGGGTCTCCGGCCCCGACCGGAACGTTTTCGTCACGCACGGCGGAAAACGTTCGGGGCGCGGACGGGAGCCCGCGCCCCGCCGGGTGATGGGGAACACGCGATGAGCGATTCCGCCCCTCACCCGCGCGCCAGCGCCCGCTCCAGGAAGTCGAGGCGGTCCTGCCCCCAGAAGGGCTCGCCGTCATGGACGTACCAGGGGGAGCCGAAGACGCCCCGTGCCAGCGCCTCCTGCGTCAGCGCCTCGAAGCGCGCGTGCAGGTCCTGTCCGCGCGCCTTGGCGACGATGCCCAGCCCGTCGAGCCCCGCGCGCTGGGCGATGTCCATCAGCGTGGCGGCGTCGGCGATGTCGCGCTGCTCGGCCCAGAGGGCGCGGTGGACGGCGTGGGTCAGCCTGAAGGCGTCGCCGCCCAGGGCCTCGGCCGCCAGGATGGCGCGCGAGGGCAGCGCCTCGTCGGCCGGGAAGTGCGGCGGCTCCAGGTGCAGTTGCACGCCGCGGTGGTCGCGCCAGCGCTTCAGCTCGACCAGCCGGTAGGCCTGGCGTTCCTGGGACCGCTTGGGCAGGGGCAGGCCGCCCGTCTTGGGGAAGATGGCGGCCAGGCTGACCGGTTTCGGCCGCACGACGGCGTTGTGCGCCTTGGCGATGCGCGCCAGCTCCTGGTTGCCGAGGTAGGCCCAGGGCGAGTTGACGGAGAAGTAGTAGTCGATGGTCCTGGTCATGCGTCCTCTTCGCTCTCGGGGTCGGGGCAGGCCGCCGCGCCGCGCTCGCGCAGCTCCCCGCGCTTGATCTTGCCGGTCGCCGTCAGCGGCAGACCGGGGACGAAGGCGACCTCGCGCGGGTATTCGTGCGCGGCCAGGCGCGTCTTCACGTGGTTCTGAATCTCGCGGGCCAGCGCGTCGCCGGGCGTCCAGTCCGGGTTCAGCACGACGAAGGCCTTGACCCGCTGGCCGCGCAGCTCGTCGGGCACGCCGACGACGCCGGCCATCGCGACCGCCGGATGGGTGAGCAGGCTGTCCTCCACCTCGCCGGGGCCGATGCGGTAGCCGCCGGAGGAGATGACGTCGTCCTCGCGCCCGGCGAACCAGAAATAGCCGTCGTCGTCCGTCGCGGCGGTGTCGCCGGTCAGCAGCCAGTCGCCGGCGAACTTCTCCGCCGTGGCGTCGGGGCGGTTGAGGTATTCCAGGAACATCACCGGGTCGGGCGCCTTGACGGCCACGGTGCCGTATTCGCCGGGCGGCAGCGGGTTGCCCGCCGCGTCCACCACGGCCACGGCATGCCCCGGCACCGCGCGGCCCATCGAGCCGGGCTTGACCGGCATCACGCTGGCGCAGTTGGCGACGATCAGGTTGCACTCGGTCTGGCCGTAGAACTCGTTGATCGTGACCCCGAAGGTCTCGCGCCCCCACTCCAGCAGGCCCTCGCCCAGGGTCTCGCCGCCGCTGCCGATGGAGCGCACCTTCAGGTCGTGGCGCGCGCCGGCGTTCGGCACCTGGCGCATCATCTTCAGCGCGGTGGGCGGCATGAAGGCGTTGCGCACGCCGATCTCCGCCATCAGGGCGAAGGCCTCCTCCGGGTCGAACTTCGCGAAGCGGTGGCAGAGCACCGGCACGCCGTGGGCCAGGCTGGGCAGCAGGGCGTCCAGCAGCCCGCCGATCCAGGCCCAGTCCGCCGGCGTCCAGAACAGGTCGCCCGGCCGCGGGAAGAGGTCCTGCGGCATCTCCACGCCCGGCAGGTGGCCCAGCAGCACGCGGTGGGCATGCAGCGCGCCCTTGGGCGCCCCGGTGGTGCCCGAGGTGTAGATGACCAGCGCCGGGTCCTCGGCCGCGGTGTCCACCGGCGCGAAGTCGTCCGAGGCCTCGGCCAGCAGGGTGTCGAAGTCGTAGGCGGCCAGCATGCTGTTGCCGACGGCGATGCAGTGCCGCAGCGCGGGCAGGTCGTCACGCTGCGCCTCGATCTTGCCGAGGCCGTCCGGCGTGCCGATCAGCGCCTTGGCGCCGCTGTCGCGCAGGCGGAAGCTCAGCGCGTCCGGTCCGAACAGCGTGAACAGCGGCACCGCCACGGCGCCCAGCTTGTAGACCGCGAGATGCGCGATCGCGGTCTCGGGGATCTGCGGCAGCAGGATGCCCACGCGGTCGCCGCGCTCCACGCCCAGGCCGCGCAGCGCATTGGCCAGCCTGTTGCTTTGCCGGCGCAGGCTGGCGAAGGACAGCGTCGTCACGCTGCCGTCCTCATGGCGCTGGATCAGCGCCGTCCGCTGCCCGTCGCGCTCGGCCCAGACATCGCAGCAGGCGACGCCGATGTTGAAGCGTTCCGGGATGTCCCAGCGGAACCGGCGGCAAAGCTCGTCGTAGGTGGCGGCGTCGGGCAGCATGGCGGGGTCTCCCCGTCTTCGGTATGAAGCGGACATGGCATGGCCAAGCCATAGTCATTTTGCGTAGTCTGCTTCGCAAACTCAAACCGGGGGGAATCAATGTTTCGTGCTGATCTGCTGGCCGGCAAGCGTGTGTTGATCACGGGTGGGGGCACCGGCCTGGGCAAGTCGATGGGGCGGCGCTGCCTGGAGCTGGGCGCGGATTTGGCGATCTGCGGGCGCCGCCGGGAGGTGCTGGAGGCGACGCGGGCGGAGTTCGACCAGGACTTCCCCGGCCGCACCGCGATCCAGGCCTGCGACATCCGCGAGGCCGAGCAGGTCGAGGCGATGCTGGACGCGCTGTTCGCCGAGCGGCCGCTCGACGTCCTGGTCAACAACGCCGCCGGCAACTTCCTGGCGCGCAGCGAGACGCTCAGCGCGCGGGCCTTCGACGCGGTGACCCGGATCGTCCTCAACGGCACCGCCGCCGTCACCCTGGGCACCGGCCGGCGCTGGATCGAGAGCGGGCGGGGCGGCAGCGTGCTGTCGATCGTGGCGACCTACGCCTGGACCGGCTCGGCCTATGTCCTGCCCTCGGCCTGCGCCAAGGCGGGGGTGGACGTGATGACGAAGTCGCTGGCGGTGGAGTGGGGGCCGAAGGGCATTCGCCTGAACGCCGTCGCGCCCGGTCCCTTCCCGACCGAGGGCGCCTGGTCGCGCCTGGTGCCGCGCGCCGACCTGGAGGACGCCTGGAAGAACCGCATCCCGCTGCGCCGCTTCGGCGCGCACGGCGAGCTGTGCGACCTGGCCTGCTTCCTGATGTCGGATCAGGCCGGCTTCATCAACGGCGAGACGGTGACCATCGACGGCGGCGAGTGGCTGAAGGGAGCCGGGCAGTTCACCTTCATGGAAAACCTGAGCCAGGAGGACTGGGCGGCGATGAACCCCAAGGCCGGACGCAAGTAGCCTTCCCGCCATGCCCAGCGTCATCGCCCCGGTCGCCGCGCTGCTGCTGTCGGTCGCCATCCTGCTGACCGGCAACGGGCTGCAGGGCACGCTGCTGCCGGTGCGCGCGCAACTGGAAGCCTTCGGCACGCTGAGCATCGGGGTGCTGGGCTCGGCCTATTACGTCGGCTTCGCCGTCGGCTGCGTCTTCGGGCCGCAGACGGTGCGACGCGTCGGCCATATCCGCGCCTTCACGGCGCTGACGGCGGTGGCCGCGTCGGTGGCGCTGGCGCACGCGCTGATCGTGCAGCCGCAGGTCTGGTGGCTGCTGCGCGCCGTCACCGGGTTCTGCTTCGCCGGGATCTACGTGGTCGTCGAGAGCTGGCTGAACGCCCGCGCGACCAACACCACGCGCGGCACCATCCTGTCGCTCTACACGGTGATCAACCTGACGGTGATCACCCTGGGCCAGCTGCTGATCGCGGTCTACAACCCGGCGCTGTTTCCGCTGTTCGCCCTGGCCTCGATCCTGGTCTCCCTGGCGGCGGTGCCGGTGGCGCTGACCACGACCGAGGCGCCGCCGCCGCCGCGCCTGGCGGTGCTGCGCCCGGCGCGGATCTATCGCGTGTCCCCCGTGGGCTTGATCGGCTGTTTCGCCAGCGGCCTGGCCAACGGCCCGTTCTGGACCCTGGGGCCGGTGTTCGCCGTGGGCAGCGGTCTCGACACCCGCGGCGTGGCGTTCTTCATGAGCCTGACCGTGATCGGCGGCGCCATCGGGCAGTGGCCGCTGGGCCTGCTGTCCGACCGGATCGACCGCCGCAGGGTCATCGTCGGCGTCTGCGTGCTGGCCGCGCTGGCGGCGGCGGGACTGGCCGTGCTGGGCCGGATGATGCCCACGCAGGTGCTGTGGGCCGGGCTGGGCTTCGGGCTGTTCGCGATTCCGCTCTACGCGCTCTGCGTCGCGCATGCCAACGACTTCGTCGACCCGGCCGAGTTCGTCGAGGCCTCGGGCAGCCTGCTGCTGGCCAACGCCGCCGGGTCGGTGCTGGGCCCGCTGGCCGCCGCGACCGCGATGGCGATGGTGGGGCCGCCGGGCTTGTTCGCGACAATGGCGGTGGTGTTCGTCCTGATGGCCGGCTTCGCCGTCCACCGCACGCGCCGCCGCGCCGCCCCGCCGTCGGCCGAGAAGGCGCCCTTCGTCGCCGTGCCGCGCACCTCGCCCGAGGTGGCGCCGCTGGACCCGCGCGCGGATGCCGCGCGGCGCGCCGCGGCGGGCGCGCCCGGCGACGCGGCGGGAGACGAGAGCGAGCCCGGCTTGCCGACGGTGTCCTGAGCGGCTTGGGTTGCGATGGCTCGGTACCTCGCGGGGCGTGGGCTTGCCCGCGCCCCGAACGTTTCCCTGCGTGGCGCACCAAGAAATGTTCCGGTCGGGGGCAAGCCCCCGACCGGCGAGCGAGGCCGGCTTGCCGACGGTGTCCTGAGGGGCTTAGGTTGGCCGCGCCCGATTCACCATTCTTCCGAGCCGATGTCGCGCGCCCCTTCCGCGTCCGCCGAACCGCCACAGAAGGTCACGACTTACGCCATCCTGGCGGTGTTCCTGCCGTTCGCCGCGGGCTACTACGCCTCCTATATCTTCCGGACGATCGGCGCCATCGTGGCCGACCGGCTGCAGGCGGACCTGGGGCTCGGTGCCTCCGACCTCGGCGTGCTGACCTCGGCCTACTTCATCGCCTTCGCCGTGGCGCAGCTTCCGTTGGGGCTGATGCTGGACCGCTTCGGCGCGCGCCGGGTGCAGGGCGTGCTGCTGAGCGTGGGCGCGGCGGGCAGCCTGGTCTTCGCCCTGGCCGACGGCCTCTGGGGCCTCTGGGCCGGCCGGGCGCTGATCGGCCTGGGCTTCGCCGGCGGCCTGATGGCGGGGCTGAAGGCGATCACCGAATGGTTCCCCAAGCGCCGCTGGCCGCTGGTCAACGGCCTGTTCCTGGCGATGGGCGGGCTGGGCGCCATCACCGCCACGGCGCCGGTCGAGGCGCTGCTGCAGGTGACGAGCTGGCGCGGCATCTTCATCGCCCTGGCCGGGCTGACGCTGGCGGTGGCGGCCCTGGTCGTCGTGGCGGTGCCGGAGCCGCCGCGCCGCCGCGAGGCGGCCACGCTGCGCGCCCAGCTCGCCGGCATCGCGGCGATCTACCGCGACCGCTTCTTCTGGCGCCTGGCGCCGATGGCGCTGGTGTGCATGGCGACCAGCTTCGCCATCCAGACGCTCTGGGCGGGGCCGTGGCTGCGCGACGTGGCGGGGCTGTCGCGCGGCGGGGTGGCGGCGACGCTGTTCGCCATGACCTGCGCCATGACCGTCGGTTTCGTGTTCTGGGGCGTGGTGACGGAGCGGCTGGAGCGCCGGGGCGTCGAGATCACGACGACCTATGGCGTGGGGGTCGCCGTCTACCTGCTGGCGCTGGGCGCGATCGTGCTGGCGCTCGACCCGGAGGGGTTGTGGCCCTGGATCGGCCTGGGCCTGACCGGCAACATCTCGGCCCTGGCCTTCACGCTGCTGGCGCGGCACGTGCCGCTGGCCTATGCCGGGCGGGCCAACACCGCGCTGAACCTGCTGGTCTTCCTGGGCGCCTTCCTGGCGCAGGCAGCCATGGGCGCCATCCTGGACCTCTGGCCGGCGGCGCAGGGGCGCTATCCGCCCGAGGCCTACAGCGCCGCTTTCGGCTGTTTCTGGCTGTTGTGCCTGGCAAGCTGGCTGTGGTTTCTGCTCTGGAGACGAAGCGCGCGACTCGGCGCCACGGCGCTGCGATAACCGGAGCGGGCCGTCAGTCGCGCGGTCGCGGGAAGGCGTGGTCGGCCGCCTCGTCGCGCGCCTCGAACCAGCCGTTCTCCCAGTTCAGGTGCGCGGTGGTGTCGAAGGGGTAGGGGTTGTCCGCCGGGCTTTTGCCCGCCCGATAGGCGGCATGGCCCTCGTCGTAGACCGTGGTCTCGGCGGCTCGCGGGGGCGGTCCGCTCTCCCGGCGGATGAACTCTCGGAACTCCGGGAAGTGCGCCAGCACGCTGTCGTCGATGCCGTCGGGATGATCGGCCAGGACCTTGTGCCCGCGAGCGGTGGCACGGAAGGGCTCGCCCTCCGCCGGCTCGATCAGCCGTGCGGCGGCGAGGGAGCGGCGGGCGTGATCCAGGCGCCGGCGCAGCTCCGTCTCCGGGATCGGCATCGTCTCCCGAGCCAGCGCGAGGTGCGCCCGGATACGCTCGACGGCCGCGTCGAGCGTCGCCTCGCCCTCGGCCGCCAGTCCGAGCAGCACGTCCATCAGGTCGGCATCGTGCAGCAGGGGCAGATCGTCGTCGTCCATCGCCATGGCGGTGCGGCTACTGCCCCCGGCGGCGGCGCGTGTAGCGCCCGCCCTCGAAAGTGTCGAAGAAGACGCCGAGCTCGGGATGGTTGACCTGCTGGCCCGAGGGGTCCGGCTCCAGATGCCGCTCGGCCACGTAGGTGCGGTGGGTGCCGTCGTGGACGAGCACCTGATACCACGGCCTGTCCTTGGGCGGTCGGCTCTTGGCCATGACCTCGTACCACTCCTCGGAGCCCTGGAAGGTCGGGTCGACGTCGACGATGACGCCGCGGTAGCCGAACTTCTTGTGGTGGACCACCTGGCCGATGGCGAATTGCGCGTGCTGCTCGCTCATGTATCCGTCGCTGCGCGCTTTCCGTTGCTGCCGCACTCTGCCCTGGTGAAATAGGTGCGCGGGGGCGGCGACGCCAGCGCCGCGCCCGCTTGCCATCGGCCTACCAGAAGGACGGCTGCTGCGCCGGCATGCCGTGGAACAGCCCCTTCATCCGGTCCATCCAGGCGTGCAGCTCCTCGGCGTCCTCGGGCAGGATGCGGAAGGGGCTGCAACAGCGCGCCCACTGGAACGCGCCGAAGACGATGTAGTCGGCATAGGCCGGCGCCTCGCCGGCCACGAAGGGCTGGCTCTGGAGCTGCCGGCGCAGCGGCGCCAGGTTCGCGTGGAATCGCGGCAGCACCTCGTCGCGCGCCATCTGGACCTCCTCCAGGGTCTGCCCGAAGCGCGCCTCGCGGCTTTCCCGGAAGTAGTCCTGGTCGTGCGGGTCGAGGATGTCGTGGATATCCTTGATGATCATGCGCACGATCGGCCCGTGGAGCTGGGTCACGACGTAGTTCTGGACGAAGCGGGTGAGCGCCTTGCCCGCCGGCCCGCCGAACAGGCTGGGCTGGTCCGGGTAAGTCTCCTCCAGGTACTCGGCGATGGCCCAGGAATCCGCCAGCACCGTGTCGCCGTCCTGGATGACGGGGACGGTCGTGCACTGGCCCTGGGCGATCTTCGGAATGCCGATGAACAGCTTGGGATTGTCGCGGAAGCCGAGCTGCTTGTGCGCCAGCGCCAGGCGGGTGCGCCAGCAGTGCGGGCTGAACCGGCGGCCGTCGCCGCCGGCGAGGTCATAGAGCACGATGGGCATCGCTCTCCCCCGGGGCTCCTGTGATGTGGTTGCATGCCGGCGGACGCTACGAAACGGTTGTGGGGCGCGCAAGTCTCCCATGCGGCGGCTTGTTCGGACTTTCCAGCCGGACGCGCGCATGGCAAAACCGCCCGGTCGTCCGCTCACGGGAGGCCGTCTTGTCCGCACTGTCCGAGCACATGAAGGGGCTGGCGATCACCGGGCTGGGGGTCCTCGTGCTCTCGCCCGACGCGCTGCTGCTGCGGCTGATCGCCGTCGACCCCTGGACCGTGGTGTTCTGGCGCGGCCTGCTGACGTTCCTCACCCTGGCGGCGGTCATGGCCGTGCTGAACGGCGGCCGGCCGGGCGCGCCGTTCCGGGCCGTGGGCCGCTGGGGCCTGGTGTCGGCGGCGATCTACGGAACGAACCTGGCCTTCTTCGTCTACTCCATCAACAACACGGCGGTGGCGAACACCCTGGTGATCATCGCCGCCGCGCCGCTGTTCGCCGCCATCTTCAGCCGGCTGTTCCTGCGCGAGCCGGTGAGGCCGGAGACCTGGATCGCCACCATCCTGGTGATCCTCGGCATCGCGGTGGTGTTCTGGGACGGCCTGGGCCGGGGCACCTGGGACGGCGACGTGGCCGCCGTCATCGTGGCGCTCTGCCTGGCCGGCAACTTCACCGTGCTGCGCCACCGCAAGCACATCAACATGGTGCCG
Source organism: uncultured Rhodovibrionaceae bacterium (assembly GCA_964561005.1). Classification (GTDB taxonomy): domain Bacteria; phylum Pseudomonadota; class Alphaproteobacteria; order Kiloniellales; family Rhodovibrionaceae; genus CAZLNO01. The sequence continues at coordinate 15,631 of CAZLNO010000052.1, read as the reverse complement.
GCGACGGCGCTCGGCGCGCTGGCGGCGGCGCTGGTCGTGCTGGTCGCCGGCGCGGCGGCGCCGCTGTCGCCCAGCGGGCGGGACATCTGGCTGCTGGCGCTGCTGGGCTTCGTGATCGTCCCGGTGGCCTTCGGCCTGATCACCATCGGCCCGCGCTACATCACCGCGCCGGAGGTGGGCCTGCTGCTGCTGCTGGAGACCATCCTGGGCCCGCTCTGGGTCTGGCTGGCCCTGGGCGACCGGGCGAGCGACACCGCGCTGTCCGGCGGCGCGCTGGTGGTGGTCACGCTGCTGGTCTACTTCACCATCCGCCTGCGCCAGCAGCGCCAGGCCGTGCCGGCGTGAGGGTCGGCTGGCTGATGTGTTTTCCCGTCATGGTTGGTGACGGCGCGTGGACTCGCGTCCGTAGTGTGGCATGAAGCCGACTTCGCGAGAGTCGCATCGGGCCACAGGACAAGGGCGCGCCGGCAGGGCGGATGACCGGGCAGGAATTCTTGCGTAGACTGAGGGCGCTGGGCCGACGCACGGGCGTGGAGGTTCACGTGGATGCTAGGCGTGGCAAGGGATCGCATGTGAAGGTCTACTATGGGACAAGAGGCACCATGATGCCGGACCCGCGGAAAACGCTTGAGAAGGGAACTCTGAGGGCCGTATGCCGGCAACTCGGAATCTCGATCGCTGACCTCGACTGAAGTGAAGGTCAAACAGCTTCGGATAAGAGCGTCATGGACTATGCATTTCCGGCCCGTCTGACGCCTGAGGAACACGGCTATACTGTCACGTTCCGTGACGTTCCGCCTGCGATCACACATGGCGAAACCCGTGAAGAGGCGATCCGGGAAGCTCACGATTGCCTCGACGGCGGGATCGCCATCATGATCGAGTCCGGCGACCCCCTGCCCACGCCCTCGCCGCCGGAGCCGGGGGAGGTGCTGGTGCCGGTGCCGGTGCTGATGGCGGCGAAGCTGGCGCTGCACCAGGCGATGCGGGCGCGGGGTCTCGCGGGGCCGGAGGATCTGGCGCGCGTGCTGGGGTGTCGTGTCAAGCTCGCGGCGCGGCTGCTGGACCCCGAGCATCCCAGCAGGATCGACGACGTGGTTCAGGCGGTGCGCGCGACCGGCGGCCCGGCGCTGGCGCTGCGGGCCCGCGAGGTCGCCTGAACCCACAAGGACGGCCCACAAGGACGAACGCCCCGACCATGCCCCTCGACCGCGCCTCCGCCTATCTGCCCGCCGCCTGTCCGCACGACTGCCCCAGCACCTGCGCGCTGGAGGTGGAGCGCCTGGCCGACGACACCATCGGCAAGGTGCGCGGCGCGCGCGAGAACCCCTACACGGCGGGGGTGATCTGCGCCAAGGTCGCCCGCTATGCCGAGCGCACGCACCACCCCGGCCGCCTGACCCGGCCGCTGCTGCGCGTCGGCGACAAGGGCATGGGACGGAGCGCCTTCAAGGAGGTCTCCTGGGAGGAGGCGCTGGACCGCACGGCCGAGGGCCTGCTGCGCGCCGAGCAGCGTCACGGCGGCGAGGCGGTCTGGCCCTACCACTATGCCGGCACCATGGGGCTGGTGCAGCGCGACGGTATCTTCCGCCTGCGCCACGCCAAGCGCTACAGCCGGCAGCACAGCACCATCTGCACCACCCTGGCCGACGCCGGCTGGCAGGCCGGCTGCGGCGTGATCCGCGGGGTCGACGGCCGCGAGATCGCCGAGGCCGAGCTGATCGTGGTGTGGGGCGGCAATCCGGTGCACACCCAGGTCAACGTCATGACCCACATCGCCCACGCCCGCAAGGCGCGCGGGGCGAAGCTGGTGGTGGTCGACCCCTATCGCACGCCCACGGCGCAGCAGGCCGACCGGCACCTGATGTTGCGGCCGGGCACCGACGGGGCGCTGGCCTGCGCCGTCATTCACGTGCTGCTGCGCGAGGGCCTGGCCGACCGCGACTACCTGGCCCGCCACACCGACTGGTCGCCCGAGGCCGAGGCGCACTTCGCAAGCAAGACCCCGGAGTGGGCCGCCGCGATCACGGGGCTGAGCGTCGGGGAGATCGAGGCCTTCGCGCGGCTGTACGGCGGCACGCGCCGCAGCTTCATCCGCGCCGGCTTCGGCTTCTCGCGCTCGCGCAACGGCGCGGCGAACATGCACGCCGTCACCTGCCTGCCGGCGGTCACCGGCGCCTGGCGGGCGAAGGGCGGCGGCGCGCTCTACTCCAACCGGGCGATCTACGCGCTCGACCGCACGCTGATCCAGGGCCTGGACGTCGAGGACCCCGGCACGCGCAAGCTGGACCAGTCGCGCCTGGGACCGATCCTCTGTGGCGACCGCCGCGACCTGGGCGACGGCCCGCCGGTGGCGGCGCTCTTCGTGCAGAACACCAACCCCGCCGCCGTCTGTCCGGAGAGCGAAAAGGTCCGCCAGGGGCTGCTGCGCGACGACCTCTTCACCTGCGTCCACGAGCAGTTCCCGACCGAGACGGCGCGGCTCGCCGACGTCGTGCTGCCGGCCACCACCTTCGTCGAGCACGACGACATCTACCAGGCCAGCGGGCACACCTTCCTGCAGGTGGTCCGCCGCATCCTCGCCCCGCGCGGCGAGGCGCGCTCGAACCACGACGTTCTTTGCGCCCTGGCCGAGCGGCTGGGCGCGTCACATCGCGGCTTCGAGATGACCGCCTGGGAGCTGATCGACGCCACGCTGAAGGCGTCCGGGCTGCCGGACGCCGAGACGGCGGCGGACCAGCGCTGGATCGACTGCTCGCTCGGCTTCGAGCGCATGCATTTCCTGGACGGCTTCGGCTTTCCCGACGGGCGCTTCCGCTTCGCGCCGGACTGGGCCGGCGTGGGGCAGGGCGCCGCGCGGCTGCCGGCGCTGCCCGACCACTGTCCGATCATCGACGCGGCCACCGGGGACAAGCCGTTCCGCCTGGTGACCGCGCCGGCGCGCCACTACCTCAATACCACGTTCACCGAGACGCCGGGCTCGCGCCGGCGGGAAGGGCGGCCGACCGTGCTGGTGCATCCCGACACCCTTGCCCGCCTGGGACTGGCGGATGGCGAGCGGGTGCGGCTGGGCAACGACAGGGGCTCGGTGGTGCTGCACGCCCGCGCCTTCGACGGCCTGCGGCCGGAGACGCTGGTGGTGGAGAGCATCTGGCCGAACGCGGCCTTCGAGGAGGGGCGCGGGATCAACACCCTGACCAGCGCCGATCCCGGACCCCCGAAGGGCGGCGCGGTGTTCCACGACACGGCGGTGTGGCTGCGCGCGGCGTCGTGAGGCGTTACAACAGCCGAGGACGTCAAACGGGCCTATGCGAGGCTTCATCCTTGACGCCCAAGGGCGTCGACTTCGTGTCCGACAAGCTCGGGATGAGGTCCTTCGACAAGCTCAGGGTGAGGTCCTTCGACAAGCTCAGGATGAGGTCCTTCGACGAGCTCAGGATGAGGTCCTTCGACGAGCTCAGGATGAGGTCCTTCGACAAGCTCAGGATGAGGTCCTTCGACGAGCTCAGGATGAGGTCCTTCGACGAGCTCAGGATGAGGGGGTCGCGAGAAACGCCGCCCCTCCTCACCCTGAGCTTGTCGAAGGGTGAGGGCGAAAGGCAAAGGACTTTGACGGGATCAGGGTTGAGCGTTGCCGGCGTGCGCGCCGTTCGGGTCGTCGCGGGGGCTGGCGCGGCCGAGCCTTGGCCGCAGGGCTTCGAGGTCGTGGATGATCTGTGTCAGCACGCTTTCCATCGAGGGAAAGTCACGGCTGGCCCGGCGCAAGGAACTGAGTGCCTGATCCAGGTGGCGCGTGTTCTGCTGCTGGCTCAAGGTGTCCTTCCCGTCCGGCGCTTTCTTGCTTCGCGTCGTAACCACGGTCTTGATAGCGGCTCCGCGCCCGAAAATCAACAGTCGTTCTTCTCGTCGTTGATATCGCCGTCATTTTTGGAATTCATTTGACGTAACAATTCCTCGATTCGCTTCGCCAGCATCTGTATTTCGGCATTCAGCTTCGGATCTCTCGTGTCGATCGACCGCAAGAAGCGCAGTGCCAGTTTCAGGTCGTTCTTGTCCGTCATTCCGATCGTCCGTGTTCGTTGACCGATCTCGTCCGCTTCCCTCGCCAGTCGGACAACTTGTGCATGGACCTTCGCTCGCATCGTCGGCCGGAATCGCCTGGAAGGTCTTGCCGCCGGTCCGGTCGCGATTTGATGTCTTCCGAAAGTTGCCATCATTTCCGAATCAAACTTCCAATATACGATCTAATATACGGGGAGGTAATCCGCAATAAAAATTCGGTTACGTATATCTTTGTTAATGTACCATGTGTCCACATGGCCAAGGCGGGACTCGTTTTTGGGCTAATACCCGTAAAATATCCGGGATGGATCGGGAGAATGCGCCGGGCAGTATTCAATTTTCCGGACGCGGCATCGACGCCGACTCGCGCCGAGGCGGCGATACTGCCTAAGCGGGAAAGGACTGGGCGAGCGCGCGGGCCAGACGGGTCAGGTCTTCGCCGTTCTCGACCGCGGCGCGCCAGCCGGGCGGCAAGGCCTCGGCGCCCAGATAGGCGCCGGCAATCGCCCCGGTCATGGCGCCAAGGGTGTCGCGGTCGCCGCCGTTGAGGATCGCGCAGTGGAGGCAGGCCTGGAAGTCCTCCGGCGCTTGCAGGAAGGCATAGACCGCGAAGGGCATGGATTCCTGCACCGCGATGGAGCGGCCCACGGCGTCGGCCACCCTGGCCGGGGGCGCGTCCTCGGCCAGCAGCCGCGCCATCGCCTGCATCTTCTGGCGGATCTCCGGGGTCTGCGCGGCGGTGACCAGACGCTCGGCCGTGGCGGCGGGGTCCAGCCGCCGGCCGGCCAGCGCGTGCGCGGTCGCGATGCCGACGGCCAGGGCCTGCACCGCGGCGCCGTCCTGGCCCACGGGATGGGCGTGCGTGACCTCGGCGCTGCGGCAGGCGGCCTCGCGAAGCTCCGGGCCGTCGCGGTGGGCCACGCCGATGGGGGCGATGCGCATGGCGGCGCCGTTGCCGAACGAGCCCTCGCCGCCGTAGAGCCGGCGCGCGGCCTCGCGATAGGCGATGCCGGTCCGCTCCACCAGCGCGAAGATCTTCGGCGGTCCGGGGCCATAGCCGCGCCACGGCTCGCGCCCGAAGTGCGCCGCGAAGCGACCGCCCAGGTCGTCGGGATCGAGGCCGCCGCGCGCGATCAGCGACTCGGCCAGGGCGATCGTCATCGCCGTGTCGTCGGTGTAGACGAGTTCGGATTGCGCCGCGACGGCGGCGGCCAGGTCGTCCTTGCTCGGGTGCGTGAACGCCAGCTCGCCGATGGCGTCCCCCAGGGCGCAGCCCAGGAGGGCGCCCGTGGCGCTGTCTTCCAGGCGCGGGTCGGCCATGCCTTCTTCCCTCGCTCACAGACTCGGCCAAAGCCAGGATAACACGACATCGCCGCGGGCAAAGAGGGACGGACTCGGGCTTGACGCCCGCGAACCGGCCCGGTACATCGCCGCCGGCGGGGGCGAAGGGGAAGGAGACGATGGCGCAGTATCGCGAGACGCTGCATCCGGGGTTCGAGCAGGTGCTGCACTACGACGGCGAGCCGCTCGCCGACGAGCGCTCCGCCTTTCAGCACATCCGCATCTTCGACAGCCAGGCCAGCGGCCGCGTGCTGGTGCTGGACGATATCCTCCAGCTCACCGACCGGGACGAGGCCGCCTATTCGGAGATGCTGGCGCACCCGCCCATCCTGGAGCATGGCGAGGTGCGGCGCGTGCTGATCGTCGGCGGCGGCGACGGCGCGGTGGCGGAGGAAGTGCTGAAGCACGCCGGCGTGGCGCGGGTCGACCTGGTGGACATCGACGCGCGCGTGGTGGAGCTGTCCAAGCAGCACTTCGCCCATGTCAACAAGGGCGCCTTCGACGACCCGCGCCTGACCTTCCACGCCGAGGACGCCTTCAAGTTCCTGGAGGACGCGGCACCGGGCGGCTACGACCTCGCCATCGCCGACCGGCCCGACCCGGTCGGCCCGGCGGAGAGCCTGTTCGCCCGGGACTTCTACGCGCGGCTGCAACGCGCCCTGGCCGCGCGCGGCATCGCGGTGTTCCAGACCGGCGCGCCCTTCTTCCAGGCCGAGGAGCTGCACGAGACCCACAAGCTGCTGCGGGAGACCTTCAGCCGCGCCGGCTGCTACCTGACGGCGGTGCCGACCTACAGCGGCGGATTCATGGCGCTGACCTGGGGCGCCAACGGCCTGCCCTTCGGCGAGGCGCCGGTGGACATCCTGCGCCTGCGCTGCCAGGCCGCCGGACTGGAGGCGGACTACTACACCCCGGAGGTCCACAAGGCGGCCTTCGCGCTGCCGCCCTGGATCGGCCGGCTGCTGGGCGGATGAAATGTCAGGCTGAAGCCTGACCTGCGAGGCCCCGTTGTGATGGGGTCGCAGGGCGCGCTTCAGCGTGCCGTCGCCCGCGGAAAAGCCGGCCTCAGTGCAGTTCGAAATAGTCGCGCAGGCACCGCAGCGTGGCGTCGCTGACGTAATAGGTGCCGTCGACGATTTCCGAGCGGTCGGCGTTCCACTGCGTGCTGTCATAGTCCCAGCCGATCAGGTAGGCGACCTTCTCGCCATCGCCCAGGATGCGGCGCAGGCGCCGCGTCACCGCGCCCTCGAAGTGGGAGAGGGCGCGCGGCTCGCTGTCGCCGGTGACCGCCAGCAGCTCGCGCAGGCTGACGCGCCCGCCGTGCTCCGCGAAGAGCTTCAGGCGCGCCTTGTGATTTTCACCCAGGCCGTGCATCAGCCGGCTGGCCAGTTCGGCGTTCAGATCGATCGGACGCCGCCAGCGAAAGCGCGGCCGCCGCGTGGTCGCCGGGGCGCCGTCCATCTCCGCGCCCGCCGGCGCTTCCCGGCCCTTCAGGACCCGAAGCAGTTCGTCCTGCGTGGCCTGGGACAGCCGTTGAAAGTCCGAGCCCTCGATCACCAGTCGCATCGTGCGTTCCTCTCCTTGCCGCGCTCGCAGGGGCTTCGCGCGCTCCCCGCCGTCGAAGGGGAGCCGGGCGCGTGGGAGCGGCGCGACGCCGATGGTTTCCAAATCGTTAGCATTGTGCGACGGCGATGGCGATCCGCTCAAGGCAAACCTTCCCGCGCCGACGACCTGCGCGGCTCAGCGCGTGCCGGCCCCGCCCGACATCGGCGCCACCAGCCGCATCATGGCGCGGAAGGGGATCAGCATCAGCAGCGCCAGGCCCGCCTTCACGCCGTAGTCGCCCAGCCCCCAGGTGACCCACGGCAGCCCGGTGCCGGCAAACGCCAGGGTGAAGAACAGCGCGGTGTCCAGCGCCGAGGCCAGCAGCGAGGACCCCAGCGGCGCCACCCACCAGGCCTTTCGGCGCAGCCGGTCGAAGATCGCCACGTCCGCGAGCTGGGCGACCAGGAAGGCGCTGCCCGACGCCAGGGCGATGCGCGGCCCGGCCAGCCAGATCGACAGCACCACCGCCACCGCGAAGCCCGCGTAGACCACCCGCCGCGTGCCCGCCGGCCCGTGCGCCCGGTTGGTCAGGTCGGTGATCAGGAAGGACACCGGATAGGTCAGGGCGCCGTAGGTCAGCCAGTCGTTGATCGGGAACTGCACCGCCACGTTGGAGGCCGTCACCACCACCACCATGGCCAGGAAGGGCCAGGGCGGCAGGGCACGGGCGCCCGCCGGCGCGCGCCGCCCGCTCATGACCCGCTCCCGGCCGGGACGATCGAGATCGGCGTTCCCGGCCCGACGCCAAGCACCTGGTCGGCTCGACCCCGGTTCACCGCCAGCTCCAGCAGGCCGCTGGAATTGGCGTACCACATCGCCTCGCCCGGCGGGACGTCGGCGAAGGTCCGCGCCCGGCGCAGCCGCCGGCCCGCCACCTCGACCACCGCGTTCGTGTCCACGGTCCCGGCGCGGCGCCCCGTCATCGCGTTGCCATAGCCATCCACGTAGACCACCTCGTCCAGTTCGGCCGGCCAGTCGGTTCCGGCGAGCGTCGCCGGGTCGATCGGCTGGCCCGGCGGCACGTGGCGCCGGCTGAGCCGCGCGGCGACCGGTGCGAAGAGGTCGCGGCCGTGGAACGAGGCGGACAGCCGCGCCGGCCGCCAGTCGATCGTCCAGGCCGCGCCGCCGCCGGCCCGCGCCAGGGCGACGGCGAAGAGACCGTTGTCCGGACCCACGAACCAGCGCTCTCCGGCGTGCACGACGACGGGCCGGCGCGCGCTGCCGACGCCGGGATCGACGACGCCCAGCACGACCGTTCCGGCGGGAAAGTCCGCGACGTGCGCGGCCAGAAGATAGGCCGTGGCGCGCGGATCGAAGGCGGGCGCGCGGCTGAACAGATCGAGGATCCGCGCATCCGGCGCCTCGCGCAGCACCGCCGCCTTCATCTGCGCCAGATAGGGGCCCTCGGGTCCGAAATCGGTGACCGTGACGATCATCTTTCGATTCACCTCTGGCGATCCGGTGCGTCAGCGTGTATACCAGCGCCCGGCCGCGTTCGCGGTTGGGTGCGATCGGGGCTCAATTTGGCCTCGACAAGCCCGCTTCCTCTGTATATCGTGGCATAAAGGCTAGCGCTTCCCATATCTAGGGGCCGGGCGTGCGGTTTTCGACTTGAAGAATCTGGGCAAGCAAGACCGGCGGGGGACGAGAGAACCATGAGCTGGACGGAAGAACGCATTCAGGAGTTGGCCCGATTGTGGCAGGCCGGCATGAGCGCCTCGGAGATCGGCAAGCAGCTCGGGGTCTCCAAGAACGCCGTCGTCGGCAAGGCCCACCGCCTCAAGCTGCCCTCGCGGCCCTCGCCGATCAAGCAGTCCGACAAGGGCACCCCGCAGAAGCCAGCCAGCCCGGCCGAGGCGGCCACCTCCACCGCTGCCTCGACTCCCGTGCGGACCGCGCCCGCGCAGCAGGCCCCGTCCGAGGCGGCGCGGTCGCGGCGCAAGCCGGCCGTCCAGAAGTCGCGCAACGGCACCACGACGCGAGTGAACGGGACCAGCATCCGGGCCCAGGTGGAAGCGCGCGGCGGCGGTGGCACGGGCTGTCTCTGGCCGATCGGCGACCCCAACGATCCGGACTTTCATTTCTGCGGCGCCGCGCCCGCGCCGGGCAAGCCGTATTGCGCGGAACACGCCGCCCGCGCCTACATCACGAAGTCGCGAAACGACCGCGAGGAGCGGGACGAAGAGGCGGCGTAAGGCCGCGGGCGGCCATGACGTCCGGGGACGCGGATCGCGCGCGCCCCCGGCCTCTCGCAGGACTGCGCCACGGGGCCGGCGGTTTCCGCCGGCCTTTCGATTTGCGCAAACGAGTGCCGGGACGGTTTCGGCAGATTCGGGGGGCGGTCGCGATCGTATGCGGCCGGCCGCGGGATCGCGGTACACTGTCGCGGCCTTCGTAAAGATTCCTTAATTCCGTTGATATACCGACTCATGCAACTCGTTTGTTTCGCCTGACGAATAATGGAGACGTGCCGCGCGGAGGCACGGACGTCTCCTGCCGCTTCGGGGGTCGCAGCGACGGACGGCCGCCATGGTTCGGTGCAACGCATGACATCTGCGACCGATCATGAGACAGCACGCTGGACGGCCCCCGCGCGCCGTCGCGGCAAGCGTGCTCCCGTGCTCGCCCGCTTCGGGCCGAGGCTGGGCATCGCCGGCCATCTGCGCGCCGGTTTCCTGGGAATCAGCGCCTTTGTCGTCCTGGCGGCGGCGGCCGGACTCTATGCCTTCATCGAGGTCAGCGGCGCGCTGACCGAGATCACGGAAAGGCGCGTGCCGTCGTCGCTTGCCGCGCAGGATCTGGCGCGCCGGGCGCAGGGGCTCGTCGACGCCGCGCCCAAGCTTCTGGCCGCCGAGAACCGCTCCGCCTTCGAGCAGCAGTGGGACAAGATCGCGGTCGACGTGGAACGGCTGAAGGACCTGGCCGAAAAGGCCGGCACGCGGCAGATCGCCGGCGACGAGGCCTCGTTGCGGCAGATGGTGGCGAACCTGGACGCCAACCTGCGCGGCCTGAACGAGGCCGTCGCCAGGAACCTGGCCATCCAGAGCGACATCGAAAAGCGGCTGGAGACCTGGGAACGGACCTATCGCGGCACGCTGAACCTGTTCGAGCCGACGATACGAGTGCGACGGGCGCGGCTGGTCGAGCTGCGCAGGGGGGTGTCCAGCCTCAAGGCCGGATCGGCCGGGCACGCCGAGGCCCTGCAGGACCTCTACAGGCAGCTCAAGACGTTCCTGCCGCTGCAGGATGTTCGCATCGCCCTGGCGCGGGCCAACGACCGGGTGCTCGGTATCGTCTCCAGCCAGACGCGCGACGCGGTGGCGGCCAACCGGGATGCGCTGGGCCAAAGCCTGGTCGCGCTGGAGGACGTGCTCGCCGAACTGGGCCCGGACACCCAGGCGCTGTTCGGCAGCCGCATGGAGAGCTTCCGCAGCTTCGCCGCCGGCGAGGGGAGCCTCGCGCGGCTGCGGATCGCCGAACTGGAGAACACCGCCCGGGCCGAGCGCCTCCTGGCCGAGAACGAGCGGCTGTCCAGCCGGCTGAGCTCGGCGGTGGACCGCATCGTCCAGGTCACCGACCGCCAGATCCGCGCGGCCTCGCAGGACGCGTTCGCAACCCAGATGACCAGCGCCATGGTGCTGGTGGCCGTGGTCGTGCTGAGCTTCGTCAGCGTCGTCCTGGTGATGCGCTACTACGTCGGTCGCAACGTCATTCATCGCCTGACGGATATCCGGGACAGCATGCTCGCGCTCTCGCGCAACGAGCTGGATCATCCGCTGCCGGCCGACCAGAGCGGGGACGAGATCGGCCGCATGTCGCAGGCGCTGGCCATCTTCCGGGACAACGCGGTGCGGCTGCAGGAGCGCACGCAGGAATTGCAGGCGGCGCGCGACGCCGCGGTCGAATCGAGCGAGGCCAAGAGCCGCTTCCTGGCGAACATGAGCCACGAGCTGCGCACGCCGCTGAACGCCGTGATCGGCTTCGCGGAAATCATCCGCGACGAGGTCGTGGGGCCGATCGGGGAGCCGCGCTACCGCGATTACGCGAAGGACATCCACGAAAGCGCCGAGCACCTCCTGGACGTCATCAACGACATCCTGGACATCGCCAAGGCCGAGGCGGGCAAGCTGCAGCTCGCCGAGGAAAGCCTGGACCTGGGCCAGACGGTGGATACCTGCTGCCGGTTCATGCAGGAGCGCGCCGATCAGGCGGGCATCCGCCTGGAAGTCCACATTCCGGACGCGCTGCCGCGCCTCATCGCCGATCCGCGGCGGGTCAAGCAGATCCTGCTGAACCTGCTGTCCAACGCCGTCAAGTTCACCGAGTCCGGCGGCGCCGTCCGCGTCGAGGTCACCCACGACGCCGAGGACGGCCTGGCGGTGGCCGTGCACGATACCGGTATCGGCATGTCCGAAAGCGAGCTGCAGACCGCGCTGGCGCCGTTCAGCCAGGTCGACAACGCCTTCAGCCGGCGCGTCGACGGCACCGGCCTGGGCCTGCCGCTGACCAAGTACCTGCTGGAAATGCACGGCGGCAGCCTGGACATCCGCAGCCGCAAGGGCGAGGGGACCTGTGCCGCCGCCCGTTTTCCGCCGGAACGCGCCGAGGTTGTGTGAACCGGGGTGCCGTGTCGTGGATCATCTCATTAACGCCTGTTTAAGCGCTGCGAAGCCAGAAAGGGCCGGACGTTCGCCGTCGGCTCGCAGGCGGCGACACCGATACGAGGGCGGCGGGCGAGGGGCGCGACCCCGTTCGTCGGGGTGGCGGCGTTCCCAAGGCGGGGTGACATGACCGATGGATCCGGCACGGGCCCGGTACCCGTGGAAACCCTGGTCAGCGTGGTCCGAAAATGGACGCGGGGCTTTCTGCGAAGCGAACTGGAACTCGCCATCCAGAGCGAAAAGGTCAAGCTCGATCGTCTGCAGCGGATCGATCTCAGGGACGTGACCTCGATCGTCAGCGTCGGCGGCTCGGTCAACATGTTCATCGCGTTCAGCTTCGACATGCCGTTGCTGGAGCACGTCACCGGGGTGCTGACCGAGGGCCTGGACGTCGACGATCTGGAGCCGGCGGCGCTGCAAGAGGACGCGGCGGCGGAGGTCATCAATACCATCGTGGGCAACAGCACCTCGGATTTCGAGGGCCAGGGAACGGCGATCACGCTGTCGCCGCCGGTCACGCTGGCCGGCGCCAAGAGCGTTTTCCGGAGCCGCGAGGCCATCTTCTGCACCGTGGCCCTGACCACCGGCGAGGGCACGCTGGACGTGGATTTCATCGGGCCGCGCGAGGTCTTCGACTGGGAGCTGAACTATCTGGGGGAAGCCGGATGACGTCGCTGAACGTGATGGTGGTCGACGATTCGATCATCACGATCAAGAAGATCAAGAGGATGCTGGAGGACCTCGGTCACCAGGTGGTCCAGACGGCGAACACCGGCAAGGACGCGGTCGCCAAGTACGCGGCGTGCCGGCCGGACGTGGTGACGATGGACATCACGATGCCGGACATGAACGGCATCGAGGCCACGCGGACGATCATCGAGTCGTTTCCCAGCGCGCGGATCATCATGGTGACTTCGCACGGACAGGAGCAGATGGTGCACGAGGCCCTCGACGCCGGGGCCAAGGCCTACATCCTGAAACCCTTCCAGAAGGATAAGCTGCAGATCATCCTGGACAAGGTGGCGCGCCTCTAGGTCCCGGCACGCGCGGCCTGCGTCGGCAGAATCCCCCGCCCGGATGCGCCTCGTCCAGGGTGTCGCCAAACGCGTCCGCCGCCGCTAGCCTGGGTCGCGAGCCCTTGCCAGCGGAGCGGAGCCCCCTGGACGGATGCGCGCACCCGCCCTCAGCGCTCGCGAGCGGACCGTCGGACTGACGGCCGTCATCGCCGCGACCTTCGGAATCGGCCTGTTCCTCGGCATCCAGATGCCGCTGATCGCGCTGGTCCTGGACCGCTGGGGCGTGTCCGGCACGCTGATCGGCCTGAACGGGGCGATGCCGTCGCTGGCGGTGCTGCTGCTCGGCCCCTTTCTCGCCGGCATCGCGCGGCGCCTCGGGACGATGCGGTCGATGCTGGGCGGCCTGGCGATCGGCGGCGCCAGCGTCCTGGCCATGCCGTACCTCCCGAACCTGTCGGCGTGGTTCGTGCTGCGGTTCTTCATGGGCTTCGGCCTGGCGCTGCCGTGGATCGTCGGCGAGACCTGGATCAACACCGTGGCGACCGACCGGGTCCGCGCCCGCGTCCTCGGGCTGTATTCGTCGTCGCTCTTCCTGGGCATGGCGCTTGGTCCGGTCCTCCTGCAGCACGTCGAGACGACCAGCCCGGCGCCCTTCGTGGTGGCGACCGCCGCCCTGGCGCTGGCGGCGCTGCCCCTGGTGGCGGCGCGACGGCTGGCGCCGCCGGTGGCCGATTACCCGCGCATGGGCTTCCTCCAGGTGCTTCTGGCCGCGCCGACGGTGACCGGCGCGGCCCTGATGGCGGGGCTGAGCGAGATGGCGCTGTTCATGTTGCTGCCGGTTTATGGCCTGCGCGCGGGCCTGGCGGAGAGTGACGCCCTGTGGTTGCTGACGGTCTTGATCGCCGGGGCGATCCTGCTGCAGTTCCCGCTGGGGTGGCTTGCCGACCGGGCGGATCGCCGGCTGCTGCTCGGCGCGATGGCGGCGCTCAGCGCCGTGCTGGTGCCGCTGCTGGCGGCGACCCTGGGAAGCCCCTGGCTGTCGTGGCCCCTGCTGTTCGTCCTCGGCGGTCTGGTGCTGGGCTACTATACCGTCGGCCTGGCGCTGCTGGGCGCGCGCTTTCAGCCGAGCGAGCTGGCGTTGGCGAACGCCGCCTTCGTCGTGCTCTATGAAACCGGGGCGGCACTGGGGCCAAGCCTAGCGGGCGCGGCCATGGACATCTGGTCGCCGAACGGCTACCTGGCGTTCTTCAGCGCCGCCGGCGGGCTCTTCGCGGTGCTGGCGCTGGCCCGGCGGCGCCGCGCGCCCTGATGGCGCCACATTGTGCTGCCGTCGTGTCGGCGGTCATGGTGAACAGAGTCTTGCGAGGGAGCCGCCAGATGCATCGACGTTGCGCCCGGGTGGCCGCCGCCCTCACGGCGGTTCTGGTGTTGGCCGGGTCCCCGGCCCTGGCCCGAGCCCAGGAAGAGGCGCCGAAGGAGCAGAGCCCGGAGGAGCTGGCCCGCGAGGGGGCCGAGCGCCTGATGCGGGCGCTGGAGGGCCTGCTCCAGGTCATTCCGCAGTACGGCATGCCCCGCATCGAGGAAAACGGCGACATCGTCATCCCGCGCCTGAATCCGCCGGGCGAGCAGCGGACCCCGCGGGAGAAGCCGGAAAACGGCGGTCCGCCGGACGACGGCGAGGACGAAGAGACCAAGCAGATCTGAGACGATGCGCGACCCCCTTGGTGCCTTTCTCCCCGACGACGGCCTGGCCCCGCGCCGGGAGTCGAGCGTCGGCCCGCTGGCCGGGCTGACCTTCGCCGTCAAGGACCTCTTCGCGGTGGCCGGGGCGCGGGCCACCTTCGGCAATCCCGACTGGGCCCGCTCCCATCCGCCGGCCGAGGCCGACGCGGCCGTCGTGGCCGGCTGCCTGGCCGCGGGGGCGACGCTGCTGGGGCGGACGGTGCTGGACGAGTGCGCTTACAGCCTGAGCGGCCGCAACCCGCACTACGGCACGCCGACCAACCCGAACGCGCCGGGCCGGGTGGCGGGCGGTTCCTCCTGCGGCTCGGCGGCGGCGGTGGCCGGGGGGCTCGTGGATTTCGCGCTGGGCACGGACACCGGCGGCTCGGTCCGCGTGCCGGCCAGCTATTGCGGGGTGCACGGGCTGCGGCCGACGCACGGGGCGCTCAGCCTGGCGGGCGTGGTGCCGCTGGCGCCCGGCTTCGACACCGCCGGCTGGTTCGCGCGGGACGCCGAGGTGATGCGGGCCGTGGGCCAGGCGCTGCTGCCGCCGACGCCGGCCGATGTGCCGGCGCAGCCCAGCGGTATCGTGGTGCCGGAGGACGCCTGGGCCTGCGCCTCGTCCGAGGCCCAAGACGCGCTGCGGCCGTGGCTGACGCGGCTGGCGCGGCGCTACGGCCCGCTGGAGCGGGTGCGCCTGGCCGAAGAAGCCGACGGCGGGCTCGCGGTCTGGAGCCGGAACTTCCGCGCCATCCAGGCGGCCGAGGCGCGGCGGGCGCACGGCGACTGGGTGGCGCGCACGCGTCCCGCCTTCGGCCCGGAAATGGCCGAGCGCTGGGCCTTCGTGGAGTCGGTCACCGAGGCGCAGGCCGCCGCCGCGGCGCGGGCGCGCGAAGACTATCGCCGCCGGCTGCGGACGCTGTGCGCCGGCGGAAAGCTGCTTTGCCTGCCGGCCGTGCCAGACATCGCGCCGCCGGTCGACGCGGACGGGGAAGCCTTGGCCGCGCATCGCGAGCGCGTCATGGCCCTGACCTGCCCGGCCGGGCTGGCGGGGCTGCCGCAGGTGACGCTACCCCTTGCGCGACTGTCCGGCATGCCGCTGGGGCTTGGCCTCGTCGGCGCGGCCGGGAGCGACCGCCTCCTCCTGGAGGTCGCCGCCGCCCTGGACCCCGAGGCCGGCTTCGACCCCGGCGCCCGCTTCGACCCCGGCGCCCGCTTCGACCC
>CAZLNO010000051.1:0-26068 GCA_964561005.1 uncultured Rhodovibrionaceae bacterium | reverse complement strand
GCGTCGGTACCAGCGAAATCCGTCGCCCACCGCGTTAACCTGAGCAGGTTGCCGTCGCGGCGGCGTCCGCCACCCGGGATCGCGCGGGGGCGTCGGCAACCCGTGGCGGCGGCGGTTTCGGGTTGCTATGCTCCCCGCCGACAAAGCGCGAGAAGAAAAAGAACAAGGGAGAAGGTTGGCTTGCGCCTTCTATGCCGTCTGCTGGGGAGCTTGCTTCTCGTCATCGCGATCGCGACCGGCGCCCTGATCGCCCTGGGCGGCGTCAATGGCCTGGGCCTCGCCGAATCGCTGGGCCGCCTCTGGTTCGAGGCCGACGCCGGCAGCCTGAACGCCTTTCAGGCCGCCGTCGAGCGCCGCCTCTGGCCGGCGCTGTGGGACCGCCTGGTCTTCCCGGTCCTGCGCCAGCCGGCCGTCGTGGTGGCCGGGGTCAGCGGGCTCGTCGGCCTGCTCCTGATGGTGGTGCCGCGCGGGCGCCGGGCGGGGCGCCGCCGCCTGTTCAAGCGGTGACGCCCCTTGGGACGGGCCGCCGCCGGGGGTCAGGCCGATCCGTCGATCGCCTTGACCGCCTCGTCGGTGCTCCACACCGCGTTGGCGATGTAGCGGAAGTTGGTGATGGCCGCCAGGTAGCCGTCGCCCTCGGGCAGCTTGGCCGCCGCGGTGGCGTCCTTCACCGCCGCCACCTCGAAGCCCTGCTCCAGCAGCTCGCGCAGGTGGGCCTCGACGCAGAGGTTGGCCGACATCCCGGCCAGGATGACCTGGTCGACCCGCCGCTTGCGGAGCTGCAGCACCAGGTCGTTCTGCTCGGGCCCGTAGACCTTGTGCGGCGAGCAGACGATGGTCTGGCCGTCCTCGATGAAGGGCTTGTACTGCGGCATGAAGTCGGCGCCGGAGCCGTCCAGCCCCGCGGTCTTCAGCGGGCTCTCGCGGTCGAACATGCCGATGTTGTGCATCAGCTTCTCCAGCGGCCCGCCGAAGGCCCAGCGGTGGTCCCAGGGATAGTAGTAGTGCGGCGACACCGCCACCGTCAGGCCGGCCTGCTTGGCTGCCTTGAACAGGCGCTCGATGTTGGGGACGGTGTTGTGCTCCTCGACGCTCTCGCCCACCACCTTCCAGGTGACGCCCTCGGGGCTGAGGAAGTCGATCTGCGGGTCGGTCACCACCAGGGCGGCGCGGGTCTTGTCCAGCGTGAAGCCGGCGTCGGGCAGCGCGCCTTTCTCGGGCGCGTCGTAGCTGGCGCTGTGCGCCTCGGCCCGCGACACCGCCGTGCCGGCGACCGCCGCGCCCGCCGCCACCGCCGCGCCGGAGCGCAGGAAGCCGCGGCGCCCGGCGTTCGCCGGGGCGTCGCTCTTGCCGGCCGGGCCGCTGGTGTCATCGTGATGGTCGCACATCTTCGCGTTCCTCCGTTTCTGGATTAGGCTGCCATTTCAGGGTATGCGAGGCCGCCGTGCCCTTTGGGCGCAAAGGCGTGCGCTCGCGTCCGAAGGCCCTGGCGGCCGGGAGGTGCCGCGTGGCGACGATCGACGAGCTGCTCGCCGGGCTGGAGCTGCGGGTGGAGCCGCTGGCCGTCTGCGAGGTGCGGGGCGGCTGCAGCCTGGAAGTGCCGGCGCAGGACGCGGCGACCGTGCATTACGTGCTGCAGGGCCGCGGCGAGCTGCGCTTCGCCGCCGGCGGCTCCGCCGCCTTCGAGGCGGACAGCGTGGTCATCGCGCCGCCGCGCGCCGCCCAGCGCATCATCGCCGCGCCGGACGGCGGCCCGGCGCCGACCCGCTGCGTCGAGCCGGCGCTGGGGCTGGCCTGGCTGAAGGCGGGCGAGTCCGGGGCGCAGGCGCTGCTGGCCTGCGGCCGTATCCGCGCGCGGGCCGGCGTGGCGGCGACGCCCTTCGACGGCCTGCCGGCACCGCTGGTCGAACCCCCGGCGCCGGGCGGCGACAGGCTGCGCACGACCTTCCGCGCGCTGCTGGAGGAGCTGGCGGCGCCGCGCCTGGGCGGCCGGGCGATGGCGGAGGCGCTGATGACGCAGTGGCTGGTGCTGCTGCTGCGCCGGCTGACCGCCCGCGGGGGCGAGCGTCTGCCGTGGCTGCAGGCCGCCCGCGACCCGCAGCTCGCCCCGGCGGTGGCGGCCATGCTGGCGCGGCCGGAGCAGGCCGCCGGCCTGGACGAGCTGGCCGCGCTGGCGGCGATGAGCCGCTCCACCTTCGTCGCCCGCTTTCGCGAAATCTTCGGCCAGCCGCCGCACGCCTTCCTCACGGCCTGCCGGCTGGACCGGGCGGCACGGCTGCTGACGACGACGGACCTGCCGGTCAAGACCGTGGCCGGCCGCGTCGGCTATCGCAGCCGCAGCCACTTCACCCGCGCCTTCAAGGCCCGCTTCGGCCGCGACCCGGCGGCCTGGCGGCAGGGCGGGGCGGGAACGGACCCCGCCGGGGCCGCGTCCTGATACCGCCGCCGGGTGGCGGTCGCGCCCTGGTCTCCGCGCTGGCCCGATGCTAGCGTCGCGTCGGGATCTTGGGCGCCTGAAACCCGGAAGCCGCCGCGCGTGGACGACGCAAAGCAGGACGATCAGGTGGAGCAAATCGCCCGGGTGTGCCACGCGGCGCTCTCGGCCTATCGCGAGTCGCTGGGCCAGGACCCGCTGCCCGCCTGGGACGCGGCGCCCGAATGGCAGCGCCGCTCCAGCCGCGAGGCCGTGCGTTTCCGGCTGACGCACCCCGACGCCCCGGCCGACGCCCAGCACGAACAGTGGCGGCGCGATCGCCTGGCCGACGGCTGGCGGCACGGGCCGGTGCGCGACGAGGCGGCGAAGACCAACCCCATGCTGGTCCCCTACGCGGAGTTGCCCGACGCGGAGCGGCGCAAGGACCTGCTGGTGATGGCCGTGGTGCGCAGCCTGGGCGGCCCGCTGGCGTGATCGGGTCGCGCCGCGCCCGTCGTCGGAAGACGTCAGACCGTCGCCGTATAGACCTTGAGCGCCGGCCGCGCCCCGTCGCCGGCCTCGACGGGCGAGAGGTGCGCCGCCGGGTTGGGGCTGAGGCCGGCATTGTCGCCGGTCGGCGCCGCCGCCGTCGCGACGGACAGCAGGTGCAGCTCCGTGCAGCGCCGTTGCATGTATCGCCAGGTCTCCCGGAACTGCGCCAGATACCGCCGGCCGTGCAGGCCTTCCCGCGCCGAGAGGGCATGGCCGGGCACGCCCAGCGGCATCTCGACATAGCGGACGTGGGGATGCCCGGCGAGTTCCTGGAAGGCCCGCTCCGCGGCGCGCTCGCCGTCGTCGCCGATCGGCCCCCAAATGGCCTGGACACCGGAGAGGAAGTCGTAGGGCACCGGCAGCAGGGCCAGGATCTCGTGCCGGGCGGGGCTCGACAACGCGATCGGGGTCGGCGCGGGCGCCGGGGCCTCCCGGACCAGCTCGCGATACAGCCAGCTCGCCGCGGCGCGCTCGAAGGGGTGGAGGAGCGGCGAGACGATGGTGAGCGCGGACTCGCGGGCCAGCGCCTTCAGCCGTTCGCGGTCGTTGGCCTCGAAGTGCGCGCGGAACCGTCGGAGCTGTGCCTCGATCGCGCCGTGGCGGTCGGGGTCGGCGTCGGCGGCGCAGGGCGGCGGCGCCAGGATGCCGATGCGCGCGACGGGACAGAGCCGCTGCGGGTGCCGCCTCACCTTCGCCAGCTTGTCGGCCAGCGGCCGCGTCAGCCCCGGATAGGGGTCGTCGGGCGTGCGCCGGGGCGTTTCGTCGTCCCGGTGCCGGACCGCCCGGATCGCTTGCTTGCAGTGCGCGGCATCGGCGCCCACGATGCCCGGCAACAAGGCCGTCGCCAGGTAGTCGTTGTCCTGGTCGCGCGGCCCCAGCCTGTCGAAGTCCTCCATCGCGGTATGACGGCGCAGCGTGTCCATGCGCGGGCCGTAGCGCCAGCCGTCGGCCACCTGCGCCCCCAGCCAGCGCCGATGCTCCAGGCGGGCGAGGTCGCCCAGCCGCCGGGTCCAGACCTCGGGCACCGAGCGTTCGCCGTCCGTCACGGGCACCCGCCGCAGGTCCAGGCCGCGCAGCTTGGCGTCCAGGTGCAGCGCCGCCAGCCGGTTGCTGCGCCGGAACAGGTCGTCCAGGCTCTCCCAGGCCGTCGCCGCCGCGCGGCCAGCCCCCGCCGCCGGCGCCACAGCCGTCGCCGCCGCGTCGTCGGCCGCGTCCGGAGGCGCCGGGTCCTCTTTACCCACCTCGCCGGCCAGCTTGTAGGTGACCTCGTGGATCGCCTCGGACAGCGTCTCCAGCCCGCGGTCGTTCAGGATCTCGGGTCGGAGGATGCGCTCCAGCGTGCCGAAGGGGAAGATGCCGTCGGGAATCTCCGGGCGGCCGGTGTTGGAGTCGAGCAGCGCCGCCAGCCCGTGCTTGCGCCGGGTGCGCACGAAGATCGGCGCGTTGCGGCGGACCCCGGCCAGCAGCGCGTCGCGCAGCGCCAGGGCGAAGGACAGGGCGAAGCACTCGTCGTCGAAGCACACCACGTGCTGGGTCGGCAGGGGCTCGTCCAGCCGCGCCAGGAGGTCCTCCGGCACGACCGGCCCCGGCAGCGCGACCCCGGCGATCCGCAAGACGACCACGTCGGGAGTCCCGGCGTCGAAGATCCCGGGGTACTCCGCCTGCACGAGCTGGCGCACGCGCGCGCCGTCCCGGTCGACGATGGTGACCCGCGGCACGCCCTGGTCGAGCGCGTGGCCCAGGCGCAGGGTTTCCGCGAAGACCTGCTGGCCGAGCTGGCCGAAGCCGTAGATCACGATGTGCGGCGCCGCCGCCCCGAACAGCTCGGCGTAGAAGTCGGGGGGATGGCGCAGCAGCAACTGGTCGGCCATCAGCCGGTAGATGTTCTGGAAGCGCACGTCCGTCGGCGACATCTTGGTGATCTTTTCGTAGTGGTTCAGCCGCCGCACGAGGTGCAGGTCGTTCACCTGGGAGATCAGGATCAGCGGCGCGCGGTCATCCGCCGGTCCGGGGACATCCGCCGGCCGGCGGCCGAGCGCGGCCCTGCCATGGTCGGCGCGGAACTGCTGCACGCGCAGCGCCAGTTCCACGTTGGCCACGTCGTCGGGCAGCAGCCCGACCACGGTGGCGGCATGCTGCACGCCGGCATCCCGCAGGACGTCGCCGGCGGTATCCAGCGCGTCGCCGATCAGGACGGGGATGCCCAGGCGGCGACAGCTCCGGACCGCCGGGTTGTCGGGATCGCGTTCCACCACCACGATCGGCCCGTGGCAGAGGAAGGGGCCGAGCCGACGGCACAGGGGCAGCCGGCACAGGAACCGCCCCAGTCCGCGGTTGGCGGCGCCGCGCAGGCCGTGGGGCCACCAGGGCTCCGGCGGCGGCTCGCAGGCGAGCCAGCGCCGCCAGCGCCGGCGCGCGGGCTCGTCCCCGGCGGCCGGCCGCCGCGGGGCGGGCGCGGGCGCCGCCTGATCGCTCCAGCAGGTGACATAGGCCAGGCCGGCCTCGCCCAGACCGAGGACCACGGTGTGGCCGCGCCGGGGCATCAGCCGGCGCTGCAGGCCGTGGCCCAGTTGCCGGAACAGCAGCAGCGAGCCGCCCAGGCCGACCACCCAGGCCGGAATCCAGAAGCGGAAAAAGTCGATGGCTGTCGGAAGGTCCCGAGGCCCGTCGCCTTCAAGCGGCGCCTGCGTGGACGCCATCGTCCAGTCGGCCGAGAAGGCCAGCAGGGACAGCGTGCGATAGGCCGCTTCGGCGATGCTGCCGTTCGGGGTGTAGCCGGGGATGTCCGAGCCGTGGGCGTGAATGCTGACGCCGGCCGCGGCAAGGGACACGACCAGACCGATCCCCCACACCCACTTGGCGGAGAAGCGGCGGCAGCCGATGACCAGGACGAGCCGCCAGATCGGGCTGGTGTACCAGAGGCCCAGCGCCAGGAGGCCGAGAACAGCCAGGAGCCCGGCGAGGCCCATGCTGGAGAGGGACGACATGCTCTCGGCCATGGCGATCGATATGCTGCCAGAGCGGCTTGCGGAAGGGAACCGGCCGCGGCGGCCGGGTGGCAAAATCCACCCGAAGCGCGTAGACTTCCCGCCGCGAACGCCGGCTGGCCGCTGACGGAAAAGGGAGGCCGTGGTGCCCGATGCGTTGCCGCTGGAGTTCCGCCTGTCGCCGCCGCCGGGGCCGTATGGGGCGGTGCGCGGACTTTACCAGGTTGGACCCGATATCGCGCCAAGCGTGCGCCGCGCGGTGCTGGCGCGCGACCTCGACCGCTGCCGGTTCTGCGGCCTTCGGAGCGCGAAGTATCAACAGGCCGTCGCCCCGGAAGGCGACCCGCGCGATGTCTCGGGGCTCGCCACGGCCTGCATCTTCTGCGAGCAGGTGGCCTGCGTGGACACGGTGCCGTCGCGGCGCTCCGGCGTTCTGGTGTGGCTGCCGGAGGTGGGCCAGGCGGAGCTGAATGCCGTTGCCCGAGTGCTTTACGTCTGCCGGCTGCGTCAGGACGCGCTTGCGGCGCGCGCCAAGGCGTTGCTCGACAAGATCATGGACCGGCGCGCCGCGGCCGAGACGGCGTTCGGCAGCACCGATCCCGCCGTTCTGGCCGAGTGCCTGGGCGCGGCGACCGAAGGCGAGGCGGGCGCCGGGACGTCGGGAGCGGACTGGATGGCCCGTGGCCTGCGCCTGTTCCCGCTGGACCGGCGGATCGTCACCGACGGCGACTTGCAATACAACCAGTTTCCGCAGGTGCTCGCCTTCTGGCGGTCCCGGCAGGGGCCCTTGCGGCCGGAGCTCGCGCCGGACGCGCTGGCGGCGGCGGAGGAGACGCTCGCCGCCGTCGCATGACTCCATCGCGGCCGGATCGTGCCGGCAGGCCTGCTACGCGATCGGCGCGTCGATCCGGCCCGGCAGGTCCGCGGCGATCGGCTCGTCGTCCAGCATCTCCACCATGCCCGTTGGCTGCACGGCAAAGTGCGCGAAGAACAGCGCGTTCGAATAGTAGACGACGGCGTCGCAGCGATAGTGTCCCTTGTCGTTCCAGCCCTCGAACGTCGCCGGACGGACGCAGGCGCTCACAACGCGGACCACCTGGGGCTCTCGCGGGATCAGGGGATCGTCCTCTCTCTCCACGATATGGAAAGGGCCATCCTTCCCGCGCACGAAAAAGCAGAAGAACCGGAGATAGTCCAGCACGTTGGCCGGGGTCAGCACGATCGGGGCATGGGCGTTCACCTCGTGGATGGCCGGCGAGGTGCCGTTCAGGCGGTAGAGCTCCCGGTCCCACGCAAGCAGGTAGTAGATCCGGAGGTGCGCCGGCTCCCAGGCCGGATCGCGGAGTTGCAGCAGCGCCACGTTGCGGTACCACGGCAGCTCGCAGCGGCGCACCTGGAGCGACTCGGGGCGCACGGGATACTTGCCGTCGATCGCGTCCCCCCTGGTCCAGTGGTCGAGGAAGGTCGCCGGGGAGACCGCTTCCCAGGGGTGGTTCCAAGGCGCGGCGGGCGCCGGCCGAGGCGTCTCGGCCGGGGGCGGCGGTGGCGGCGCGGGCACCTCCTCGGCGATGTCGTGCCCCGCCGCCCGCAGCCACGCCAGGACCTCGGGGTCCGGGCCGTTGTCGCGTCCGGCGGCGGCCTCTCGCCGCAACCGGTCCAGGTGGAGGGCGGCAAGTGTCTGGCCGCTTTCCGGATCGTGCCCATCGGCCGCCACGCCGCGGCCGATCAGCTCGCGCACCACCTCCGCATGGCCGAACCGCAGGGCCAGGACGATCGGCGGCGGTCGGTCCGGCATGGCCGCCTGAATGTCGGCGCCGGCCTCGTGCAATCGCGCCAGGATGCGCGCGTGCCCGGCCTCGGCGGCGAGCTGCGCCGGCGTCGCCGCCGGTCGCCCGGCCACCCGCGCGGGCCCGGCCCCGGCTTCGAGCAGGCGCGCGGCGACCTCCTCATGGCCGTTCTGCACCGCCGCGTGCAGCGGCGTCCAGCCGGCAAAGTCCGGCACGTCCGCCGGGTGCCCACAGTCCAGCAGCATCGCGGTCATGGCGATCGAGCCGCGGGCGGCGGCCAGGTGCAGCGGCGTCGCCTGCTCGCCGTCCGGGCGGTCGCCGGCCAGGCTGTCCGGCAGCAAAAGCCGCCCGACGTCCGGCGTGTCCGCCAGACAGGCCAGGTGCAGCGGCGTGTTGCCGTCCCGCGCGGGGCGGTCGGGGCTCGCGCCCTCGGACAGCAACAGTTCGGCCACCTCCCGCCGTTCGCCGGCGGCCGCCAGGTGCAGCGGAGTCTGGCCGGCTTCGTTCTGGACATCGACGGGCACGTCCAGCTCCAGCAGGCAGCGCGCGACCTCCGCGTCGCCGTTGAAGGCCGCCTCGTGCAGCGCCGTCCAGCCCGGGCGCGGCGGAACATTCTTGCCTTGCAGCGGCGCCGCGGGCTTTGCCCCCAAGGATGCGAGCGCTCGGGCCGCCTCGAAGTGCCGCGTCTTCAGCGCCACCTGCAACGGCGTGCGACCGTCGGCGTCGCGGGCTTCCAGGTCCGGCTCGCCGCGCCCAAGCTGCTCGACGAGGTCGTGCCGGTCGTGCCGGGCCGCCAGGTGCAGCGGCGTTTCCTCGGCGCCCGTGCGCGCGTCGGGGTCGGCACCCTTGTCGAGCAGCAGCGGGATGACCTCGGGCTGGGCGTCCACGGCGGCGTAGTGCAGCGGCGTGCGGTCGAACTCGCTCGCGTCGCCCGCCGGCTTGTCGGCAAGACGGTTGGCGATCCGCTCCCGGACCTTCTTTTGGCCCGACCAGTCGTTCAGCGCCGTCGCGTTCACCTTCGCGCCGCGGGCCAGCAGGCGCCGCGCGATCTCGACATGGCCGTTGTGGACCGCCAGGTGGAGCGGCGTGTTGTGGTTGGTCAGCCGCGCGTCGATCGCGGCGCCGCAGTCGAGCAGGGCCTCGACAGCTTCCGGGCTCTTGTCGCGCGCCGCAAAATGCAGCGGCGTGAAGCCGAAATCGTTGCTCGCCTCGACCTTGGCGCCGAGTTCGACCAGGACGCGGATCGCCTCGGCCTGGTCCGCCGTGGCCGCGACGTGCAGCGGCGTGCCGCCGGGCGCGTTCAGGGTCTCGGGCGATATGCCGGCGGTCTCGACCAGATAGCGCAGGACCTCCGTCCGTCCGGCGTTGGCCGCAAGATGGATGGGCGCCATGCCGTTCGGCGCGCCGCCGGCCTCCAGCGAGGCGCCGGCCTCGATCAGGCGCCGCAGGCAGGCCAGCGAGCCGCTTTGCGCCGCCGCGTGGATGGGCCGCCAGCCGTCCTTGTCCGCCGGGTCGGGCCGGGCACCGGCGTCCAGCAGCATCTCAAGGATTTCGCCATTGTCCAGGAACGCCGGCCAGAACAGGGCCGTGCGCTGGTTGACGCCCTCGGCGTCGACGCTGGTCCGGTCGCTGGCCAGCATCCCGTGGACGATGTCCGCGCGCTGGTAGGCCGCCGCCAGCATCAGGTGCGTGGGCTGGTTGGGGGCGTCTTTGACGACGCTGCCCGGTTGGGCCTGGAGCTGCAGCAGGCTGAGGCAGAAGTCGCGCAGGCGTCGGGTCTCCTCCGGCTTGTGCGTGACCGTGTCGTCGTGGAGGATATCGTACCAGAGGGCCAGGATCCGGGCCGCGCGGTCGAGGTGCAGCGCCTTCAGCGCGCGCGCCGTCTCCGAGTCGCGATCCTCGGGGTCCCAGTCGGCGGCACCGGCGCGAAGCTGCCGCGCGGCCTCGCGCAGGGGCCGCTCCTCCTCGATCCACTGCCGGGCCGCGTCCCAGCGCCGCAGCACGGCCTCGTGCACCAGCCGGATGCGGCCGTCCCGCTCGGGCAGCAGCAGCCGGCGCTTGAGCATCGCCTTCGCCAGTTCGCGCGGCGCCGCCGCCGTCGGCATCGCGGCGTCGGGCAGGGTGAAGCGCGTGCCACCCTCGTTGCGCCAGTCGACCAGGGGGCGCAGCAGGTCCCCGACGGCGGTGTCCGACCAGGACGGCCCGGCCTTTTCCCGGGCCTCTTCCAACGCTTCCTCGGCCAGCTCGGTGATCGAGTCGTCGATCCTCAGAAAGCCTTCGGCGTCCTCGACGGTGAGGGTCGCGCGCGCCGGCGCTTCCCGGCCGGCGGTTGTCGCGGCCTTGTCGGCGTCGAACTGGGCGCTCAGCGAGCCGGCGCCCCCATCGTCGCGATCGTGTCCGGTCCCCGGCTTCGCCGTTTCCCCGTCTTCCGTGGCCAGCTCGCCGGCGCCGGCGCCGGCGTCCGCCTCGTTCCGGGCGCCGCGCGGCCGGCCTTCCAGCTTCGGCCGGGCACAGTTGTCGTACAGCCGCCGCAGCGTCAGGGAGACCAGCGGCAGCAGGTTGTCCTGGGCGTCGCCGCGGCTCTGCTTGTTGCAGAACTCCAGAATGTCGGCGCGAAGGCGCTGGACCAGGTCCGGCGCGATGGCGATCCGGCCCGTGCGCTTGAACGGTTCGCGGATGATTTCGGCCAGCGCGTTCGACGGGAACATCAGTTCGGTTCGCCCGGCCCGGTGAATATCGTAAAGCGGCCCGAGGGTGGCGTCCTGCTTGACCAGTTCGACGCGGTTGTCCTGGAGGGTGACGAGGACGGCCAGCGAGTCCGAGCCCGCCGCGGCGTTCATGAAGGCCACCACCGGCTCCCAGTAGGCCGCGGTCTCGGTGTTGTAGAGGCCGTCGAGCGCTTCCTCGAACTGGTCGAGCGCGATCAGCAGCCGCGCCCGCCCCGTGCCCACGCCGTTGCGACGCGGCAGGTCCTCCATCAGGCGGTCCAGATGCTCGGCGGCGGTCGCCGCCTTCGCCGCCGGCTCCGCCGCCGTTCGGTCGAAGTCGCGCAAGGCGCGCGCAACGATCTCCTCGGGGTCGAGGTCGCAGGTGATGCCCGCCGCCTTGCGTGCGCGCACCACCTCGGCGACGCGCTCCAGGCAGGCCTGGTCGAGATTGCGCAGGGCCCGAAACGACAGCTCGCCGTTCGACGCGCCGGCCTCTTGCGCCAGGCCGTGCGGCAGCAATTCGCCGGGCCGCAGCACGCAGTCGATATAGGTGATGTCATGCCGGCGATCGTGGACCAGGGACCCCACGAGGCCGGCGCGCAGAAACGACGACTTGCCCGCGCCGCTGCCGCTCTGCACCCAGTGGATGTTCGGCTTGTCGCGATCCTGGAAGCGGGCCTCCACGTCCTGGCGCGCCTCCCTGCGTTCCGCCTTCCGTCCGCAGAAGATCGCATGGTCCGCGACGTCATAGGCCTCCAACCCCTTGAAGGGGTCCGCATCGGGCACCGTGGTGCGCAGATGCAGCTGGGTCTCCAGCCAGTCGCGCAGCTTGGCCTCCGCCTCGTCCTCGTTCGCGACGAACTGCGGCACCTTGCCCCGCGCGATCAGGAACCTGGCGAGGTTATGTAGTTGAAGGATCTGGTTCTCGTAATCGGCCTCGAACGCTTTTCGAAAGCGCCATTGTCCCCGGTAGCGCGCCTGCGCCGCCTCCAATAGCTGCTGGTTCCCCCAGGCAGCGTCCAGCGGATCGCGGGCGTCCAGCACGGACGGATCGCCGACGAAGCGCAGCAACAACGGGATTTCGGCCTGGAGACCGCGGCCTTCGTCGCGCGCGCGCTGGATGGTGGCCAGGGTCGCCAGCAGCTCGAAGGTGCTGCCGGTCAGGGCGAAGCCGCCATCGTGGGCCGCCTCCGGGTCCCACGGAATGACCAGGCCGTAGGCGCCCTGATCGCGCATCGGCTCGATCGGCGCGAGGGAGTCGATCGGATGATCCGGGCTCAGGGGCTGCCCGACCTTTTCGCCGAAAAAGCAGACGACGCCCCGGCACTTCGGGTCGCAGGGATGGGGGATCTGCTCCTGCGCCGGTATGCGGTCGTCGAAGCCGTCCACCGCCTTGTCGACCTCCCAGGCGTAGAGGTCGATGTCGCGGTCGTCGGCCACCGCCTGCTTGACGTCCTCGATGACCGATTCGGTCAGCTTGCGCAGGTAGGCCACGTCGCCGGGCGAGGCCAGGAAGATGCTGGGTCGGGTCAGCCGGGGGAAGCGGTCCAGGTCCGGGAGGTGCTGTTCCATGCGGGGCCGCGTCCGTCCTCGGCCGCTTGGAAGCCGGCCGGATCGTCATGGGCCGACCATCTGTGGAATCCAAACCGGCTGGATCACGGTAACCGCGACGGCAGAGGCTGTGAAGCTCCGATTGCGTGTGAAATTCCGCGGCCGGGCCGTGCCGGCGGTCGCGGTCAGCCCCACTTGCCCCGGATGCGCGCCAGCATGTCGGAGTCCATCGGGGCGCGCAGCAGGCTCTCGGCCTCCGGCGGCGCCAGCGTCCCGGGCTTCCGGCGCGGCTGGCGGCGACGGTAATGGCGCTGGCGGCGGCGCGGCCTGGGCATGATCTCCCGCGTCGCGTCGTGCAGGGGGTTGGCGTCGTACAGCCCGGCAAAGCACGGGTCGGCGAGGTAGTTCGGCTTTTGCGCGATCACCGCCTCGTCGCCGGCGATCAGCAGGGCCATCTCGTCCACGTCCAGGTCCAGCACCGTGGCCGCGTCGTAGAACCCCAGCAGCTCGGCGATGGCGCGCGCGGCGTTCATGTTGGCGCTGCCGAAGGCCTGCAGGACCTTGCAGTTGTTCACCATGGTCTGCCAGTCCCGCGGGTAGAGGCGGTACAACTGCGAGACGTCCTGCCAGAAGCTCCAGGTGCGCAGGCCATAGCCGCGCAGCAGCGTGATCGCCTGGCGGAGCTGCGGCAGCGAGCCGAGCTGGGCGGCCTCGTCCAGGATGAACAGCGTCGGCTTGGGCGGCGGGCCGCGCCGACGGGTGATGGCGGCGATCAGCGCGCTGATCCACAGCCGCAGCAGGCGGGCGTGGCTTTCCAGCTTCTCCGGGGGGATGACGATGTAGATCGACATCGGCTCGCCGCGCGTCACCTCGTCCAGCGAGAAGGTCGACTGCTGGATGGCGTGGCGCACCTGCTCGCCGCGCAGGAAGTCCAGCCCCTCCTGCGCGAAGGCGCTGATGCCGCCCAGGGTCTCGGCCGCCGGCACGCTGAACACCGCGGCGGCCTGGCGCAGGTCCGGGTCCGGCGAGGTCGCCATCTTCTTCACGAATGGCTCCAGCGCCGACGGGGACTGGCCGACCAGGTCGCGCACGGCGGTCAGTGTCGGCTCCTGATCGGGCTTTTCCAGCATGATGTAGAGCATCGCGCCCAGGATCATCTGCATGCCGCGGTTGACCCAGAAGCGGTCGCGCTCGCTGCGGATCTCGCTGCCCAGCAGCACCGAGGTCAGCATGGTGGCGTCGTCGACCACGCCCTGGCGGTCGATGTCCAGCAGGTCCATGGGGTTCAGGCGGTCGGTCTCGAAGCCGGTGACGTTCATCGGGTCCAGCACCACGATGCGCTGGCCCAGCTCGCGCCGGCGGCGGGCGGTCACGGCCGCGTTCTCGCCCTTGGGATCGACCACGATGACCGGACCGTCATGGCGCAGCAGCGTGGGGATGACACAGCCGGTGCCCTTGCCCGCGCCGGTCGGCGCGATGGTCATGAGGTGGCCGTCGGACTCGAACAGGATGGGGTCCAGGTAGCCGCTGCGCGGGCGGTGGTCGTGCGTGCCGAAGGTGAAGCCCACCGGCACCTTGGCGTGCTCGTGCTCCAGCGACCAGCCGACCAGGATGCCGGGGTCGTCCAGGCGTTCGGGCAGCTTCATCTCGGGGATTCCGGCCAGGGCCGAGCGGTCCAGACGCTTGCTTGACACGCGGGCTGCTCCTTCCGAGTCTGATGCCGGGACCGCGACGGCCAGGTCCCGGCCGAGGAAGAATTGAGCATAGGAATGCGGGCGCCCCCGGATCAATCCATGCCGGGTCGGGCGCCTGCGCGCCGGGGTCCAGCCGGACAAGAAAGGGGGAGGCGCGGCGATGGGGGGCGAGACGACCGAGGCGGCGGCGGAGCTGTCCGCCTACGACCGGAAGCATCCCTTTCCTTTTCGGCCCTGGCTGCGCGGCGACTGGAGGAACCTGAAGGCCCGGGAGGCGGCGGCCGTGGTCGCGGGTCTGGGCGAGGCGGCGGGACAGCCCCTGCTGCGGATGCGGGCGCTGCCGCTGGCGTTCTACCCCGACGCCGTGCTCTGCGAGGCGATCTTCGATCTGGATGGCGACGGTGAGCCGGCGATGCTGCAGGTGGTGGCCGCGCCCTCGGCGCGCCTGGTCCTGGATGGCAAGAGCCCGGGGATTCACGCGCTGAACGCCGAGGCCGGCCTGATTCTCAACGACGCGACGGGCGCCGGCTATCTGGAATTCTTCTGCAACACCATCCGCGGCGCGGCCGGGACCTTCCGCGTCGTGCGCGAGGCCGCCGACCTCGACTGGACGGCGGCGGCCGACGACGCCCTGAAGCAGGCGGCCGCCGACAAGCTGGTGCCACTGCGCGAGGAAGGGCCGGACCCGGAGACCGAGGGCGCGCGCCGGTTCATGGCCACGGTGTGCTATGACCAGCGGCTCCACAGCGTGGTCCTGAGCCTGGCGCGCGATGGCGCGGTCCGGATGCTGGACGACACCGAGTTCGACCTCGGCCAGGGCGAGGACCCGCTGCCGCTCCAGCCCGAGACCTTCCGCGGCCCCTTCCGCCTGGCGGGATGACGCGGATGCGGCCCGTCCCGGTGGCCCGGCGGCCGGTCCTGGATGCCGTGGCGGCGCACGGCCAAGCTGTTCCGCCGCGATCCGGCCCGTCCGGATGATCGGCGCGACGACCTGCTGAAGGACGTCGCCCAGGCCATCACCGCCACGCCGATCTACTTCCGGCCGGCCCTTGTCCGGCCGCCCGACGGCGCGGCCGGGGAGCGACTGGTCGATGGCGCGGTGTTCGCCAACAATCCGGCGCTGCCGGGCTGCGCCGAGGCCTCGCGCCTCGCCCGGCGTGATGCCGGCGGGCTCGCGACCGTCCCGCCGACTGCGTTTTTTCTCGACTTCGGGCGCCTTTGCCTTCAGCTTAATTGATTAGTAATGCGATCGAACCTAAGTTCAGGGCCTAGCCAATAAGGAGATACAACTTGAGCGAGGAGAACACCAATACTGACGTTCGCGAGATTGCCGGTTCGATCGTGGCCTCGTATCTTGGCAACAATCAGATGCCGGCCGATCAGGTGCCGCAGTTTATCGCCAACGTCATCAGCGCGCTGAAGAACGGCAGCACAGCGGAAGGTGGAGAGGCGACGACCGAGCCCGAGAGCTACAAGCCGGCCGTGCCGATCAAGAAGAGCGTCGGCAACGACTACGTGACCTGCCTGGTCTGCGGCAAGCAGCTCAAGGCGCTGAAGCGGCACATCCGCTCGGCGCACGGCATGGACGAGACCGACTACCGCGAGGCCTTCGGCCTGCCGCGCGACCACCCGCTGGTCAGCCGCAACTACAGCCGGCAGCGCGCGGACATGGCCAAGCAGATCGGCCTGGGACAAAAAGGCAGGGGACGGCGAAGCAGTCGGAAGAAGGGCTGAACCGTCACCGGCGCCGGCGCGTCGAAGCCCGCTATTCCGCCGCGCCACTCCCAGATTCAGGGGCTTCGGTCTCCACCGGCGCCACGGGTACGGCCGGCGGCTCGGACTCCGCGTCCGGCGATGTGCCCGAGGCCTGCGGCCCTGTCGTTTCGTCCTCTTCCTCCGCGCCAGGCGCCGTGCGCGCCCCGTTCGAAGGGGCATCTTCCGGAGTCGCCCGCGGCGCGGGCGGGGCGTCGTCGTCTTGCGGCGCCGAGGAACCGTAGCCCCGACGCACCCGGCGCTGCAGGTTCTCGATGCCGCTGAGCCGCTGGCGAAGCTCGCGGGTGACCTCGCGCGCCTCGTTGGGATCGCGCACCACGCGCGGCGTGATCAGCACCAGAAGCTCGGTCCGGCTGGCCGCCCGGTCCGTGCTCTTGAACAGGTTGCCGAAGATCGGGATGTCCTTGAGCAGCGGCACGCCCGAGACCGCGTCCTGCTGGCGGTCGCGGATCAGGCCGCCCAGGGCGATCGTCTCCCCGGTCTGCACGGCGACCGAGGAGCTGATCGAGCGCTGCTGGATGGTCGGCGAGTCGATGTTGGAGGTGGTCGTCTCCACGACGTCGGACACCTCCTGGCTGACGTCCATGGTGACCAGCCCGCTGTTGCTGACCCGCGGGGTGATCTCCAGGATCACGCCGGTGTCGCGGAACTCGATCGAGTTGACGATCGGCGAGTCTGCGTCGGTTGTGGACACCGAGGACTGCGTGGCCACCGGCACCTGATCGCCGACGTTGAGGCGCGCCGTCTCGTTGTCCAGCACCATGAGCTGCGGCGAGGAGACGACGTTGACGTTGGTGACCTCTTCCAGGGCATTCAGCGCCGCGCTGACGTCGCCGCCCTCGAACAGGAAGGAGAAGCCCGGGAAGGTCGAGCTGACCGCGCCGGTCGAGACGTCCGAGAAGGTGACCGAGCCGGTGCCCGTGCCCTCGGCCTCGCTCTGCAGGAACCAGCGCACGCCGTAGCGCAGGTCGTCGGTCAGCGTGACCTCGGCGATCGTCGCCTCGATCAGCACCTGCAGCGGCACGACGTCCAGCCGCTCCAGCGTGTTCTCGATCATTCGGAATTCGCGCGCGGTGGCCAGGATCAGCAGGGCGTTGTTGCGCCCGTCGGCGATGATCCGCGGTCCATCCTCGCCGCCGCCCAAGGCGCCCGTGCCCCGGCGGGCGCGGCCGGCGTTGGCGCCGGGCTCCCGGCTGGGCGCCGTGGTCGAGGGCCTGGCCGCGCCGCCGCCCTGCTGGCCACCGCCGCCGGCCGCCGCGCCGCCGTTCGTGCCGCCATCGGCGCCGCCATTCGTGCCGCCGCTGGCGTTGCCGCCGATGCCCTGGCCGGTGAGGCCGCCGAGTTCGGCGGCCTGCAGGCCGGGAGCGACCTCGCCGCCGCGCCGGTTGCCGGTGTTGACGGTGCTGACCTGGAACACCTCGCCGAGGACCGAGGCCAGGTCCTGGGCCCGCCCGTTCTGGACCTTGTAGACGAAGAGCTGGCGCTGGTCCTCCGCGCCGCCGCGATCCAGGCGCTCGACCCAGTCGCGCACCCGGCCGAGGTAGTCGGGCTGCGGGGAGATGACCAGAATGGCGTTCATCCGTGAAATCGGCAGAAAGCGAAGCAGGCCCTCCGCCGGCCCGCCCTCGCCCTTGCCGAACACCTCCGCGAGTTCGCGGACCACGTCCTTGGCCTCCGCGCTCTCCAGCGGCAGCAGCGCGAACGACATCCCGGCCATCCAGTCGACGTCGAACAGCTCGGCCATGTCGACCAGGTCCTGCGCCTCGCCGCCCGGTCCGCGGAACAGCAGCAGGTTGCGCTCGACATCCGCTTGCAGGCTGCGGCCGGGGGCGACGAAGGACTGCAGCGTCTGCCGCAGCTCGTCCGCGGGCGCGTAGTCGAGCGGGATGACGTGCAGGCCGTAGCCCTTGGCGCCCGAGCGCTCGCCGATGAACACCGGCGCGCTGCCGCCGGCCTGCTGCAGCGGCACCACGCGGTAGATGCCCGCGTCGCGGACCAGCGCCGCGCCGTTCATCGCCAGGATGTCCTCCAGCGCGGGGACGACCAGCTCGCGCGGCAACGGGCGCGAGGTCCGCGCGGTGATCGTGCCCTTGATCTGGGGATCGACCACGTAGTTCTCGCCCAGGGCGCCGCCCAGGACGGTGTCCACCACCTTGCGGATGTCGGCCTCGTCGAAGTTCAGCGTGTAACCGCCGGCACCCTCGGTGACCTGGGCGCGCGCCCGCGCCGACCCGAGGAACTCGCCGCTTCCGCGATAGAACTCCGGCTCGGCCAGGGGCACCTGCGACTCCGAGTCGTCCGCCGCTTTCGCCGGGCGGTCATCCGGCGCGCGCCGCCTTTCGGCGCCGGCGGGGCGCCGGGTCTCGGCAGCCATCGCTTCGCGCGTCGAGGCCGCGCGGCCGTCGTCCAGCTCGATCAAGGGGTCGCGCTTCATGCCATCGCAACCCGCCACGACGGCGAGCACCGCCAGCAGGACCGCAATGCGCCGCAGCCACAAGAGACGCCAAGCCGTCATTCCGCGTTCTTTCGAGATTTCCCCTGTCCCCCGAAGCCAGACCCCTGAAGTCGGCCCCCCGAAGTCGATCCCGGCGTGGCCGTGGCGAATTCGGCCAACCTTTTCGCCAGCCCCGCGCGCCGTTTCCCTGAATGGCGCGTGATGGGTTTAGAATTCGTGTGTCCGTGCCTCAGTCGGCGGGCGGCTCCGGATAGTCGTAGTCCGGCACGTCCGGGACGCGGTTGGCCCGGACCGGCTTGCCCCCGGCGTTCCGTTGCTGGGTATAGAGGAGGCTGCGCGTCGGGTCGCGGTCCAGACCGCCCTGCCGCGCGCGCCGAAGCGCCCGCATGCTCGCGGCCGTCGCATCGTCCGGCCTCAGCGCGTTCTGCGTGGCGAGACCCCCGGCGCGCGCTCCCTCCGAACGGCCCGCCCCGCTGGCGCTGGTGAACGCCATGGACAGCGTGCGCCGCTGCGGGCCGCGGGTGAAGGTGGCGGCGTTGGCGGCGACCTCCGCGAGTCGCCAGCCGTTGAAGCTGTCGCCCGGCGAGAGGCGCAGACGCTCCTGTGACTTGTTGTCGACGAGGATGACGAAGCGCTGCTCGCCGGCCAGAACCACCCCGGCCAGCGTCGCCTCCAGCGGTCGGCGCTCGACCGTGGTCCGTTGGGAGTCGCCGTCGTCCCGCGGGGGCGGCCGGCGGTCGATGGCAAAGAGGTTGCGGTCCACCACGACGGCATAGGTCTCGCCCGGCGGCACGCCGAAATCCGGCAGCGCGGCCCGCGACGGCAGGGCCTCGCCCGCCGCCGGCTCCGCGCTGGTTTCAGAAGCCGCGAGCGAAAGCTCGATCGAGGCCGGCGGCGCGCTCAGGCGCTTTTCCACCTGGCCGGCCAGCAGCGCCGAGATGCCGGCAAGCACCAGGAAGGGAAGGAGCGCGGGCCAGCGGCGTCGTTTCAAGACATCCCTCCCAGGCGGAAGCCCTCCACCGACAGCTTGATGAGCAGGTCCGGCGCGATGACGGTGTCGTTGTCCTCGGTCCGCTGCAGGCGCCCGCGAATTTCCATCTCGCGGACGAACAGCAGGGGACGGCCGGTCTCGATCTCGTGGAGCATGTCCTTCAGGGCCCGGATGTCGGCCACGATCTGCGCGTCCATGCCGACCCGCGTCAGGCCGTTCTCGGTCTTCGGCTCCAGGCTCTGCAGCGAGCGGACGTCGCCGCCGCCGCCCTCGGCAATGTCCGAGATGCGGTCCTGCAAGGCCGCGGCGGCCAGGGCATCGGTCTTGCCAGAGATGAACAGGCCGCTGCTCGCCTGCCGGCGCTGCAGCCGGGCAAGCTGCTGGCGCAGGTCCTGGCGCTGGCCGGCGACGGCGCGGTAGCGCTGCAGCAGCTCGCGCTGCTCGGCCAGGCGCGCGTGCGTCTCGTCATAGGCCGCCTTCAGCGGCAGCACGGCGCCGGCATATGCCAGCTCGACCAGGATGGCCAGCAGCGCCAGGGCCGCCACGCGCTTCATCCAGCGGGGCAGGGTCCGCATCATGAGCCGCCGCCCTCCGCGCCGTCGGTCTCGGCGGCGTCACCTTCCGCGCCGTCGCCCGCCACGCCGTCGCCCGCCGCCTCATCACCTCCTGCCTTCACCTTGGCTTCCAGGTTGAACCGCTCGGCGTTCAGCCGGGTATCCTGCGTCACCGGCGAGGCGAAGCGCACTTGCGCCAGGTGCCGCGTGCCCTCCAGGCGGCCGATCAGCGCGGAGGCCTTGCCGGAAAAGCCGGTCAGCCTGATTTCCTGGGCGTCGTAGCCCATCTTGATGGCGAAGCTGTCGCGCGGGATGGCGCGGGTCAGTTCGGCCAGCAGGGCCAGCGCCATGGGATCGCCGCGTTTGCGCGCGGCGAGCTGTTCCTCGCGCGCCCGCAGCGCTTCCAGGTCCTGCCGCAGCGACTGCACCTCGTTCGCCGCGCGCCGCGCCGCGGCGGCGTGCCGCTCGGTCGCCGCCAGCTCCGCCTTCATGTGGTAGAGCGGCAGATACGCCAGGACGGCGCCGAGGCAAACGGCCACGACGGCCATGAAGACGGTGGCGCGGGTCAGGAGGCCGCCCGGCTTGCGGCGCCATTCCGGCGGCCGCAGGTCCGTGCCGCGGCCGTCCGCCACCGCGAGGCGATCCGGTTCCAGGCCCGCCACCCGCAGCGCGTCGAGCGCCGGGTCGACATCGCCGCGCCGGATCACCTCCAGCTCGGCCTCCACCCAGCCGGCGGCGCGGTCGACGGCGCTCTCGCGGCAGCCGTAGTAGACCTCGTCCTCGCCGAACGGCGTCTGGCGATCGATGTCGTAGCCGATCGCCTCGGAAAGATTGTCGCGCGCGGCCAGCGGCAGGCGGGTCGCCCGGCGCAGGGCGCGGTGCGCGGGCACCAGGAGCACCAGGCGGTCGTAGCCCGAGCGCCGTTCCCGCAGCAGGTCGACCAGCGCCCGTCCCGCCGTGCCCGGATCGTCGTTCAGCAGCGGCACCTCGCCCAGTTCGTCCCGCCGGTCGCCGCGGCGCAGCGTGACGCGCAGGGCGTCGTCGGCGATGCAAAGCTCCAGGGTGCGGCGCAGCCGCGCCGTGAAAGCGCGCAGCGGCTCGGGCACGAGCAGCCGCAGCTCCTCGCCCCACCACCGCAGGAAGGTCCTTGTCACGCCGCTCAGGGACGCGCCGGTCAGGCGCATCGTCCGATCCCCCATCCGGATATCAAAGTGGTGCCGCGGCCACCGCCACCCGGATCGGCGGCCAGGTCGCGGCGTCCTCGCCCGTCATGGTAATCTGTATCAGGCTCGGTAAACGATCGCTTTCG
Organism: uncultured Rhodovibrionaceae bacterium; assembly: GCA_964561005.1. Taxonomy (GTDB): domain Bacteria; phylum Pseudomonadota; class Alphaproteobacteria; order Kiloniellales; family Rhodovibrionaceae; genus CAZLNO01. The sequence continues at coordinate 5,294 of CAZLNO010000051.1, read as the reverse complement.
ATCCAGTCATCGTGCCAGCGCGCGTCCTCGGCCGGCCGCCGGCGACCGAAATACCGGAAGCTAACCTTGTCCACGCCGGCGAACAACCGCCTTGGACGCTGGCGGCCGTCGCTGACGTCCACCGGACCGTCCGGTCGGTAGAGGGCCCAGTCCAGCAAGAGTCCCGAATTCGTGTCATCCGCCCGCAGCGTGAAGACGTAGACGCCGCCGTGGCCGAGATGCACCGGCCAGTCGGCGGCGAAGCGCAGGCTGTCCGGCCGGCCGTCGAACACCGGCTGCCGCTCGCCGCGGTCCGCGCCCATTGCCAGCGCCTGGATCTGCGCCAGGCGGCGACGCAGGAAGGCACGCCCGGCCTCGACGTCGTTGGTGGCGGCGATGCGCTCGCCGCCGGCTTCCCAGGCGCGGGCGCCGAAGCGAAGGCCGCTGAACAGGCCGGCGGACAGCAGACCGATCAAGGTCAGCGCCACCAGCATCTCGATCAGCGTGAAGCCGCGTTCGCCCGCTGTCATGCCACCCGCCGTCATGTCGCGCGTGCTCATGTCATGGGCCTCATGGGGCCGGTCCCAGACGCAAGGTTTCCAGGCGCTGCCGCGTGCCGTCCTTGGCCGTCACCACGACCGTGACCGCGTAGGGCGCGAAACCGGCCGGGGCCGCCCCCGCCGCCGCGGATTCCGGCCGTCCGGCAGGCGAATAGGGGCGTACCTCGACTTCCCAGCGCCCCGCTTCCGTGCTGCCGTCATAAAGGCCCGGCGCCAGCGGGATGGACGCACCGACGCTCGCCAGGCGGCTTTCCGCGCGGGCGACCAGCCGGGCCCGCTCGCCGGCCGCCTGGCCGCTGCGCAGGCCCGTCGCGAAGGCCTGCAGCAGCGCGGCGAGCGCAATGGCCATGATGGTGAAGGCAACCAGGACCTCGATCAACGTAAATCCGCCCGAGCGGCCCCGCCGCCCGGCGTCTTCAGTCGAGGATGCGCACACGGCCGGTCATCCAGTCGATATCCACCCGATAGGCGGCGTCGCCGCGCGTCAGCGTGACCCGCCCGCCGGTCGCGGTGCCGTCGGGGTAGAAGCGATAGCGCGCCTGGCGCCTGTCCGCCGCCACGTCGCGCGCCGCCACCAGCGCGTCGACCTTCAGGCCGGCGGGCAGACGCGCGGCCGTCTCGGCGCCGGGCACGCGGTAGCGCCCGCCGTCGATCTCCAGCGTCAGCACCGTCGGCTGGCCGCGCCGCACCGCCTCCGCGCGCGTCTGCCGGAAGGCCGCGGCCAGCTCGCGCGCGGCGGTGCGCAGCTCGAAGCCGGGCAGGGCGCTTTGCACCCGCGGCGAGATCAGGGCCGTCAGCAGCCCCATCAGGGCCATCACCACCAGCAGTTCCACCAGGGTGAAGCCCCGGCTGTGCGCCGCGGCTACCAAGACGTCACGTCCGCGTTCTCGCCCTCGCCGCCTTCCTGGCCGTCGGCGCCCAGGGAATAGATATCGTACTCGCCGTGCTCGCCCGGATAGCGGTACTTGTAGCGATTGCCCCAGGGATCGACGAGCTGCTCCGACTTCTTGACGTAGGGGCCGTTCCAGCCGGCGGCGTCGGCGGGCTTCTCGACCAGCGCCTGCAGCCCCTGGCTCTCGCTGGGGTAGCTGCCGACCTCCAGGCGGTAGAGGTCGAGAATGCCGGACAGGCGGTCGATCTGCACCTTGGCGGAATCCTGCTTGGCGCTGGACAGGTACTTGATCACCTGCGGCGCCGCGAAGGCGGAGATCAGGCCCAGGATCACCAGCACGACCAGCAGCTCGATCAGGGTGAAGCCGCCTTCGCGCCGGCGGCGCGGCCGCCGGCCGGCTTCAAGGCTCGGCAACTCGTTCACGGTCGGAACACTCCCCACATTATACCGGCAGATCGTAGGAACTCAGGATGGCCGACAGGATCGAGCCGATCAGCGCCGCGACCACCACGCCAAGCACGAGCGTCACCACGGGGACCAGCATCGAGATCAGCTTGCTGGTATCGCGCCGCACTTCCTCGTCGTACACCCCGGCCGCCGTCAAGAGCATGGCATCGAGCTGGCCGCTTGTCTCCCCGATCTGCATGAGCTGGATCGCCAGCGCGGGAAACGCCCCGGTGGCCGACAGTGGTTCCGCCAGCCCCTCCCCGCGGCGCAGGCGTGGCGCCGCCTCGGCCAGCGCCCCGGCCATCCGGGCGTTGCTCAGGGTCTCCACGCTCATGTCCAGCGCCGGAACCACGTCGACACCGTTGCGGAGAAGTGTGCCCAAAGTGCGGCAGAAGCGCGCCGCCTCGATCTTCTTGATCAGCGGTCCGATCAGCGGCAGGCGCAGCAGCCCGGCATCCAGTCGGGCGCGCACGGCCTCGCTGCGCTGGGCCCGGCGGATGGCCAGCAGCAGCAGCACGGCCGCCACCGGCAGGGTCCACCAGTACGCCCGGAACGCCTGGGACACCGCCAGCACGACGCGCGTGGTCAGCGGCAGGGCCGCCCCGGCGTCGGCGAACAGCGGCTCGAACTCGGGGATGACGCCGACCAGCAGGATCACGATCGAAATTCCCGCCGCGATCAGGACGAGGATGGGATAGTTGAGGGCGGCGCGCACGTCCTCGCGCAGGGTGCGGGCCCGCTCCAGGCTGTCCGTCAGGTTGCCCAGCACCTCGTGCAGCGAGCCGCCCGCCTCGCCGGCGCGCACAAGGCCGATGTAGTAGTTGGGGAAGACCTCCGGCTGCTCGGCCAGGGCGTCGGCCAGGCTGGCGCCGCCGCGCACGCGCTGCAGCAGGCGGCTGGCCGTTGCCGCCGGCGCCTCGCTCTGGGACTGCTCGGCGATCGTGGACAGCGCCCGGTCCAGCGGCAGGCCCGCGCCCACCAGCGTCGCCAGCTCGCGCGTGAACAGCGCCAGCGCATCGGCGTCCATGCGGCCGCGCCGCCGTCGCCGGCCGCCGCGCCGGGCGGTCCCGCGCCCCGCCGCGCCCCGTGCCGCCTCGGTGTGCAGCAGCCAGTAGCCCTGCTTGCGCAAGGCCTGGACCAGCGCCTTGCGGTCGCTGGCGTCCATGTCGCCGTGCACGACCTCGCCGGAAGCGTTGACGGCCCGGTAGTGAAAGCGCGGCATCGTCGCGTGCCCGTGGTCTCGTGCGCGTGTCGGCTGCGGTCAGGCGTCGCGGGTGGCTCGCAGGACCTCCTCGATCGAGGTCAGGCCCTCCAGGACCTTCGTCATGCCGTCGTCGTACAGCGTCCGCAGCCCGCCTGCAACCGCCTGGCGATGCAGCGTCCGGGAATCGGCGCGCTGCAGGATGGCGCGGCGCAGGTCGTCGTCGAGGACCAGGGTCTCCAGGATGCTGAGACGGCCGCGATAACCGGTGTGGCTGCACACCGGACAGCCGCGCGGGCGATAGATGACGGTGCCGGGTTCCGCGCCGTGGCGGTCGAGGCCCAGTTCCCGCGCCAGGTCGGGGTCGATCTCGAAGGGCTCCCGGCATTCCGGGCAGAGCCGCCGCACCAGGCGCTGCGCCGCCACGCCGTTGAGCGTGGCGGTGACGAGGTAGTCCTCCACGCCCATGTCCAGCAGCCGGGTCACGCTGGAGGCCGCGTTGTTGGTGTGCAGCGTCGACAGCACGAGATGGCCGGTGAGCGCCGCCTGCGCGGCGATCTGCGCGGTCTCCAGGTCGCGGATCTCGCCGATCAGGATGATGTCGGGGTCCTGGCGCAGGATGGCGCGCAGGACGTTCGCGAAGTCCAGCCCGATGCCGGGCTTGACCTGGATCTGGTTGACTCCGTCGAGCTGATACTCGATCGGGTCCTCCACCGTGATGATCTTGCGCTCCGGCTGGTTGAGCCCGGCCAGCGCGGTGTAGAGCGTGGTCGTCTTGCCGCTGCCGGTGGGGCCGGTGACCAGGAAGATGCCGTTGGGGTGCTCCAGCGCCTGGCGCAGGGTGGCCAGGTTCCGCCCCTCAATTCCCAGCGCCTCGAACTCCAGGGTGACGCTCTCGCGGTCGAGCACGCGCATCACCACGCTCTCGCCGTACAGCGTCGGCAGCGTGGAGATGCGCAGGTCGATCGGCGTGCCGCGCACCGCCAGCTTGATGCGGCCGTCCTGCGGCAGGCGCCGCTCGGCGATGTTCAGCTTGGCCATGATCTTGATGCGCGAGACGATGGCCGCGCGGAGGTTGGTCGGCGGCGGGTCGGCCTCGCGCAGCACGCCGTCGATGCGATAGCGCAGGCGCAGCCCGTTCTCGAAGGGCTCCAGGTGGATGTCCGAGGCGCGCTGTTCGATGGCCTGGGTGATGATGCGGTTGACCAGGCGCACCACAGGCGCCTCGCTGGCCTGGTCGCGCAGCCGCTCGATGTCGGTCTCGACGTCGCCGTCCAGGGCGCCCGCGGCCGGCTCCGCGCCGGCCTCCAGACGCTCCTCCCCCTCGCTGTAGAGCTGCTCGATCGCGCGCTCCAGCTCCGCGGGCACGGCGACCCGCGGGTGCACCGGCACGCCGGCCATCAGCGCGATCGCCTCGCGCGCGAAGTCGTCGCCGGGGTCCGCCATGGCCAGGTGGAGGCCGGAGTCGTCCTGGTACAGGGGCAGCACCTTGGCCTCGCGCAGGAAACGGGGGCTCAGCCTGTCCTCGTAGAGCGCGACGGCCGGATAGTCGTCGCTCTGCACCAGGGGGCGCGCATGCACCGCCGCCAGGGCCTCCGCCAGATCCCGCTCCGACAGCAGGCCGAGTTTCAGCAGCAGGCCCGGCAGCGCCTCGCCGGTGCTGTGGCGCACGCGCCGCGCGCGCTCCAGCGCCGCCTCGGCCAGGCGGCCAGTGGCCACCAGATGCTCGGCGAGGCGCGCATCGCGCTCGGACTCGATTGTTCCAAGGTTCGACATTGCAAGCACTTCTCACGGAATTGTGATGGCCCGATGGCCCGGCCCGCGACACGCCGGCGAGCCGAGCGGACACCCATCATAACGCGGATTTCTCCGAACCGGCGATACCCAAGGCGGGATATACACGTCTTTATAATCCTCCCTTGTTCAGGGAAACTCAATTCGGTAGTGTGCTCGGCGGGGTGCAGCAAGTGGGGGAAGTGGTGTCGCATGGAATCCATGTGCGGGCGGTCAGCCTGCGACGGCTCTCCGTGTCCAATACACCATCTGTATCTCCGCCCGAAAGCCCACAGAGTTTCGGCGGCGTCCTGAAGACGTCGACCGTCGGCATCCCCTTTTGTCTGTGATCTCGGGCGGGGAGCGTTTTGCGTGCGCCATACGCAAGAAGCATGAGGAGGTAGCATGTTCAACAGGCGAGACGCCTTGAAGTTTGGTCTGG
>CAZLNO010000050.1:10975-26250 GCA_964561005.1 uncultured Rhodovibrionaceae bacterium | reverse complement strand
TCACCGAACGGTTTTGCGCATGCGCCGAGCCTCCGCCCAGCCCTACCCCCCCACCTTCCCCGGCTGCGCGGCAAGCTGGCGGACGAACTCGCGCAGGCCGATCTGGCGGTCGCGGCGCAGGCGTTCGGCGTCCAGGATGGCGGTGACGCGGCGGACACTCTCCCCCACGTCCTCGTTCACCACGATGTAGTCGTACTCGGCCCAGTGGCTCATCTCGTCAGCGGCCTTGGCCATGCGCCGGCGCACCACCTCCTCCGGGTCCTGCGCGCGGGCGTGCAGGCGGCGTTCCAGCTCCGCCGTCGAGGGCGGCAGGATGAACACCGAAACCAGGTCGGCCCGGGCGGATTCGCGAAGCTGCTGGGTGCCCTGCCAGTCGATGTCGAACAGCACGTCGCGCCCGGCCGCCAGCATTTCCTCCACCGGCCCGCGCGGCGTGCCGTACCAGTGGTCGAACACCTTGGCGTGCTCCAGGAAGCGGTCGTCGGCCACCATGCGCCGGAACTCCGCCTCGGAGATGAAGTGGTAGTCGACCCCTTCCCGCTCCTCCGGACGCTTCGGGCGCGTGGTGCAGGAGACCGAGAGGCCGAGGTTGCGCTCCCGCTCCAGCAGCCGACGCGAGATCGTGGTCTTGCCCGCGCCCGAGGGCGAGGACAGCACCAGCATCAGCCCGCGCCGCTTGATCAGTCCGTCCTGCACCGGCCGCTCCGCTCCCCGCCCGCTACTCGATGTTCTGCACCTGCTCGCGGAGCTGTTCCACGCGGTTCTTCAGCGCCAGGCCGATGCGGGTCAGCTCGACGTCCTGCGCCTTGGCGCAGAGGGTATTGGCCTCGCGGTTGAACTCCTGGCAGAGGAAATCCAGACGCCGACCGATGGCCCCGCCCTGCTCCAGCAGCTCGCGCGCCGCGGTATCGTGGGCGTCCAGGCGGTCCAGCTCCTCGCGCACGTCGGCCTTGGCGGCGATCAGCGCCACCTCCTGGGCCAGGCGCTCCTCGGGCAGGTTGGGCTCGGCGTCCAGGATGTCGCGGATCTGGCGGCGCAGACGCTCGCGCAAAGCCTCCGGCTGGGCCGAGGCCGTTTCCCGTGCCTGTGCCGTCAGCCGCGCGATCTCGTCCAGGTGGGCGTGCGCCACGCCACGCAGGTGCGCGCCCTCGGCCCGCCGCGCCTCGGCCAGGTCCGCCAGCGCGGCGTCCAGGTCCTCGGCCAGCTTCGCCTCGCGCGCCGCCTTCGCCTCGGGGGCTTCGGAGTCCTCCACCGTCTCCAGCACGCCGCGCACCGCCAGCAGGCCGTCCAGACGCGGCGGCGCCGCGTCGACCTCCTCCTTCAGTTCGCGGGTCAGGCGGACGAGCTGGTCCAGCAGCTCGCGGTTGACCTGCAGCCGCGCGCCGCGCTCGCCCCGGTCCACATTCAGCGACACCGTGACGTTGCCGCGCGCGCAGACCTTGGGCACGGCCGCCCGCGCCCGCGCCTCCAGCGCCTCCATGCCCGAGGGCACGCGACAGCGGATGTCCAGCCCACGGGCGTTGACGCTCTTCACCTCCCAGGTCCAGGTCAGGGCCTCGTCACCGCCCTCGCAGCGGGCAAATCCGGTCATGCTGGCAACGGACACGCGCGGCCGATCCTTGCTGGTGCTGTTTGCGGCGCCCCGGAAAACGCCGGGTTGCCGGGCCGGCACTCTATCGCCGGCCTGCGCGAGTCACAAGGCCGCGATCCGCCTTGCCGCTCGCCATTCCCGGTGCAACATGCGGAATATCGCTCGTTTTTCAGTGAGGAGGCGTGAAATGACCGCGAGCTGCTGCAACCTGGACATGGAGAGCTACAACGCCACTAGAGCGGAGGTGGAACGCAACCCCGAGGTCGGAAAGGGAAGCTTCGAGACGCTGACGGAGTGGCGCGACGGCGCCCAGGCGGTCACGAAGGCCCGCTCGTTCACCCTGGAGACCGACGAGCCGACTGCGCTGGGCGGCCAGGACCAGCACATCGACCCGATGGAGCTGCTGCTGGCTTCGCTTGGGACCTGCCTGACCATCGGATGGGTCACCCACGCCAACGCCGAGGGCATTGACTTCCGCGACCTGAAGGTCCGCGTCAGCGCGCCTTTCGACCTGCGCGGCTATCTCGGCATCAACAAGGATGTCCGCCCCGGCTTCGGCGAACTGGCCTATACGATCGAGGTCGACACCGACGCGGACGCCGAGACTCTGGAGCGCGTCCGCGCCGCCGCCGAGCGGCATTCGCCGATCTTCGACAACATCTTCAACGCCACGCCGATCCGCGGCGAGGTGCGGCAGACCGGCAAGGCGGCGGCCTGACGGCGTGTGCGGGGATGGCGACGGTCGCCGGCGCGCTACTCCGCCGCGCCGTCCCGGATGCGCCGCCACTCGGCGGCGTTGCGGTTGTGCTCGCGCAGGGTCCTGGCGAAGGCGTGGCCCCCGCTGCCGTCGGCGACGAAGTAGAGGTAGTCGGTCTCCGCCGGGTCCAGCACCGCGGCGATGGCGGCGCGGCCGGGGTTGGCGATCGGCCCCGGCGGCAGCCCGGCGCGGTGGTAGGTGTTGTAGGCGTGGTCCAGTTCCAGGTCGTCGCGCGTCAAGCGCCGGTCCAGATCGCGCCGCCCCCCGGTCAGGGCGTAGCGCACCGTCGGGTCGGACTGCAGCCGCATGCCCTGGCGCAGGCGGTTGACGAAGACGCCGGCGATCAGGGGCCGCTCCTCCGCGACCCCGGTCTCCTTCTCGACGATGGAGGCCAGGGTCACCGCCTCGCGCCAGGTGTCGAACGGCAGGTTCTCGGCGCGCTCCGCCCAGAGTTCGGCGCGCAGGGACTCCATCGCCCCCTGCATGCGGTCGATCAGCGCCGCCCGCGAATCGCCCCAGTGGTAATGATAGGTCTCGGGCAGCAGGCTGCCTTCCGGCGGCACCTCCGTCACCTCGCCGGTCAGCGCCGGCGCGGCCGTCACTTCAGCCACCACCTCGCGGCTCGTCAGGCCCTCGGGGATCGTGAGCTTGCGGGCGACGGTCCTGCCCGAGACGATGATGTCCAGCGCCGCCTCGGGACTGACCCGCGCCGGGAAGGCGAACTCGCCCGCCTTGAGCCGGTGCGCCTTGTCGCTCAGGCGCGCGCCGACCCGGAACACCAGGGGCCGGGCGATGACGCCCGCCTCGTGCAGCCGGGCGGCGATCGCCTCCAGCCCGGCGCCGCGCGGGATCAGCACCACCGTGCGCTCCCGCAGCGGTCCGGGCGATTCGAAACGCGCCTTGCCCCAGGAATAGACCGCCCCGGCGGCGACGATCGCCGTGGCCAGCAGAAAAGTGAGGGCGACAATCAGCCGCTTCACGTCCCCTCACCTCCCGGCGGCGCCGCGGCTCACTGGCAGGCGCCGACGATCAGGCTCGCGTTGGTGCCGCCGAAGCCGAAGGAGTTCGACAGCGCGTAGCGGATCGAATGCTCCTGCGCGGTGTAGGGCACCAGGTTCACGCCGTCGCACCCCGGCGAGGGATCGTCCAGGTTGAGGGTCGGCGGCACCACGCCGTCGCGCACGGCAAGGATCGAAAAGATCGTCTCCACCGCGCCGGCCGCGCCCAGCAGGTGGCCGATGGCGGACTTGGTGGAGGACATGCAGATCCGGTCGGCGTGCGCGCCGAACAGCCGCTTGACCGCGCCCAGCTCGATCTCGTCGCCCTTGGGTGTGGAGGTGCCGTGCGCGTTGACGTAGCCGATCTCCTCGACGTCGAGACCGGCGGAGCGCACAGCCGCCCGCATGGCGCGGTAGGCGCCGCTGCCGTCTTCCGACGGGGCGGTGATGTGGTAGGCGTCACCCGACAGGCCGTAGCCCAGCACCTCGCCGTAGATGTTGGCCCCACGCCGCTTCGCGTGCTCCAACTCTTCCAGGACGACGATGCCCGCGCCCTCGCCCATGACGAAGCCGTCGCGCGCCTTGTCCCAGGGCCGCGACGCCTTTTCCGGGGTGTCGTTGAAGCCGGTGGACAGCGCCTTCGCCGAGGAAAAGCCGGCCACCCCGATGCGGCAGACCGCCGCCTCCGCCCCGCCAGCCACCATCACGTCGGCGTCGCCCAGCCCGATCAGGCGCGCCGCGTCACCAACCGCGTGCGCGCCGGTGGAGCAGGCCGTCACCGGCGAATGGTTGGGGCCGCGGAAGCCGTACTTGATGGACACATGGCCGGAGACAAGATTGATCAGCGCCGCCGGGATGAAGAAGGGCGACAGCCGCCGCGGCCCGCGCTCGTGCACGGTCACCGCGCTCTCGTAGATGGTCTGCAGCCCGCCGATGCCGGAGCCAATCATGACGCCGGTACGGTCGCGCGACTCCTCGTCCTCCGGCATCCAGCCGGCATCCCGCACCGCCTGGCCCGCGGCGACCAGACCATAGACGATGAAGAGATCCAGCTTTCGACTGTCCTTCGGCGACACCCAGTCGCCGATGTTGAGATAGCCGTCGGCGGTCTCGCCACGCGGCACTTGCCCGGCGATCTTCGACGGCAGATCGGAGACATCGAAGTTCTGGATGCTCCCCAGGCCCGATTGGCCCTCGACGAGGCGGCGCCACACCGCCTCCACGCCGCAGCCTAGCGGCGTGACAAGGCCCATACCGGTCACGACAACGCGTCTCATTATGGCGTATCGGCTCGCATGCTGAGCGTCTGCGCGAACGCGCGGGGAAGACCCCGCGTGCTAGGCAGCGTGCTCCTGGATGAAGTTGACCGCGTCCTTGACCGTCACGATCTTCTCGGCCGCGTCGTCGGGAATCTCGCAGCCGAACTCTTCCTCGAACGCCATGACCAGTTCAACGGTATCGAGGCTGTCGGCGCCCAGATCGTCGATGAAGCTGGCCGTCTCGGTCACCTTGGACTCGTCCACGCCCAGGTGTTCCACCACGATCTTCTTGACGCGCTCGCCGATATCGCTGTCGCTCATCCCTTCAGTCGTCCTTCGTTTGCTGGTTGCTTCGACACGGCGGCCAGGGCCACCCGGTTATACCGCCTGCACGACCCCTGCGCGGGGCGCCGCCTCTTATCACACCCTGCGCCACCAAGCCAGTCCCGTTTGCCCGGCGCGCACGGGGAAAATTCGGCTCACATCATGGCCATTCCCCCGTTGACGTGCAAGGTGTGCCCAGTGACGTAGCCGGCTTCCTCGCTGGCCAGGAAGGCCACGCAGGCGGCCACGTCCTCGGGCGTGCCCAGCCGCTCGGCCGGAATGCGCGCCAGGATCTGGGCGCGCTGCTGCTCGCTCAGGGCGTCGGTCATCGCCGTGGCGATCATGCCCGGCGCGACGCAATTGACCGTGATTCCGCGCGTCGCGACCTCGGCTGCCAGGGCCTTGGCCAGGCCGATCAGGCCCGCCTTGGAGGCGACGTAGTTCGCCTGCCCCGGATTGCCGGTCGCGCCCACCACCGAGCTGATGTTGACGATGCGGCCCCAGCGGCGCTTCATCATGCCCTTCAGCACGCCGCGCGACAGCCGGAAGGCCGCCGTCAGGTTGACGTCCAGCACCTGCTCCCAGTCCGCGTCCTTCATCCGCATCATGAGAGTGTCGCGGGTCAGCCCGGCGTTGTTGACCAGGATGTCCAGGCCGCCCAGCGCGCCCTCGACCTCGCCGGGCAGCTTGGCCAGCGCCTCGGGATTGCTGAGGTCGCAGGGCACCGCCGCCGCGCGCTCCCCGAGTTCGTCCGCGAGCTGATCCAGCGCCTCCCGCCGCGTGCCCGACAGCGCCACCCGCGCCCCCTGGCCGTGCAGGGCGCGGGCGATGGCGCCGCCGATTCCGCCCGAGGCGCCGGTCACCAGCGCCGTCTTGCCGCTCAGATCGAACATGCGCTGCCCATTCTTATCCTTTGGTTCGTCGCCGGCGCTAGCCGGCGTTCGCGTCCAGAGCTTGCAGGAAAGCCTCCATGTCCTGCGGCGTACCGACCGCCGTGGCGCTCAGCGCCCGGTCGATGCGCCGCGCGAGGCCGGTCAGCACCTTGCCGTGACCCAGCTCGACCAGCGTGTCGACGCCCTGGTCGCGCATGAAGGCGACGCTTTCGCGCCAGCGCACCGGCTGCGTCACCTGCTCGACAAGCTGCGCGCGGATGGTCTCGGGATCGTCGCTCGCCGCCGCGGTGACGTTCGCCACCAGCGGCGGGCTCGGCGCGGCCAGCGGCGCCTCCGCCAGGGCCGCGCGCATCGTCTCGGCCGCCGGCTCCATCAGCGGACAGTGGAAGGGCGCCGAGACCGACAGCATGACCGCACGCTTGGCGCCCTTCGCCTTCGCCATCTCCACCGCGCGCTCGACCGCGGCCTTGTGGCCGCTCACGACGATTTGACCGGGCGCGTTGTCGTTGGCCGGCGCGCAGATCTGCCCCTGCGCGGCTTCCCCGGCCACCGCGCGCACGGCGTCCATCTCCAGGCCCATCAGCGCGGCCATCGCGCCCTCGCCCACCGGCACCGCCGCCTGCATGGCCCGCCCGCGGGTGCGCAGCAGGCGCGCCGCCTCGGCGATGTCCAGCGCGCCGGCGGCGGCCAGCGCCGAATACTCGCCCAGCGAGTGCCCGGCCACGAAATGCCCGATGTCCGCCAGCTTCACTCCGCCCTGCCGTTCCGCCACGCGGGCGACGGCCAGGCTGACCCCCATCAGCGCCGGCTGCGCGTTCTCGGTCAGCGTCAGCGTCTCCTCCGGCCCCTCGAACATCAGCCGGGAGAGGTGCTGGTCGAGGGCGTCGTCGACCTGCTCGAACACCTCCCGCGCCTCCGGAAAGGCGCGCGCCAGCTCCGCGCCCATGCCGACCGCCTGGGAGCCCTGTCCGGGGAAGACGAATGCCCGCGCCATTGCGCGCCCTCATGCCAGTTCATAGGTCGTGCCGGAAAGCGGGCGCAGTCATAGCGGCTGTCACACGCCTGTCAAGCACGACCGCGACATCATGTGCAAGACGGCCGCGATGCCCCTTGCGTCGCCGGCGCGGCTGTGTATAAGTCGCGCCCCTCGCGAAAACTCCTCGCCGGACCCTCGCGAGCCCGCCGGCGCACGCGCCGACGGGTTTGGGGAACGGCTAGGGCCGCCCGGCTGCCCGGTCCCAGTCCGTGGAGCTACGGCCCGCGAAACAGCCATGGGGAGTGGAGACAACATGCCCTATTACGAAAGCGTGTTCATCGCACGCCAGGACATCTCGTCCTCGAACGTCGAGGAACTGGCCAACCAGTTCCAGCAGATCGTCGAAGAGCAAGGCGGCCGGGTCACCAAGACCGAGCAGTGGGGCCTGAAGAACCTGGCCTACCGCGTCCGCAAGAACCGCAAGGGCCACTACGTGATGTTCAACCTGGACGCGCCGCCCGCGGCCGTCCACGAGCTTGAGCGCACGATGCGCTACAACGAGGACGTGATCCGCTATCTCACCGTCCGCGTCGACGCGCTGGAGGACGGCCCGTCGGTGATGATGGAGCGCAGGGACAAGCGGGACGACCGGCGCGGCGATCGCCGGGGCGGCCCGCGGGGCGGCGGCGGCCGTCGGCGCGAAGGCTAAGCGGAGGACAAGACCATGACAGTGCAAGTCGTTTCCCGCGGCGGCGCGGTCCGTCGGCCCTTCTTCCGCCGCCGCAAGTCGTGCCCCTTCTCGGGCCCGAACGCGCCGAAGATCGACTACAAGGACGTCAAGCTGCTGCAGCGGTTCACCAGCGAACGCGGCAAGATCGTCCCCAGCCGCATCACGGCGGTGTCGGCCAAGAAGCAGCGCGAGCTGGCCCGGGCGATCAAGCGGGCCCGCTACCTCGGCCTGCTGCCCTACGTGATCAAATAGGCCGGCGGCGGCGTCAAGGAGGGCCCGAGCATGCAGATCATTCTTCTGGAGCGCGTCGAGAACCTGGGGCAAATGGGCGACGAGGTGTCGGTCAAGCCCGGCTTCGCGCGCAACTACCTGTTGCCGCAGCACAAGGCGCTGCGCGCGACCAAGGCGAACCGCGAGTACTTCGAGTCGGTGCGGGCGGACCTGGAGGCCCGCAACCTGGAGCGCAAGCGCGAGGCCGAGCAGGCCGCGGCCAAGATCGACGGTCTGACGGTCACGATGATCCGCCAGGCCAGCGAGAACGGCCAGCTCTACGGCTCGGTCAGCGCCCGCGACATCGCCCAGGCCCTACGCGAGCAGGGCACCTCGGTCGATCGGGGGCAGATCAGCCTGAACCGCCAGATCAAGGCGGTCGGCCTGCACTCGGTGGCGGTGCGGCTGCACCCCGAGGTATCGGCGGAGATCGCGATCAACGTCGCCCGCTCCCAGGCCGAGGCCGAGACGCAGCTCAGGTCCGGCCACGAGGTCACGCCCGAGGAGCAGCAGGAGATCGCCGAGCAGGCGGTCGAGGAAGTGCTCTCCGAGGTGGAGGCCCTGGAAGAGGCCGAGGCCGAGACGGCAGAAGGCGAGCCCGAGGCATCGAAGGCCACCTGATCCGGCCATCCAAGCCCGCGACCAGAAACCGCCCGGCCCGCGCGCCGGGCGGTTTTTTTGTGGTTTCGTGTCCCTTGTCTGCAAAGTGGCGGCATGAACATGAAAGGGTGGGTAAATTTCCATAAGCTCGCACGAACGCTTGATACCGCCCGACTAATGAAATCGTACATCTGGGCGGCCTCATGCTTCGACAGGCTCAGCATGAGGACCTCGTCCTGAGCTTGTCGGACACGCAGTCGACGCCCTTGGGCGTCAAGGACGAGTCTGTTCAAATGTCGGGCGGTATGAGACCGGGACTGCCCTTGGGACCATGAGAAGAGGAAGGCCCGACATGTCGCAGCCGTTCCCCGCCCGCGCCCGCTTGCCGATGCTGCCGCAGCCGGCGCTGCTGGCGCTGCTGGCCGGTGGCGCGTGCATCGGTCTGGCCCCGATTTTCGCGCGGCTGTCCGATGTCGGCCCCTTCGCCACCGGCGGCTGGCGCATGGCGATCGCCCTGTTGACCTCGCTCCTCATTCTTTCCGCCCAAGGGAGCGGCACGTCGCGGACACTGCGCCGGCTGCGCCCGGCCGATCTGGCCTTCGCCGCGCTGGCCGGCGTGTTGTTCGCCGGCGATCTGGGCTTCTTCTTCCGCTCGCTGCAGGCGACCTCCGTCGCGCACGCGACGCTGCTGGTGAATCTGGCCCCGGTGTTCGCCGTCCTGGGCGGCTGGCTGCTGTTCGGCGAGCGGCCGCTTTACAGCACCGTGCTGGGGCTGGCGTTGGCCCTGTGCGGCGCCGGAATGCTGACGCTCGGCGGCGCGGACAGCGGCGCGGCGGGGCTGCCGGGCGACCTGCTGGCGCTCGTCGCCGCCGCCTTCTACGCCGCCTATCTGCTGGCGGTGAAGCGGGCGCGGCGCGGCATCTCGCCGGATGTCTTCCTGCTCGTCTCCGGCCTGACGGCCACGGCGGTGCTTTTGCCGGCCGGCCTGGTCCTGGGCGAGACCACCGTGCCGAGCGGCATGCAAGGAGTGCTGGCGCTGCTGGGCCTCGGCCTGATCGGTCATGCGCTGGCGCACCGGCTGATCTCTGGCGCCCTGGCCACCCTGCCGGTGGGCTATGCCTCGGTGGCCCTGCTGGTGCAGCCGACCGTCGCCGCCCTCGCCGCCTGGGCGATCTTCGGGGAGGCCCTCGGCCCGGTGGAACTGCTGGGCGCCGCGGTGGCCCTGGCGGGCATCGCCGTCGCGAGCCGCCGCGCGCCTTGAGTCCCATGCGGGGATGACCGGCCGCCGGTTATGGACAGCGTGGCGCCGGCTCGGCTACGCTTTGCTCAAAGCAACACATAACGCCGACCGCCCCGAGGCGCCGGCGAGCGACAGGTTCAGAGGTTATTGGACGAGAATGCTGGCCGCGGTCCTGTTTCGCCGTATCGTCCGTGAGGGCACGCTCACGGTCGTGGATGCCGCCGGGAAGTCGGAAACCTTCGGACAGGGCGATCCGAAAGCCACGATTCGCATCGCCGACCGTCCGACGGAGCTGCGCCTCCTGGGCAATCCGAAGCTCGCCGTGGGCGAAGCCTACATGGACGGCAAGCTGACGGTCGAGGAGGGCACGCTCTTCGACTTCCTCACGCTGGCCGGGCGCAACGTCCGGCAGCTCGAGACCCACCCCCTGTGGGGCCTGTTCGAGGGCCTGGGCCGGGTCCTGCGGCCCCTGCGCACCTACAACCCTATCGGCCGCGCACGCCGCAACGTCGCCCATCACTACGACCTCTCCGGCGAGCTCTACGACCTCTTCCTGGATTCCGACCGGCAGTATTCCTGCGCCTATTTCACCCGCCCCGACGAGACCATCGAGCAGGCGCAGGAGAACAAGAAGCGCCACCTCGCGGCCAAGCTGCTATTGGACGAGCCGGGGCTGGAGGTGCTCGACATCGGCTCGGGCTGGGGCGGGCTTGGTCTCTATCTCGGCCGGGAGACCGGCGCCCAGGTGACCGGGATCACGCTGTCGGAGGAACAGCTCAAGGTCAGCCGGCAGCGCGCCAAGGGCGCCGGGCTGGACGAGCAGGTGCAGTTCCGCCTGCAGGACTACCGCGATCTGACGGGCCGCTACGACCGCATCGTGTCGGTCGGGATGTTCGAGCACGTGGGCACGACCTACTACCGGGAATTCTTCCGCAAGGTGCGCGAGCTGCTGAGCGCGGACGGCGTGGCGCTGCTGCACGCCATCGGCCGCATGGACCCGCCGGGCGGCACCAATCCCTGGCTGCGCAAGTACATCTTCCCCGGCGGCTACACCCCGGCGCTGTCCGAGGTGCTGGCCCCCATCGAGCGCGAGGGCCTCTGGGTCACCGACATCGAGATCCTGCGCCTGCACTATGCCTATACGCTGCGTGCCTGGCGCGAGCGCTTCGCCCACAACCGCGCGCGGGTCAAGCGGCTGTACGACGAGCGGTTCTGCCGGATGTGGGAGTTCTACCTGACCGGCTGCGAGGTCTCCTTCCGCGAGATGGGCCAGATGGTCTTCCAGATCCAGCTCGCCCGGCAGCAGGACGCGGTGCCGCTGACCCGCGACTACATTACCGACTGGGAGCGCGCCAAGCTGGCCGAGGCCCGCCACACCCAGGCCGCGGAGTAGCGCCCCCGCGGCGGCCCGCGTCGACGGGGATCAGCGCGGCAGTTTTACCGTCACCGTCTCGCCCCCGTGGCCGTGCACGCTGTCGCGCGCGCGAATGGTGACCGTATCCGCCTCCGGCGGAACCTGGACGCCGGACAGGGACCGCGTGAACGGCTGCTCGTTGACGTGAGGGTGGTACAGGGTGCGGGTGCCCAGGACCGTGCCGTCCGGCGCCAGCACCTGCCACTGGTCGGCGTAGTGGTCCCAACCCTCGTCGGCGTGGCGGACGGTCACCTCGAAGCGCCAGGTGCCGTCGCCGGCCCGTGTCGCGGTGGCATCCACCACGTCGGCCTCGCCGGCCAGGGCGGGCATGGAAACCAGGCAAATGAACGCTGCCTTGATAGACGAGTTCGCTTTCATCATCCCCTCTTCGATACCAGGCGAATCAAGAACGTATCAGTTATCGTTGCCGCCACCTCACCCCGGCGGCACCTGGCGCTTCCGGCCCTGCTCGTCGATGGCGACATAGGTCAGGTGGCCCTCGGTGACCTTGACCAGCGTGGCGTCCTTGCGCCGGCGGACCCAGACCTGCACGTCCACGGTGATCGAGGTGGTGCCCACGCGCGTCACCTGGGCATAGCAGCTCACCAGGTCGCCGACGAAGACCGGCCGGTGGAAGCGCACGGCATCCATGGCCACGGTGGCGATCCGGCCCTGGGCGCGCTCGGTGGCGGGCACCGAACCGGCCAGGTCCATCTGCGCCAGCACCCAGCCGCCGAAGATGTCGCCGTTGGGGTTGGCATCGGCCGGCATGGCGAGCGTGCGCAGCGCCGGCTCGATGGCGGGGGGCCGGGCTTCATCGGACATCGCGGCGTCTCCAGCGAACCTGAGTGGACTAGATTTAGGGTTACGTTAACGCCCTTGTACTCTATCTTCTAAGGAGGCAACAATACGACGCCAGCGCGGGAGCGGCATGAGCGATCTGTTCAAGGGGCTGAAGACCGGCGGGGAGACCGCCTACACCGCCAAGGACATCGAGGTCCTGGAGGGGTTGGAGCCGGTGCGCCGGCGGCCCGGCATGTACGTCGGCGGCACCGACGAGCGCGCGCTGCACCACCTCGTCGCCGAGCTGCTGGACAACGCGATGGACGAGGCCGTGGCCGGCCACGCCACGCGAATCGAGATCGAGCTGTCGGCGGCCAACGAGATCACGGTGCGCGACAACGGCCGCGGCATCCCGGTCGACGCGCACCCCAAGTTCCGGGACAAGTCGGCGCTGGAGGTGATCTTCACCACGCTGCATTCCGGCGCCAAGTTCGCCGACAAGGCCTACGCCACCGCGGGCGGCCTGCACGGCGTGGGCGTCTCCGTCGTCAACGCGCTGGCCGAGACGCTGACGGTCGAGGTGGCGCGCGAGCGCCGGCTGTGGCGCCAGCGCTTCGCCAGGGGCACGCCGCAGGGGCCGCTGGAGGACCTGGGCGCGGTGCAGAACCGGCGCGGCACCACGGTGACCTTCCGGCCCGACCCGGAGATCTTCGGCCACGCCGGCTTCCGCCCGCCGGTGCTCTACCGCATGGCCCGGTCCAAGGCCTACCTCTTCAAGGGCGTGGAGATCCGCTGGACGTGCGACCCGGCGCTGATCGGCGAGAGCGAGCGCGCGAGCTGCCCCGAAAGCGCGAGGCTGCACTATCCCGGCGGCCTGCGCGACGCCCTGCAGGCGCAGCTTGCCAATCGAACGGCGCTCACGCCCGAGCCCTTCGCCGGGCAGGCGGAGTTCCCCGACGGTGCCGGCCGCGTGGAGTGGGCGGTCACCTGGCCGGCCGACGAGGAGGGCTTCGCCAGCTCCTACTGCAACACCGTGCCCACGCCGCAGGGCGGCACCCACGAGCAGGGCCTGCGCAGCGCCCTGCTGCGCGGCATCAAGACCTACGGCGAGATCGTCGGCAACAAAAAGGCGCAGCAGATCACCGGCGACGACATCCTGGGCGGCGCCTGCGCGCTCTTGTCGATCTTCGTCCGCAACCCGCAGTTCCAGGGCCAGACCAAGGAGCGCCTGGGCACGCCGGAGGCGACCCGGCTGGTGGAGACCGCGATCAAGGACCACTTCGACCACTGGCTGGCCGCCCATCCCGAGCGCAGCAAGGCGCTGCTGGAGCGCCTGATCGAGCGCGCCGAGGAGCGCCAGCGCAAGCGCAAGGAACGGGAGCTGAAGCGCCAGTCGGCCACCCGCCGCCTGCGCCTGCCCGGCAAGCTGGCCGACTGCGCGCGCAACCGCGCGGAGGACACCGAGATCTTCCTGGTCGAGGGCGACTCCGCCGGCGGCTCGGCCAAGCAGGCGCGCAACCGCGACACCCAGGCGGTGCTGCCGCTGCGCGGCAAGATCCTGAACGTGGCCAGCGCCTCGGCCGACAAGCTGCGCGCCAACCAGGAGATCAACGACATCCTGCAGGCGCTGGGCTGCGGCCGGGGCAAGGACTTCGATCCCGACAAGCTGCGCTACGAGCGGGTCATCATCATGTGCGACGCCGACGTCGACGGCGCCCACATCGCCTCGCTGCTGATCACCTTCTTCTACCGCGAGATGCCGGGGTTGATCGAGGGCGGCCGCCTCTTCCTGGCGCAGCCGCCGCTCTATCGCCTGGCCCAGGGCGGCGAGGTGGTCTACGCCCGCGACGACGCGCACAAGGAAGAGCTGCTGGACGGCCACTTCAAGAGCCGCGGCAAGGTCGAGGTCAGCCGCTTCAAGGGCCTGGGCGAGATGCCGCCGCGCCAGCTCAAGGAAACCACGATGGACCCGGCGCGGCGCACCCTGCTGCGCGTGGTCGTGAGCGACCACGAGTCGCCCGATCCGCACACCGACGCCGAGGAGGCCCGCGGCCTGGTGGAGCGCCTGATGGGGCGGAAGCCCGAGGCCCGCTTCGCCTTCATCCAGGACCGCGCCCGCTTCCTGGACGAGGACGCCTTGGACGTCTAACTCCTCTCCGGAACGGGCGTGATCCTGGAGGACCCCATGCAGCCGACGACAGGCCGGCCCTCGCTGGTCATCTGCGCCCACGGCGCGCGCGGCGTGGCGTTGACGGCGGAGGCGCACGCGGCGCGGCTTCGCGACCAGGACAAAGGCGCGCGCTTCGCCGATGTGCGAGCTTGCGCGCTACGGACCGAGCCGTTCCTGGAGGATGTGGCCGCGGCGCTGTCCCCGGCACCCGTGGTGCTCGTTCCCTACCTGATGGCGGAAGGCTACACGCTGGACATCCTGAACCGCCACCTGCAAGCCCTGCCGATCGCCGGCCGCACCACGGTGGCGCGGGCCGTCGGCGCGCATCCGGGGATGGCGGCGCTCCTGCACGACATGGCGGCGCACGCCTGCGCGAAAGAGGAATGGCGGCTGCGCGACACGGGCATGCTCCTGGTCGGCCACGGCACGCCGAAGTCGCGCACCTCCGCCGCCACGGCCGAGGCGCAGGCCGCGCGCATCGCCGACCGGGGCAGCTTCGCGGCCGTCGCGACGGCCTTCCTCGAACAGTCCCCCACGCTCGCCGAGGCGCTCGCGCGGCCTGGTCCGGCGCGCTGGGTGGCGGTCGGCTTCTTCACCGACGCCGGCGAGCACGGCCGCGAGGACGTGCCGGCCCTCCTGGCGGAAAGCGGCGCCGAGGCGGTCTACGCCGGCCCGGTCGGCGCCGAGGCCGGCATGGCGGCGCTGATCCGCGACGCGGCGGAGGCAGCCCTGGCGTAGGGTGCGCCCAGCGTTCAATCATCTCGAAAATTGTTCCATGTCAAAGCGCAGGCCGCGCCGCCTTCCGTAAGCTGGGCCACTATCAAGCAACATCACGACCAGGCAACACGGGGAGGTTCCGCGATGACGCTGCATCTCAATTTGATCGAGCGGTTTCCGGAGTACCAGGAGAAGATCAGGAACCTGCTGGAGACCAACTCGACCTTCCTGAACGTGGCGCAGCGCTACGGCGAGGTGTCGGAGCAGCTCGGCAGCACGCCGGACGAGACGGACCCCGAGCACGAGCGTCTGCTCAGGCGCCGTGCTGACCTGGAGAGCGAACTGCTCTATATCATGGAGGAGAAGTCCCGGCCCTGAGGCGCGGCGCGGCATGTGCTTTGCCGAGACCTCGCGCTCAAGTCGTCGGTTTCCTGGAGGGATTCATGCTTCGACGGGCTCAGCATGAGGAGGGTCGACCGGCTCGGCGCGAGGTCGCTGGACCGGCTCGGCGCGAGGTCGCTGGACCGGCTCGGCGCGAGGTCGCTGGACCGGC
>CAZLNO010000050.1:0-10875 GCA_964561005.1 uncultured Rhodovibrionaceae bacterium | reverse complement strand
TCGGCGCGATACCCTCGCCCTGAGCTTGTCGAAGGGCGAGACTCGATCGGCAGCTCGCAAATGCCGGGGTAACCGTGTCCGTCCGGGTCTTGCGCTCGCGCTCGCCGTGCCGTTGATGCTGGCCGGCTGCGCCTCCCAGCGCGGCATCGTGATCTCGCGGTCCTACATCGCGCCGACCTATGGACCCACGATCCTGAACTCCGCCGGCAAGTACGACGGCGTCAAGCTGGAACTCGTCGGCAACCCCTTCGCCGCGCCGGACGAGACGGTGCATGCCGCGACCGCCCAGGCCATCCGCACCACGGGCTTCGCCAGCCGACTGCCCCTGACCACCGGCGAGGCCGATGCGCGCTCGCCCTTCCGCCTGGTCGCGCTGTTCTCCCCGGCCATCGACATCAACTTCGACGACATTTGCTACGGCAGCCGCAAGCAGGCTGCCGCGCCGCCGGAGAAGACGGAGTTGATGCTGACCTATTGCTTCGGCGACAGTGCCCTCACCTCGCTGCGGGCGCGGCGCGGCGGCATCGCCGGACCGGCGGACCCGCGCTTCGAGAGCTTCGTCCGCAACGCCACGGCTGCCCTCTTCCCGCCGCGCGACGAGACCACCGGCGACGGCCGCGACGACGACTTCTTCGACTGAGCCCGGCGCCTACCCGGCCGCCGCAGAGCCCGGCGCGGCTTTCAGCCAGGCCCGCAGCGTCGAGGTCACGGCCTCGGGCCGCTCCAGCGGCGCCAGGTGGCCGCACTTCTCGACCACCACGAGCTGGGCATCGGGAATCGCTCCGGCCATTTCGCGATGCACCGCAAGCGGGGTCAGCGCATCCTCCCGCCCGCAGAGCACCAGGGTGGGCACGTGGATTCGCGGCAGCAGCGGCCTGCTGTCCGGTCGGTTCATGATCGCCGTCTGCTGGCGCAGGAAGGCGTCCTTGCCCACGGCCTCCGCCATGCCGGTGACGACGTCGGCCAGCGCCGTGTCGGACAGCCGTTCCTCGTGGATCAGCAGAGGCAGCAGTCGCGGCGTCACGCCCTTGAACTCGCCGCGCTCCGCCAGGGCAAGCAGGTCGCGCCGGCGCCGGGTCTGCGCGGGCGCGTCCGGGTGCGGCGAGGTGTCGAGCAGGGCCAGGCGGGTGACGCGCTCCGGCGCCTGACGCAGGATCTCGAAGGCGACATAGCCGCCCATCGACAGTCCGGCCAGTGCGAAGCGCTCCGGCGCCTCGGCCAGCGCCGCCGCCGCGAGCTCGGCCATGTTGTCGTGGCGGGTGAGGTCGGCGACCCTCATCTCCGCCACCGCGTCCAGGTTGTCGAGCTGGTGGCACCAGAGCGCCGGCGTGCACAGGAGGCCCGGCAGCAGCAGCAGCGGCGTTCGCGTCTTGCTCATTTGATCAGCCTGCTCACCTCGCGGAAGGTATCGGTGCCGGCCTTTTCGAGCCATTCGAAGACGACCATCTCGCTGGTGACGACCTGCGCCCCCAGGCGGTCCAGGCGCGCCAGCGCGCGCTCCTTGTCCTCGCCGCGCCGCGAGCCGCAGGCGTCGGCGACCACGCAGACCCGATAGCCCAGGCGCAGCAGGTCGGCGCAGGTTTGCAGCACGCAGACATGCGTCTCCGCCCCGCAGACGACCAGCATGTCCCTGTCGAGCGCCTTGACCCGCGTCGCGAAGGCGGGCTCCCTTGCGGCCGAGAAATAAAGCTTTTCCAGGATCTCCGCCTGGGGGGCCCGCGCCGCGACCTCGTTCACGGTATGGCCGAGGCCGCGCGGGTACTGCTCGGTCAGCAGCATGGGCACGCCCAGTCCCGCCGCCGCCTGCAGCAGCACGCCAATGCGCGCGACGACCGCCTCGGGCTCGGCCAGCGCGGGCACCAGGCGGGCCTGCATATCCACCACCAACAATCCGCTGTGATACGCATCCATCAGCAATGTCGGCCTCGTACGATAAGTCACAAAAATGAAACCCGCGGGTATTTAACCAAAACGGCGCGGGCGCACCATAGCCCTGCGCAAAAAACATAAGGGTCGGTGCACGAATGATTGACAACGCGCCTTGACTCCATATGATCCGGGCCCAACCTGAGGAGCAAAGCAAATCAGCCCAGCCAATCAAACGGGACAATCGCGAAAAGACGCATACATGAAATTCGAAGACCTTGGACTCAGCCGCGAACTTCTCGAAGCTGTCGCGGATTCGGGGTATGAAACCCCGACGCCTATCCAGGAAAAGGCTATCCCCTATGTGCTGATGGGCCGCGACATCCTCGGATGCGCTCAGACCGGCACCGGCAAGACCGCCTCTTTCACCCTCCCCATGATCGACATTCTCGCGGAAGGCCGCGCCAAGGCGCGCATGCCGCGCTCGCTGATCCTGGCGCCGACCCGCGAGCTGGCCGCCCAGGTCGCCGAGAGTTTCGATCGCTACGGCAAGAACCACAAGCTGAGCAAGGCGCTGCTGATCGGCGGCACCTCGATGAGCGACCAGGAACAGGCGCTGGACCGCGGCGTCGACGTGCTGATCGCCACGCCGGGTCGCCTGATCGACTTGTTCGAGCGCGGCAAGGTCCTGCTGGCCGACGTGCGCATCCTGGTGATCGACGAGGCCGACCGCATGCTCGACATGGGGTTCATCCCGGATGTCGAGCGCATCGTCTCGACGCTGCCGCCGATCCGGCAGACGCTGTTCTTCTCGGCCACGATGCCGAAGGAGATTCGCCGACTCGCCGACCAGTTCCTGCTGAACCCCAAGGAAATCTCGGTCAGCCCGCCCGCCTCCCCGGCGGAGACCGTGAGCCAGGGCCTGATCCGCTGCCCGGGCCAGCACAAGCGCAAGGCCCTGCAGGAGTTGCTGAGCAACGAGGACGTCACCAGCGCGCTGGTGTTCTGCAACCGCAAGCGCGATGTGCGGGCGCTGGCGACCGCCCTGAACAAGCAGGGCTATCCCGCCGGCGAACTGCACGGCGACATGAGCCAGCCGGAGCGCATGGAGACTCTGGGCCGCTTCAAGAACGGCGACCTGAACCTCTTGGTCTGCTCCGACGTCGCCGCGCGCGGCCTGGACATGCCGGCGGTCAGCCACGTCTTCAACTACGACGTGCCGGGCCACCCCGAGGACTATGTCCACCGCATCGGCCGCACCGGCCGCGCGGGGCGTAGCGGCAAGGCCTACACCATCGCCACGCCGGCCGACGGCAAGGCGCTGCTGGCGATCGAGAAGATCATCGGCAAGGACCTCCCCGTCACCACGCTGGAGCAGGTGCGGCTGTTGAGCCGCGACGAGGTCGAGGGCGGCTTCGCCAAGGACGCGAAGGCTCAGGAAAACGCGACGGGCCAGGAGGACGCGAAGAGCAAGCGCCGCCGCGGCGGTCGCCGCAAGAAGGCGGCTCCGGGCGAGACCGCCGGTGCCGGCGCAACCAGCGAAGCCAGCGCATCGGCGACCGCCAGCGCGACCACCGATGCGGGCGAGTCGGCGCCGCCGCGGGCGGCGAACAGTAACCGCACCCCGGACAGCGGCGTCGTCGCGGCTTCGGATGACGGTCAGGCGCGCAAGGCCACCAAGGCGGGCGGGGAGCGCAAGCGCCCGAAGGCCGAGACGCCGCGGCGCAAGTCGCTGACGCAGCAGCAGACCTCGAACGGCCGCCAGTCCAAGCCGTTCGGCGACCACACGCCGGCCTTCCTGCTGCGGCCGGTGCCGGCCTCGGCCACAGCCTGACGACACGTCATCCGGCCGGCTCGCTTGGGCGCTCCCCTGGGGCGCCCAAAGTCGTTTCGGCCCTTGGCCCGCGCCGCCGCGCCGCTATCATGCGCGGACGATTGGACGACACGGGCCACGCCTGACGGCGGGAGGGAAGCGCATGCAGACCATCTTCGTGATGACGAAGTGCGAGCTCGGCAAGGCCTATGAAGTGGCCGACGAACTCGTCCAGAATTTCGGGGAGGTCTCCGAGGTGCACTCGACCTCGGGGCAGTACGACCTGCTGGTGAAGTGCTACCTGCCGCAGGACGCCGACATCGGCCACTTCGTGACCGAGAAGCTGCAGCGCCTGCCGGGCATCGCCGACACCTTCACGATCATCGCCTTCAAGGCGTTCGGATAGCGCCGACGGGCTCGTTCACCCGCGCTCGGCCAGGCGCTCGCGGAGCACGTCCCGCAGCACCACGGCGTGGTTGCGCGTCCGGTCCCGCGCCGCGAACAGCAGCGTCACCGGTCCCGCGCAAGCAGCGTCGAGCAGCGGCTGCAGCGCCTCCGCCCCCTCGGCCAGCTCATCGCGATAGCGCGCCGCGAAGTCGTCCCAGCGCTCGGGGTCCTGGTGGAACCATTTGCGCAGTGCCGTGCTCGGCGCGACCTCGCGCAGCCAGATATCCACCCCGGCCTCGGCCTTGCGCAGACCGCGCGGCCACAGCCGGTCCACCAGGATACGCTGTCCATCGCCGGGCCCGACCGGATCGTACACCCGCTTCACCCGGATCTCCGGCCCTTCGCCGGCGCGCCAGGAATAGTCCGGGTTCACGTGACCGGCATAGCACACCGGCGAGCTGGGCTCGCGGTTTTCGCCATCATCGTCGCGTGCCGTCATGGTGGAGCGGCTCCCTGTCTCGGCACGTTTACCACACAAACCGCGCCATCGCGATGTCGGCGCGCGCCGGAGATTGATCGCCGACTGCCGCGATCCGCGCCGCCGTGAACGCGGCGTCAACGCCGACGGGGGCTGGGCGGCGGCGTTCAGGACATCTAGGCTGCCCGCATGACCGAGCCATTCTACCAGGAGATCATCCGCCGCAAGCGCGAGGGGGCGGCGCTGGAGGACGCCGAGGTCGTCGATCTGGTCGCCGGGCTCGGCGACGGCCGCCTCACCGACGCCCAGGCGGCGGCCTTCGCCATGGCGGTGTGCTGGCGCGGCCTGGCCCATCGCGAGACCGCCGTGCTGACGCGCGCCATGGCCGACTCCGGCACGCGTCTGGACTGGCGCGGGCTGGACCGGCCAGTGGTGGACAAGCACTCCACCGGGGGCGTCGGCGACACCGTGAGCCTGGTCCTGGCCCCGCTGGTCGCCGCCTGCGGCGCGGCGGTGCCGATGATCGCCGGCCGCGGCCTGGGGCACACCGGCGGCACGATCGACAAGCTGGAGGCCATCCCGGGCTATGACACCCAGCCGTCGGCGGAGACGTTTCAGCGAATCGTGCGCGAGGTCGGCTGCGCCATCGCCGGTCCGACGGCTCGGCTCGCCCCGGCGGACCGCCGCCTCTACGCCATTCGCGACGCCACCGCGACCGTCGAATCGGTGCCGCTGATCGTCGCGTCCATCCTGTCCAAAAAGCTGGCCGCCGGGCTGGACGGGCTGGTGATGGACGTGAAGTTCGGCAGCGGCGCCTTCATGACGACGCTGGAACGCGCCGACGGTCTGGCCGGGTCGCTCACCCGCGTGGCCGAGCAGGCCGGCCTGCCGACGGTGGCGCTGATCACCGACATGGACGCGCCGCTGGGCCGCGCCGCCGGCAATGCCGTCGAGGTCGCCGAGGCGATCCGGCAGCTCACCGCCGGCCGCGGCGACGCGCGGCTGCGCGCCGTGACCGAGCGCCTGGCGACCGAGATGCTGCTCCTGGCCGGGCTGGCCGAGACGCCCGAAACGGCCTATCGCCAGGTGGCGGCGGCACTGGACGACGGCCATGCGGCGGAGCGCTTCCAGGCGATGGTCGCCGCGCACGGTGGCCCGAGCGATCTGCTCGAACGGCCAGCGGCGCACCTGGCCGCCGCGCCGGTCGTACGGGAGGTGCATCCCCGGACCGCCGGTATCGTGCAGCGCGTCGACACCCGCGCCCTGGGCCGGACGGTGGTTGCGCTCGGCGGCGGTCGGCGGCAACCGGCCGACGCGATCGATCCCGCCGTCGGCCTGACGGGACTGCGCCAGGTGGGGGAGAAGGCCGGACCCGAACAGCCCCTCGCCGTGGTCCACGCCGCCGACGAAGAGGCGGCCGAGGCCGCCGCGGCGAGCGTGCGCGCGGCCTATGTGCTGGGCGAGGCGCACACCTACCCGCTGCCGCTGGTCGCGGCGCGGGTGCCCCTGCCCAGGTCGTAGACGGCGCCGCGATGGCGCGCGCCGCGCTTCCCTTCGCCGGACTCTATGGCGCGATCTTCCTGGCGCTCGGCGTCTTCCTGCCGTTCTGGCCGGTGTTCCTGACGCATCGCGGGCTCAGCGGCGCGGAGATCGGGACGATCCTGGCACTGGGCACCTGGCTGAAGGTCGCCAGCAACCCGGCCCTCGGGCGCCTGGCCGACCGCGCGGGACAACGCCGGCGGGTGCTGAGTGCCCTGGCCGTCTTCGCCCTGATCGCGGCGACGGCCTTCCTCGTCGCCGAGGGGTTCTGGGCGCTGCTATTCGTTCACCTGCTCGTGTTCCCGGCCTTCCAGGCGACGATTCCCATCGGCGACAGCCGGACCCTGGCCGCCGCCGGGCGGCACGGTTTCGACTACGGCCGCGTGCGGCTGTGGGGCTCGCTCGCCTTCCTGCTGGCGGTGCTGGGGATGGGCGAGGCGCTGGACGGGCGGAGCCCGGAGCTGGTCGCCTGGGCCGTGCTGGCCGGCTTCGGGCTGTTGCTGTTGGCGACCCGGCTGTTGCCGGAAAGTGAACGGCAGGAGACGCCGCACCGGCCCGCCCCCGCGACGGCGCTCCTGGCCGATCGTCCCTTTCTGCTGTTCCTGGGCGTCGGCGCGCTGCTGCAGGCCAGCCACGCCGTCTACTACGCCTTCTCCGCCGTGCACTGGACGGCCCAGGGCCTCTCGCCCGCCACCGTCGGCTGGCTATGGGCGGAGGGCGTGGTGGCGGAGATCCTGCTGTTCGCCGTCGGCGGTCGCGTTCTGGCGCGGCTGGGGCCGCTCGGCCTGCTGCTGGCCGCGGCCCTGGGCGGCCTGGTGCGCTGGACGACCCTGGGCCTGACCACGGCGCTGCCGGCGCTGGCGGTGGTGCAAGCGCTGCACGCCGCCACCTTCGGCGCCGCCCACCTGGGGGCCATGCACTTCATCGCCCGCCGCGCCCCGGCCGGCCTGCAGAGCACGGCGCAGGGCGTCTACAGCGCGGTGAGCGGCGGCGTCGGCATGGGCCTCGCGATGGCGGCCGCCGGAGCGCTTTACGACGCGACCGGCGGGCGGGCCTTCCTGGCGATGGCGGGGATGAGCGCGGCCGGCGGGGTCCTGGCGCTGCTGCTGTCTCGCCGCGCGCGCGCCGTGCCGGCTCAGCGCGTGCCGTAGATGCGGTCGCCGGCGTCGCCCAGGCCCGGGACTATGTACCCCTTCCCGTTCAGCTTGTCGTCGACGGCGGCGGTGAAGATGGTGACGTCGGGGTGCGCCCGGCGCAGCACCGCCACGCCCTCCGGCGCGGCCAGCAGGCAGAGGAACTTGATCTGCCGCGCGCCCTGTTGCTTCAGCCGCTCGATGGCGGCGGCGGCGGTATGGCCGGTCGCCAGCATGGGATCGCAGACAATGGTCAGGCGCTCGTCCAGCGCGCCGGGCACCTTGAAATAGTACTCCACCGGGCGCAGCGTCTCCGGATCGCGATACAGCCCGACATGCCCGACCCGCGCGTGCGGCAGCAGGTCGAGCATGCCCTCCAGGATGCCGTTGCCCGCGCGCAGGATGGAGACCAGGCACAGCTTCTTGCCGGCCACCACCGGGGCGCGCATCGGCGCGATCGGGGTTTCGATGTCGACGTACTCCAGGGGAATGTCGCGCGTCACCTCGTAGGCGAGCAGAAGCGACACTTCCCGCGCCAGGCGGCGGAAACCGGAGGTCGAAGTCTCCGCCCGGCGCATCTGGGTCAGCTTGTGCTGTACCAGGGGATGCCGGACCACCTGCACGCCTTCCCGGTCTTCCTGAGTCGCCGACATCGAACCCTCCCTTGCAAGCGCGCCCGGACGCATCACGCGCCCGTCATACGCAACCCCCCGGCCCCTGTCGAGGCGCCGCGCGCGCAGCCTTGGCCCGTGGGGCGACTGTGCTAGTCTCCGCGCCGGTGTCGGCCTGACCCGGCCGGCGCCACGCCATTCGACCGGGGGGAGCGAAGAACCATGAGCACGAATCAGGGGGCCGAGTCGCCGGCCCTGGGTCTGCACGAGCGGCCGGCGGGGCCGCGCTGGCTGGTGCTGTCGGTCCAGCACCTCTTCGCCATGTTCGGCGCCACCATCCTGGTGCCGCTGCTGACCGGGCTGAGCCCGGCGGTCGCCCTGGTGACCAGCGGCCTGGGCACGCTGGCCTACATCGCGATCACCAAGGGGGGCATTCCCGCCTACCTCGGCTCCTCCTTCGCCTTCATCGCGCCGATCACCGCCGGCGCCGAGCTGGCGGGCGTGTCGGGCGCGCTGGTCGGCGCCTTCGCCGCCGGGCTGGTGTACCTGGCGGTGGCCGCGGCGATCGGGCGCTTCGGCGTGGACTGGCTGCTGCGGCTGCTGCCGCCGGTGGTGGTGGGACCGGTAATCATGGTCATCGGGCTGTCGCTGGCCTCGGTCGCCATCGACATGGCCACCAACGACCCGCAAACGCAGAGCTACAGCGCCCTGCACTTCGGCGTCGCGCTGGCGACGCTGGCCGTGACCATCCTGTCGGCGGTGTTCCTGCGCGGCTTCCTGTCGATGGTGCCGGTGCTGATCGGCATTCTGGCGGGCTACGTCATCGCCGCCCTGGCCGGGCTGGTCGACTTCGGCGCCATCGCGGAAGCCCGGCTGCTGCGCGCGCCCGACTTCGTCATCCCCTTCGTCACCCACGAGACCCGAGTCCCGCCGCAGATCTTCCTGCTGCTGGTGCCGGTGGCGGTGGTCACGATCGCCGAACACATCGGCGACCAGCTCGTCATCTCCAAGGTGATCGGCCGCAACACCGTGAAGACGCCGGGGCTGCACCGCTCGCTGGCGGGCGACGGCGCGGCGACGATGCTGGCCGCCTGCCTCGGCGGACCGCCGAACACCACCTATGGCGAGAACATCGGCGTGCTGGCGATCACGCGGGTGTTCAGCGTCTGGGTCATCGGCGGCGCCGCGTGCCTGGCGGTGGCGCTGGGCTTCCTGGGCTACTTCGCGGCCTTCCTCGAGTCCATCCCGACGGCGGTGATGGGCGGGGTGTCCATCCTGCTGTTCGGCATCATCGCCGCCTCGGGCCTGCGCACCCTGGTGGAGGCGCGCGTCGACCTGGGCGAGAAGCGCAACCTGACGATCTGCTCGGTCATCCTGGTGATCGGCATCGGCGGCGCGGTGCTGCCGGTCGGGGAGTTCGTCGAGCTGTCGGGCATGGCGCTGGCGGCGATCGTGGGCATCGCGCTCAACCAGATCCTCCCCGGCAAGCGGATCGCCGGCGACATCGAGCAGGTGCTGGGCCACGGGTGAGACAATGGCGCTCGATGCGTCCGGCGGCGGGATGCGCAGGGCATGCTTCGGCACGCCATGCCATGACCGCCGCAAGGCAGGCTGAAGCCTGCCCTACTGTCGGGCTGCGTCCCGCAGGTTCCGCCGCGCGCGGGCGAGCTGCTCCGAGGTCATCTGTTCCGCCACCTGGTCGCGCCGGCGCGCCGCCCAGGCGCGATCCTGCCTGGCCGCGCGGCCGAGCCAGACCCAGGCCCGCACAAGATCGCGCGGCACGCCCCGGCCGCGGGCGTAGAGGTCGCCCAGGTTCATCTGCGCCGTCGGGTCGCCCTGCTCGGCCGCCTCGCGATACCAGCGCGCCGCCGACTCCAGGTCCGGCGTGCCGGTGACCTCGCCGTTTTCGTACAGGCCGGCGAGGGTCACCTGCGCGGCGACGTTGCCGGCCTCCGCCAGGGACCGAAAAGCCTCGGCCGCCGCGGCGATCCGGCCGCCGTCGTACAGCCGGGCGGCCTCGGGGTAGCCGACCTCCTGCGCCGCCGCCTCCTCCACCATGGGCGGAAGAAGGGCCAGCACGAGGCCGATCGTCGCGACGGGCAGAAAAGACGAGACGACGGCCGACCGGCACCCGAAGGGCCGGCCGACCGCCGCCGTGGTCCTCGCGGCGCCCGACGCCAGCAGGGCCTTGCGCCGGGTCATGGGCGGTGCCCTGCCGCTATTTCACCCGCAGGTCGGCGGGCAGGAAGAACATCGAGTCCACGCCCTGCGGCGAGCCGACCTTGTGGCAGGAGATGCAGAACTCGACGTTGCCGGCACCCTTGCCCTTGGTTTCGCCGACGACCTGACCGTTCGGCATGATCATGCTGTACTTCCAGTCGTCGGACTTGGCGTGCCAGCCCTCGGGCATCTTCTCCATGATGAACAGCGGCCCCAGCTTGGCCTGGCCCTTCTTGGAGACGCTGAAGCTGTCCTTGGCCAGCACGGCCCCCGCCGGCATCTCTCCGGCGTCCTCGTAGTTGCCGTAGGCGCGCGCCTCCGCGTTGGCGTAGTTCTGCACGTAGCGCCCGCCGTGCGTGGCCGAGACGTAGGGCCGCTGCGAATACCGGCGCCAGTCGACGAAGTTCTCGGCGGTCGGATCGCCCGACTTCGCATAGGCCGTCCGCAGGTCCTTCAGCAGGCAGTCGTAGACGGCGACCGCCTCCTCCGGCTTCAGTTCGGCATTGCCGCCCGCGCCGCACGGATTGCAGGCCCCGCAAGCGCCGCAGGGATTGCACGGGTTCGCCGCCGCGCACGGATTGCACGGATTGGCCGCACACGGATTGCACGGGCCGCACGCCGCCGCACAGGGATTGCACGGATTGGCCGCCGCGCACGGATTGCACGGGTTTGCCGCGCAGGGGTTGCACGGGTTGCACGCCGCCGCGCAGGGGTTGCACGGATTGCACGCCGCCGCGCACGGGTTGCACGGATTGGCCGCCGCGCAGGGATTGCACGGGTTCGCCGCGCACGGATTGCACGGGCTGCACGCCGCCGCACAGGGATTGC
>CAZLNO010000049.1:0-26436 GCA_964561005.1 uncultured Rhodovibrionaceae bacterium | reverse complement strand
CGCGCGCAGGATCTTGCCCGAGCGGGTCTTGGGCAGGCGCTTGACCACGGCGACGTGCTTGAAGGCGGCGACCGGGCCGATCTCCTCGCGCACGCGGGCGACGCACTCCCTGGCGATCTCCGCCTGCGGCCGGTCGACACCGGCGGCCAGGACGACGAGGCCGACCGGGATCTGCCCCTTCAGCTCGTCGTGCACGCCCATGACGGCGCACTCGGCCACGTCGGGGTGCTCGGCCAGCACCTCTTCGATGCCCCCGGTGGACAGGCGGTGGCCGGCGACGTTGATGACGTCGTCGGTGCGCGCCATCACGAAGACATAGCCGTCCTGGTCGATATAGCCGGCGTCGCCGGTCTTGTAGTAGCCGGGATAGGCGGCGAGGTAGGACTGGTGGAAGCGGTCGCGCGCCTGCCAGAGCGTGGGCAGCGAGCCCGGCGGCAGCGGCAGCTTGCAGGCGATCTCGCCGATCTGGCCGGGCTCCAGCTCGCGCGCCTCGCCGTCCAGCACATGCACGTCCCAGCCCGGCGCGGGCTTCGTCGGCGAGCCCGGCTTCACCGGCATGGGCTCGATGCCCTGCGGGTTGGCGGCGATGGCCCAGCCGGTCTCGGTCTGCCACCAGTGGTCGATGACCGGCACGTTCAGCTTCTCCCGCGCCCAGAACAGCGTGTCGGGGTCGCAGCGCTCGCCGGCCAGGAAGAGCGCGCGGAAGTGCGAAAGGTCGTACTTGCCGATCTCCCGCCCCTCGGGGTCCTGCTGGCGGATGGCGCGGAAGGCCGTGGGCGCGGTGAACAGCGCCACCGGCCCGTGCTGGGCAATCACGCGCCAGAAGGCGCCGGCGTCGGGCGTGCCGACCGGCTTGCCCTCGTACATGATCGTCGTGTTGCCGTGCAGCAGCGGGGCGTAGACGATATAGCTGTGGCCGACCACCCAGCCGACGTCCGAGGCCGTCCACCAGACCTCGCCCGGCTCGAGGCCGTAGATGTGCTTCATCGTCCAGTTGACCGCCACGGCGTGGCCGCCGTTGTCGCGCACGATGCCCTTGGGCTGCCCGGTGGTGCCCGAGGTGTAGAGGATGTAGAGCGGATCGGTGGCTTCGACCGGGACGCAGTCGGCCGGCCGCGCCGCCGCCATCGCCTCGTCCCAGTCCAGGTCGCGGCCGGGCCTCGGCTCGCAGGGCTGGGCCTCGCGCTGCTTGACGACGACCGTCTCCGGCACGTGCGTCGCCTCCTGCAGCGCGTGCTCGTAGAGCGGCTGGTAGGCCACGACGCGGCCCGGCTCGATGCCGCAGGAGGCGGTCACCATCGCCTTGGGCTTGGCGTCGTTCAGGCGCTTGGCCAGCTCGTGCCCGGCGAAGCCGCCGAAGACCACGGAGTGCACGGCGCCAATCCGCGCGCAGGCCAGCATGGCGATCGCCGCCTCGGGGATCATCGGCATGTAGATGATGACGCGGTCGCCGGTCGCGACGCCCTGGCTTTGCAGCACGCCGGCGAAGCGCGCCACCTGGTCGCGCAGCTCGGCGTAGGTGAAGGCCCGCACGCTGTCGGTCA
The DNA here is from genome assembly GCA_964561005.1 of uncultured Rhodovibrionaceae bacterium. Taxonomy (GTDB): domain Bacteria; phylum Pseudomonadota; class Alphaproteobacteria; order Kiloniellales; family Rhodovibrionaceae; genus CAZLNO01. The sequence goes on along the minus strand of CAZLNO010000049.1, from coordinate 24,892 downwards.
CCGGGCTGTCGTGGATCAGCGCCGTCTGCTGGCCGCGCCCGCCCTCGACGTGGCGGTCCAGGCAGTTGTAGCAGGTGTTCAGCCGCCCGCCGGTGAACCAGCGGTAGAAGGGCTTGTCGCCGTCGTCCAGCACCTTGTCCCAGCGCTTGTCCCAGGCGATGCGTTCGGCCGCCTCGCCCCAGAAACCTTCCGGGTCCTCCAGCGAGCGGCGGTAGACCTCCTCGTAGCGGCCCATGGCGATGACCTCCCTGCGATTTCAGAACCTTGTGACCGGGGTGCCGCGGACAAGCATGCGCCAAGGCGCGCGCCGCCGCAATCGGCGAGGCGGGCGCGAGCCTGGGCGGGGCCGCGACGCGCGGCCTTGACCCAGGTCAATCATCGACGACCATCCTTGGCAGGCGTCGGCGCCTGTGACATACCCGACAAACCGCCACGCGGGAGGTGCGAGATGACGGCCGCCAACATCTTCGAGCAGAACCTGGACAAGAACGCCGCCAACTACGTGCCGCTGACACCGCTCAGTTTCCTGAAGCGCGCGGCCACGGTCTACCCCGACGACACGGCGGTGGTCCACGGGACTTGGCGCTATGGCTGGGCCGAGGCCGATCGCCGTTGCCGCCGCCTGGCCTCGGCGCTGGCCCGGCGCGGGGTCGGCGTGGGCGACAGCGTGGCGGTAATGGCGCCCAACACCCCGCCGATGTGGGAGGCGCACTATGGCGCGCCGATGGCGGGCGCGGTGCTGAACGCGCTGAACGTGCGCCTGGACGCCGAGTCCATCGCCTTCATCCTGAACCACGGCGAGGCCAAGGTGCTGATCACCGACACCGAGTTCGCGCCCACGATCAGAGAGGCGCTGAACCGCCTGGGCCGCAAGCTGACGGTGATCGACATCGACGATCCGCAGGGGCCGGGCGGCGAGCGCCTGGGCGAGGTGGAATACGAGGCCTTCCTGGCCGAGGGCGACCCGGAGTTCGCCTACCGCATGCCCGCCGACGAGTGGGAGGCGATCAGCCTGAACTACACCTCCGGCACGACGGGCAACCCCAAGGGCGTCGTCTACCATCACCGCGGCGCCTACATGAACGCCATCGGCAACGTGCTGACCTGGTCGATGGGACAGCGCCCGGTCTATCTGTGGACGCTGCCGATGTTCCACTGCAACGGCTGGTGCTTCCCCTGGACCGTGGCGGCGATGGCCGGCACCAACGTCTGCCTGCGCAGGATCAGCGCGGCCAGCATCTACGACGCCTTCGCCGAGCACGGCGTGACCCACCTCTGCGGCGCGCCGATCATCATGCAGACGATCATCAACGCGAGCGAGCAGGAGCGGCGCGACTTCCCGCAGCAGGTCAACATGATGACCGCCGCCGCGCCGCCGCCCTCCAGCGTGCTGGCGAAGATGGAGGAAGAGGGCATCAAGGTCACCCACGTCTACGGCCTGACCGAGGTCTACGGCCCGGCGGTGGTCTGCGCCTGGCACGACGAGTGGAACGACCTGCCCCTGGCGGAGCAGGCGGAGAAGAAGGCGCGCCAGGGCGTCGCCTACCCCGTGCAGGAGGACGTCACCGTGGTTGACGAGGAGACCATGGAACCGGTGCCCTGGGACGGCGAGACCATGGGCGAGGTGGTGATGCGCGGCAACATCACCATGAAGGGCTACCTCAAGAACCCGAGCGAGACCGGGAAGGCCTTCAAGGGCGGCTGGTATCACACCGGCGACCTGGGCGTGGTGTACCCGGACGGCTATATCCAGCTCCGCGACCGCTCCAAGGACATCATCATCTCCGGCGGGGAGAACATCTCCTCCATCGAGGTGGAGAACGTGCTCTACCGCCACCCGGCGGTCGCGGCCTGCGGCGTGGTCGCCAAGCCGGACGAGAAGTGGGGCGAGACGCCGGTGGCCTACGTCGAGCTGAAGCCGGGCCACGAGGCGACGACGGCCGAGGATCTGATCGCCTTCTGCCGCGACAACCTGGCGCACTTCAAGTGCCCGCGCGAGGTGATCTTCGAGGAGATTCCCAAGACCTCCACCGGCAAGATCCAGAAGTTCGCCCTGCGCGAGCGCATCAAGCAGCGGGCGTCGTGATATTCGGGCTGGCCCCGTGACCACCAGGTCGCAGGTCAGGCTTCAGCCTGACATCCCCGCGCAGACACGGCACGCTGAAGCGTGCCCTACGAAGCTTGACTTCGCCCCGGCAATCGACGGCCCGATTCGGCACAAGATGAGAAATGTTCATCTGCACCCGGAAAAAGTCTCGTTTGTTCAACGGCGGATGCATTGCGACTCTCTGACCAAGAGCAGGCGGCGGCCGACTGGCGGGGACTCCCTGCCCGACCGTCGCCGCGTCCCTCGGCTATCAATGGAGAGAGAGCATGCATCCCCTGCAACCCTATCTGGATCTGGGCCGCCGGGAGCGGTCCAAGGCGTTCCACCGGGGCCTGCGCGCCGCCGGACGGGCGCTGCGCAAGGCCGTCTCCCGCCCGCTCCACCCGAAACCGTTGGCGGGCGCCGCGCCTCCCAGGACGGACATGTCGTCTACGCCACCAATAACTCGTAGGTCAGGCTTTAGCCTGACACCGCACGCTGAAGCGTGCCCTACGAAGCTATCCGATCCGGCGGGGCGCAGGCTAGACGCCTTCGGCGTGGACTTCGTGTCGCCTGCGCCCCGAACGTTTATCGGGCCAGCCAGGTAGGCTACACCAGCGCCATCACCCGGCTGAGCCCTCCGGTGGCGCCGGCCACCTTGGGCGCGCCGACGATCAGCGTGGCGCCGGAGGCCGGCACCTGGTCCAGGTTCTTGATGCACTCCAGGCCCCAGCGATTGGTCGGCAGCCAGGCATAGTGCGTGTCGAACGAGGTGGACGGGCCGTAGTCCAGCGACAGCGTGTCCACCACCATGCCGAGCGCCCCGGTTTCCTCCATGAGGTAACGCGTCGCCTCGACATGGAAGCCGGGGAAGTGCATGACGCCCTCCTCGTCGGCGTTGCGGAACTTGTCGCCGTTGGCGTGCCGGTCCCAGCCGCTGTTCATCGCCACGGCCGCGCCCTGCGGGATGGGGCCGTACTCCGCCTCCCAGGCCTTGATGTCCTCCGGCGTCACCTGCGCGTCGTCGTTGCCTTCGGCCTTTTCCCGGACGTCGATCACGACCAGCGGCGTCACGAAGTTGTCCAGCGGCACTTCCTCGGCCGTGTGGCCGTCCGTGGAGAAGTGGATCGGTGCGTCGATGTGGGTGCCCGCGTGCTCGATGACGTTCCAGCGGTTCATGTTGAAGCCGGATTCCGAGATCTTGGCGACCTGCTCCATCTCGATTCCCGGCTTGCCGAAATAGGTCGGGAAGTCGGCGCTGAAGGTGTGGGTCATGTCGACCACCTTGGAGAAGCTGGTCGGCGCGGCCCGCGCCGGCGCCGGCGGCGCCAGCCCGGCGGCGGCGCCCGCCACGGTGAGCGCGCCCGCGCCCCGGAAGAAGTCCCGGCGCGACAGCCGCCGCGCCACCGTCTCCATGCAGCCGGAAACGCACATGGCTAGATCCTCCCTGTTCCGCGTTCCCCGCGCCGGCCGGGGGACGGCCGGCGCCTCCCCTCGTCCTCGCGACGCCGCCCACCGCAACCACGCGGCCCGGAAGGCGAAACCGCGCCTCGGCAAAGCCGCGACGCGGTTTTCGTCGCAAGAGCATCAAAAAAGCCGAGTGCCCGTCCTCAGGCCTCGGCTCCGTGGTTGATGCGCTCGATTTCGTCTTTGATCCGCAGCTTCTGGCGCTTAAGTTCGACGACGCGGTTGTCGTTGGGATGGGGCCGTCGGGTTTCGTCGTCGATGAGGTGTTGCAGGTGCGCGTGGCGTTCTCTTAAGGCGGAGATACGCTCCTGAAGGGACATCGGAACCTCCCTCCTCTCTTCCGTGTAAATGGATGGTAACGCGATCGGCACACCTTTGCAAAGAGTGAACATAATCCGATTCAAGGTTTAGGGATGCGCAACAACGACGCACCGCCGCGGCGGCTGATCGTCGGCATCAGCGGCGCCAGCGGCGTGATCTATGGCGTCCGGCTCCTGCAAGCCCTGCACGGGCTGCCGGTGGAGAGCCACCTGGTCATGACCCGCGCGGCCGAGGTCACGTTGGCGCACGAAACCGACATGAAGGTGGCGGATGTACGGCGGCTGGCGGACGTGGTGCACGGCGCCGGCGACATCGCCGCCGCGCCGTCCAGCGGCTCGTTCCGCAGCGAGGGGATGATCGTGGCGCCCTGCTCCATGCGCTCGCTGGCGGAGATCGCCACCGGCGCCACCGGCACGCTGCTGACCCGCGCCGCCGACGTGGTGCTGAAGGAGCGCCGCCGCCTGGTGCTGATGGTGCGCGAGACGCCGCTGCACAGCATCCACCTGCGCAACATGCTCACGCTCTCGGAACTTGGCGCGGTGATCGCGCCGCCCGTCCCCGCCTTCTACCGCCAGCCGGAGTCGCTCGGCGACCTGGTGGACCAGTCGGTCGGCCGCGTGCTCGATCTCTTTGGCCTGGATAGCCCGCTGGTGCGCCGCTGGGGGGAGGACATTTAAGCGGGGCCCTGGTCCTGCAACTCCCAGACGATCCGCAGCGGCGACCACGCCGGACCGAAGGACGCGCGCACGAGCGTGGCCAGGCGGGCGCTGTCGCCGGGGCTGGGACGGCAATCGAGGGCATGCAGATAGCGCAGTATATTGTGGATTGCCGCGCGCGGATCCGGCGCGCCGGGATCGCTCGCCTCGCCCCACAATTCGGCCAGGGCGCCATGCAGGATGTCCTGTTCCAGGCGCTCGGCCTCCAGTTCCCGGTCCTTGATCGCCTGGCGCAGCGATTCGACGGATTCCACGGGCGCGGCGTCCTGATCCTTGAGCCAGCGGCGAATCTCGCGCAGCGGCCGCACAATCTGGCGCTGCCAGGGGGCCACGGCCGTCGTCAGGCGATTCATCTCAGCCGCCGAAAGCGCGCGGCCGCAATGGCCGGCCCAGCAACAGGCCAGCAGCAGGTTGACGTCGAGGCCGCGGCGGTCCTGCAACGCCAGACAAGCCTCCGCGACGTCCGGCTCGTGGTAGACTCGCCAGGAGAAGTCCCAGAGGGGGTTGCCGCTGTCCGTCGCGTCCGCCATCGGTCTCAACCGTCGCCGAAGGAAATGCCCAGCCCGCGCGCGGTGCGCACCAGCGTGCCGTCCGGATCGACCGCCTGGAAGCGCTCGATCGCCTCGGCGAGGGGCACGTCGACCGCCTGGCGGTTCTGCCAGGCGACCATGCGGTCGAAGCGGCCCTCGGCGATCATGTCCACGGCATGCACGCCAAAGACCGAGGCCATGATGCGATCCTGGGCGATCGGCATGCCGCCGCGCTGGACGTGGCCCAGCGTCGTGACCCGCACCTCCGCCCCGGTCGCCCGCTCGATCTCGTGGCCGATGTAGTGGCCCACGCCGCCATAGCTGACGGCGCCGCCGGGGTGCTCCTGATAGACGTGCTCGCCCGAGGCGGTCTGGATCGACTCGGCGACCACCACCAGCGCGAAGCTCCGCCCATGCCGACGCAGGTTCTCGATGGCGCGGGCCACGCCATTCAGGCGATAGGGAATCTCGGGGATCAGGATCACGTCCGCCCCGCCGGCGATCCCCGCCGTCAGCGCGATGTGGCCGGCGTCGCGGCCCATGACCTCCAGCACCATCACGCGGTCGTGGCTGGCCGCCGTGGGCTGCAGATGGTCCAGCGCCCCGGTCGCCACGTCCACGGCGCTGGGGTGGCCGACCGAAATCTCGGTGCAGCCGACATCGTTGTCGATGGTCTTGGGAATGCCGACGAGGTTCCAGCCGCCCTTCCGGGCCAGCGCCCGCAGGATCTTCATGCTGCCGTCGCCGCCGATGCCGATCAGCGCGTCCAGGCCGAGGTCCCGGTAGGCCGCGATCACCTCGTCCGAGCGGTCGGCCGTGCCGCCCTCCCTGGCCGGATAGGTGAAGGGGTTGTCCTTGTTGGTGGTGCCCAGCATGGTGCCGCCGCGGCGCATCAGCACGCCGTCGAAGATGTCGCTGTGCAACACGTCCGCCTGAACGGGCCGCGCCAGAAGGCCCCCGGTCCCCTGGCGGATGCCCACGACGGTCCAGCCATGACCCTCCGCGCGGCGGACGACGCCCCGGATGACGGCGTTCAGCCCGGCACAGTCGCCGCCGCTGGTCAGCACGCCGATGCGCTTGGTCATCGCAGGTCCGCCTCTTCCGGAATCTTAATGAATTGTCAACTAACGCCGCCGCAATCGCAACCGCTTCGTCCTTCTTTGGCAGCACCAGAGTCAGCCACTATATTGCAAGGAGGGCGAGGGACTTCGCCCGAGGGAGACACGGGGACGTTCAGCGACGATGACGGAAGACGAGAAGGAGGAACTTCAACGCCGCCTGTCCGAGCTCGAGACCGAGCATCGCGACCTGGACGACGTGATCGCGCGCCTGTCCGACACCAGCCCCTACGATCAGCTTCAGCTCCAGCGGCTCAAGAAGCGCAAGCTCGTGCTGAAGGACCTGATCCAGCGGCTGCACAGCCGGCTGCTACCGGACATCATCGCCTGATCGCCGATCGCGGCGGCGGGCGGGCACGATCGACTTGCCCCGACATCACGGCTTTCCAATAATGCGCGCCCCTTGCGGGGTGGCCGCGTTCAAGTGCACCAGGGGGCAAGCGCACGAGAGGAATGGGAGATGTCGCAGAGCAGGCCGGCGGTCGGCGTGATCATGGGCAGCCAGTCCGACTGGGCCACCATGCGCCATGCCGCGCAGACACTGGAGTCGCTGGGCGTCGCGCACGAGACCCGCATCGTCTCGGCCCATCGCACGCCCGAGCGCATGGCCGACTACGCGAAGGGCGCGCGCGAGCGGGGCCTGCAGGTGATCATTGCCGGCGCCGGCGGGGCGGCGCACCTGCCCGGCATGGTGGCGGCAATGACGACGCTGCCGGTGTTCGGCGTGCCGGTGGAGAGCAAGGCGCTGTCGGGCTGGGACAGCCTGCTGTCGATCGCGCAGATGCCGGGCGGCGTCCCGGTGGGCACGCTGGCGATCGGCCGCTCTGGCGCGGTCAACGCGGCGCTGCTGGCCGCGCAGGTGGTGGCGCTGGGCGATCCGGAGGTCGCCCGCGCCGTGGCCGCCTACCGCGAGCGGCAGACCGCCGGCGTTCCCGAGTTTCCCCACGACGACGCGTGAGGCCGCGATGACCGTGACGACACCGCTGTCCCCCGGCGCGACCATCGGCATCCTGGGCGGCGGCCAGCTTGGCCGCATGACGGCGCTGGCGGCGGCGCCGCTGGGCTATCGCTGCCACATCTACTGCCCCGACGCGGACAGCCCGGCCGCCCAGGTCAGCGACCGCGTCACCGTGGCGCCCTATGACGATACCGAAAGCCTTGCCGCCTTCGCCCGCGCGGTGGACGTGGTCACCTACGAGTTCGAGAACGTCCCGGCCGAGACGGCCCGCGCGCTGGGCGAGCAGGGCGTGCCGCTGCATCCGAAACCGGAGGTGCTGGCGATCTGCCAGGACCGGCTGCGCGAGAAGGACTTCCTGCGCGACATCGGCGTGCCGACCACCCGCTACGCGCCGGCGGGCGACGCCGCCGAGCTGCGTCGCGCGATCGACACCCTCGGCCGGCCCAGCGTGCTGAAGTCGGTGCGCCTGGGCTACGACGGCAAGGGTCAGGTCGGCATCGCGCAGGACACCGATCCCGAGGCGGCCTGGGCGGAGATGGCAGGCTCCATCCCCGGCGCCGTGGGCATCCTCGAAGGCTGGGTCGACTTCGAGCTGGAGGTCTCGGTGATCGTGGCGCGCGGCCTCGACGGCGCGACGGTCACCTATGACGTCGGGGAGAACCACCACTCCCGCCACATCCTGCACGAGACCGTCGTTCCCGCGCGCGTGCCCGCGAGCGTGGCCGAGGAGACGGACACCCTGGCCCGCCGCATCGCCGAGCGCATCGGCCTGGTCGGCGTGATGGGAGTGGAGATGTTCGTCACCGCCGACCACCGCGTGCTGGTGAACGAGATGGCGCCCCGCCCGCACAACTCCGGCCACTGGACCATCGACGCCTGCGTGGCCTCGCAGTTCGAGCAGCACGTGCGCACCGTGGCCGGTCTCCCGCTGGGCAATCCCGAGCGCCATGCCGACGCGGCGATGGCCAACCTGCTGGGCGACGAGGTGGCGCAGTGGCGCACCGCCGTCGGCGAGGCGAACGCCAAGCTGCACCTCTACGGCAAGGCGGAGGTGCGGCCGGGCCGCAAGATGGGCCACGTCACCCGCCTGTTCCCGCGCGGCTCGTGGTAGCGGCGACGGCGCGGCGCGATTGAACCCCCGGGGCGGGAACTCCCCGCGCTTTTGGGGTCGCTCAGCCGCCCGCTTGCGCGGCGCGGCCGTTGCCAGAGCGATGGCTGACATACGCCAGCACTTCGGCCACGGACCTTGTGGCCATGATCGGCATCCAAATCATCGTGATGATGAGCAGCCAAAGCAGCATCACGAGGCCCGGAAGCGGACTGTAGGCACAAATCGAGATAACCCATAACGAATGCGTCAAAACCAGCCGATCACGCAGCTCGGAGGGTCTGCTCCAGGTTCGGCCGGGCGACTCTGCGAGACCCAGACGATCAAGAACGGCAAAAAAGGGTATTGCGACGACGAAGATCCAGGGGAGATACCCGTTGAAGCTGTTGCGCAGCATGAAACGCAACACCTCCGCGTCCTGTTCGGGAAGGACGCGTTCGCCCAGCAGCTTCTCCGCTTCCCGTGCGAAGCGTTCGCGCAACGGCTGGGTGGCCTTGCGCAAACGGTTGGTCACGAACGCGTAAGCGAGCAGCACGCCCAGGAAAAGCAGGTGGAGCTGGATGAGGTGGACGAGAAGGGCCGGCAGATCAATCGTCATTGCTGAACAGATCCTTGTTGCTCTCCCGCGCATCCTCTCGCGCCGCGTCGTAGAGCCGCGCCAAAGCGGCGGTTGCCCGCGGCAGCATCAGCCAGATGCAGAGCGCCGACACCAGCGTTAATAGAATAAGCGCCGCGACGACGGAGATAAAGACCCCCGGCTCTTGCCTAGCGAAATCGACGACCGCCAGAGCGACATCCGCCCACGTCGTGCCAGTGTCCGCCGCATTCGTCGCCCGCGCCACACCCGACGACCTCGTCTGATACCGCTCGACGTTTGATTGGACTCGTCCTTCGACAAGCTCAGGACGAGGACCTCATGCTGAGCTTGTCGAAGCATGAGGCCACCCAAATGTACGGTTTCATTCATCGGGCGGTATGAACCAAAGGGAATGCTCGCATGTCGTGATGATCTCTGCGCGAGAGTATATTAAAACGCGTTCTAAGGATGCAGCCCACGCGGCGTCTCTCGCCAGGTCACACGTTGCGAAAGCAGCGAACGGGGCTGCACGCAGCCTGCGTTCTTGTTCTCGACCGCGCCGGCATGCAGCCGCAGGGCGGTGGCGGTGGGCGGCAAGGGCGCTACAATAACCGGTCTGTGACGACGAACACTGCCCACGCCTCCCAACGGCTCCATATCCGTTGCGGCGAGCGGAACGGCGCGGCAGGATCAGGCCTGGGGGTCGCGATGCGGTTCAAGGTTTTGGGAAGCGGCGACGCCTTCGGCAGCGGCGGCCGCTTCAACACCAGCTTTCACCTCACCACCCGCGCCGGCGCGCAGGTGCTGGTCGACTGCGGCGCCACCACGATGGTCGCGATGCGGCGCTTCGGCGTGTCGCCGGAGGCGATCGATGGCGTTGTGATCAGCCACCTGCACGGCGACCACTTCGGCGGCCTCCCCTTCCTGCTGCTGCATCAGCAATACACCGCCGGGCGCACCCGCCCCCTGACCATCGCCGGCCCGCCCGGGATCGAGGCGGCGACCTTGAAGGCCCTGGAGATCTTCTTCAGCGGCGTCGACTGCACCTGGACCTTTCCGCTGCGCTTTGCCGAGATGACGCCCGGCAGCCCGAGCGAGATCGCGGGCCTGCGGGTCGAGTGCTTTCCGGTCGTCCACGGCCAGATCCCCTCCCACGCGCTGCGCCTCGCCGACGGGGACATCGTTCTCGCCTATTCCGGCGACACCACCTGGACCCCGGTGCTGATGGAGGTGGCGCGCGACGCCGACCTCTTCGTCATGGAATGCTACGCCTTCGAGGGCATGTGCCCCACCCACACCGACTGGCGCACGCTTTCGGCGCATCTTTCGGAACTGACGGCACGGCATATCCGCTTGACCCACATGAACGCGGTCATGCTGGACCACCTCGACCAGGTGCGCGTCCCCGTCCTGGAGGACGGCATGGAGCTGGACCTTTCGTCCTGACGTCGCCCGGAGCGCAAGGCGAACGCCATCACCACTTGAGCCCGCCGCCGGCGGGCGTCAGGATCACGGCATGACGACGCAAGATTCCCGATCCCCCACCGCCTCGGCCAGCGCGAGCGCCGATCCCGGCCGTGCCGCCCGCGTGGACATCCCGGCGCAAAGCTGGATCGATCGCCAGGCCCCGGCCGCCTGGCGACCCTACCTGCGGCTGGCCCGTCTTGACCGGCCGATCGGCTCCTGGCTGCTGCTCTGGCCGTGCTGGTGGAGCGTGGCCCTGGCCGCCGCCGCGGCGGGCGAGCTGCCGAGCGTCTCTCTCCTGATCCTCTTCGCCCTCGGCGCGGTGGCGATGCGCGGCGCCGGCTGCACCTACAACGACATCGTCGACAAGGACATCGACGCCCAGGTCGCGCGGACCGCCACGCGCCCGATCGCCGCCGGGGACATCACGGTGAAGCAGGCCTGGATGCTGCTGGGCGGACTGTGCCTCGTCGGCCTGGCGGTGCTGGTGCAGCTCGGGCAGACCGCGATCCTCGTCGGCCTGGCCTCGCTGCTGCTGGTCGCCGCCTACCCCTTCATGAAGCGCATCACCTACTGGCCGCAGGCCTGGCTCGGCCTCACCTTCAACTGGGGCGCGCTGGTCGGCTGGGCGGCCGTCACCGGCGAGCTGGGCTGGCCGGCGCTGCTGCTCTATGCCGGCGGCATCTTCTGGACGCTGGGCTACGACACCATCTACGCCCACCAGGACAAGGAGGACGACGCGCTGATCGGCGTGAAGTCGGCGGCGCTGAAGCTGGGCGAGGCGACGCGCCCGGCGATGGTCGTCTTCTACGTCGCCGCCGCCGGGCTCTGGGCGGCGGCCGGTTTCGTCGCCGATGTCCACCCCTGGTACATCCTGGGCGTGGCGGCGGTGTCGGCGCACTTCGTCTGGCAGACGCTGACGCTCAACATCCACGACCACCTGAACTGCCTGAGCCGCTTCAGGAGCAACCGCGTCGTGGGGCTGCTGCTGTTCGCCGGCATCCTGCTGGCGGGGACCGCCGGGTGAGCACGGCGCCCCGGGACACCGTTCGCGACCCCGCCGCCTTCGTGCGCGCCAACACCGTCCCGCAGGCGCCGCGGCTGCTGCCCGAGCTGAAGCTGCACCTGGCCAGCGAGGTGGTGCCGCTGTGGCAGGCGACCGAGGACGAGCTGGCGCAACAGGGCGTGCCGCCGCCCTACTGGGCCTTCGCCTGGGCCGGCGGGCAGGCGCTGGCGCGCTATCTGCTGGACTATCCCGAGGTGGTGCGCGGCCGGCGGGTGCTGGACTTCGCCGCCGGCAGCGGGCTGGCCGGCATCGCCGCCGCGCTGGCCGGCGCGGCGCGTGTCGAGGCCAGCGAGATCGACCCCTTCGCCTGCGCCGCCATCGAGCTCAACGCGGCGGCCAACGAGGTCCCGATCGACTTGCTGCGCGCCGACGTGATCAGGCGGCTGGACGGCGTCTGGGAAGTCGTGCTGGCCGGCGACGTCTGCTACGAGCGGCCGATGGCGCAGCGCGTCGAGGCCTGGCTGCGGGCCCTGGCCGGCGCCGGCGTGACGGTGCTGCTGGGCGATCCGGGGCGCAGCTACATGCCCAAGGGCGGCCTGGAGAAACTCGCCCGCTATCCCGTGCCCACGACCCGCGAGCTGGAGGACAGCGACCTGCGCAACGCCACCGTCTGGCGGGTGCTGGCGTAGGTCAGGCTTCAGCCTGACATCCCGGCGTCCGCGCCGCCGCCACGCCGATCATGCTGTCGCGGGTGACCAGACCGGCCAGCGCCTCTTGCGACCAGCCCTCGGTGCCCACCGGGCGCAGGGGCAGCACGAGGTAGCGCAGCTCCGCCGTGGAGTCGTGAACGCGGACCTCGACGTCCTCGGGCAGGTCCAGGCCGAACTCGCGCAGCACCGCGCGCGGCTCCTTCACCACCCGACTTCGGTAGGCGGCCGACTTGTACCACGCGGGCGGCCGGCCCAGCAGCCAGCGCGGATAGCAGGAGCACAGCGTGCAGACGACGACGTTGTGCAGCTTCGGCGTGTTCTCCAGCACCGTGATCTCGGCATGACCGGGGTCGATGCCGATCGACTCGATTGCCTTGGAGGCATCCGTCCGCAGTGCGGCGCGAAAGTCCGGATCGACCCAGGCGCGCGCGACCACGCGGGCGCCGTGGGTTTCCGGCGTCACCTGCTCCACCTTCTCGATGGTTTCCCGCAGCTCGTCGGCGGTGTAGACGCCCTTCTCGATGAGAATCCGGTTCAGGGCCACGCCCAGGCGCTCATAGTAGGTGGTCGGCTCCGGATGGTCCTTCTGGAAGGGGTGCGGCCGGGCCGGGTCGTGCGCGTGCGCATGGTCGTGGTCGTGCGTGTGGCTCATGGCTGCCGCTCTCCTTGCTCGGCCGGCTTCAGCCAGTGCTCGAAGATCTCGATTTCCAGGGTGTCATCTCCCCGGCCGGTGTAGCCCGGCCAGAGGTCGCGCTGCCACAGGCGGACACGGTAGACGGGCAGTGCCACGTCGTCGCGGTCATGATAGCCCAGCACCTCGGGCCGGCCGTGCGCCTGGCAGACGCGCTCCACGACGCCTTCCCGTCCCTTCACGTAGGCGGGGGTGCGGTGGTGGCGGGGCTCGAAGCGATCGTCGATGCGCACGCGCTCGCCCACCTGGAAGCGCGCCGCCGTCATGCCGGCCCCCCGGTGTCCTCTGCCAGCCGGGCCACGCGGCATTCCAGCTCGTCCTTGTCGACGAGGCCCTTCTCGACGCAGATGCGCGCCGCCGAGGCGGCCCAGCGCTCGTAATAGCTCAACCGGTCGTAGGCGTCGGGGCCCAGGCTCTCGATGCCGACGCGAAGCTGGGCGGTGTCGCCGTAGACTCCTTTGGCGATCAGCAGGCGCACCATGGCGTCCACCATGCGCTCCCACTGGGCCAGATCGTGCTCGCCCGGATCGACCGGGCCGCCGTCGATCCCGCCCAGGTCGTGCGGGCCGATGCGTGGGGCGTGGGTATCGTTCATTGCGGCCTCTCCATGAATCGTCGTTTGCATGAATGGCGAGAACGATGATCGCGCAGCGGGGGCGCCGTCACAAGGTCGGCGCGCATTGCCCAGGTCGGTCGCGACGGCTGCCCGTTCTGGCGGAAACCTATTTGCGTTTTTCAAACATCGCGTGCAATTTGCGGTGCAATCATGAATTGATGAAAACCGAGCGTCAGTCACCTCATCGCGCGAACCGGCCAGCGCCGCCGCCGCCGAGGCGCAGAATAGAGGCATTTATGGAAGGTGGCTCCGCCGCACACCACCACGCTTTCCGGCAGTGGCACGCGGCTTGAAAGGGGCGGGCTGTGCGAGGGGGACCTCGTGGCGCGAGACCCTCGCACAGCCTCAGCCTGCAAAGGCTGCCCAAGTCACCCAACTTGAGGAGTGATATTGTTATGCAACCCGAGACAGCGACGCAAGCGAATCGGCCACATCGTGCCAGTGCGCCCGTGACCCGACCCGGCCGTGGCGCCCGCGCCCTTCTGGCTGCCGTCTCCGCGACCGCCGTCCTGGCGTCCGCCGGCACGGCCTCGGCCGACTCCGCCAAGGAGGCCATGGAGACCCTGGACCAGCAGTGGTACAACGCGGTCACCTCGGCCCTGGACCTCGACCCCAACACCTTCCAGTTCATGCAGGGCGTGGCCTCGCTGGGCGACACCTCGGACAAGATCTGGGCCTACTTCGACTCGGTCCCGCCCAAGACCCTCACCCGCAAGTTCGCACCGGCGCAGACGGACAGCTTCGCCACGACCTACGGCGCCGTCATCAACAACCTGAACCCCCAGAACCAGGACGACATGCAGGACCTGCTGAAGGACAAGTATGTCGACTGGGAGAAATACACCAAGAACTCTGACAACCTGCCCAACCCGCTCCCCACGACGGACGGTGGCGAGATCGACTACCAGAAGGTCCGTCTGGATCAGTTCCAGCGCTGGGCGCTGACGGCCGGGCTGGAGACCAGCACGATCAAGGCCGGCACCACGCTGATCAAGCAGACCGACGTGGTCTCCACCGCCATCACCAAGTGGACCTCGGCCGACGGAAACTACGCTTATACGGCCACCCAGAAGGGCCTGACCGATGCCCTCCAGAAGGGCCAGAGCAAGTCGGTGAACATGAACAGCGAAAAGGAGTCCAGCGACACCTCGCACGCCTGGGCGAGCGGGAGCGTGTCCGGTGTCTTCGATTTCTTCTCCGGCGGCGCCGGCGGAAGCTGGGACAAGTTCACCCAGGAGATCAGCAAGGCCGGCCTGGAGATCCAGGTGAGCTTCGACAAGGTCGCCACGCTGACCGGCGGTCCCTACCAGAACAACGCGCCGACCAACCCGACCCTGTCGCAGTACAAGCCCTGGTTCGACTCCGCCGCCCTCCAGACGGCGAAGGAGAACGACAACAACAAGGTCTGGAAGCACGGCGCGCCGACCTGGGAGCAGACCTTCGGCGCGAACGGCAACCTGAAGCGCGCGGCGACCGCGCTGATCGTGGTCGACGGCGTGGACGTCACGCTGACCTCCGACGTCTCGGTCAGCTCGCAGCAGAGCGAGAGCGTCAAGGCGGCCGCCAAGGCGGGCTTCTGGCCGTTCTTCTCGGTCTCCGGCCAGGGCGGCTGGAGCCATGAGGTGACGAAGGCCGACGACGGCGGCCTGAAGATCCACAGCACGAGCAAGTCGGGCAACCCGCAGGTGCTGGGCGTGCTGGTGCAGCCGATCGACGCCGTGATCGGCAACCAGTAGAGTTCCGTCGACCTCCCTGTTGCTCGCGGGGCGGCGCGTCGCCGGGCGCGCCGCCCCGCCGTGTCCCAAGTGGGTTCAGGAGGCTGGCCGGCCGCCGATGTCGCTCGCCCTGTTCCGCCAATTGACCCGCGGCTGGTACGACGCGATCGTCGACGACCTGAACCTGTGCCGCCGGACCTTCCAACTGGCTCAGGGCGTCATGCCGATCGGCAACACCAGCGACGCCCTCTGGCGGGTATTCGACGCGGTACCGCCGCGCAGCCGCAACAACCTCTATCCACCCGCGCAGTACGCCAGCTTCTCGACCACCTACGGCGCCGTCGTCAACAACCTGATTCCCCAGCAGACGCCGGACGAGCCCGTGGTGCGCGCCGTGAACGCCTGGCTGGCGGGCGGGGCCACGGCGGCCTACGACCGCACGTTCGGCGAGCTCCACGCGGCGGTGAACGAGGCGCCCCGCGCCGAGGTGACGCTGACCCCGGCGCGGCTCGCCGAAGCGGCGCGAGCCGCGGACGCCGCCGACGACATCCAGGCGCCGGAAGGGTCGGAGCGCGCGGCCTGCGAGGCGCTTTGCGCAACCCTGGCGCCACTGTTCGCGCCGGAATCGGGCGTGCCGGCCACGGCGACCGTCACCTTCGAGCATCTGCTGCATTTCGCCGCCGCGCCGCTGCAGCCGGACGCGCCGCGCCCGGACATCGGCGAGGCGTGGTACGTGCCCGACGCCCTGCGCCTGGCCTACACGAGCCAGGGCAGCCACACGGTCTGGAAGCGCGCGGCGCCCACCTGGGCCGACGTGTTCGGCGCCGACGGCAGCCTGCCGCGCGTCGTCCACGAACTGATCGTCGCCGACGGGGTCGCGACCCGGATCGACACCGAGGCCTCGAACGGCGCGACGGCCGCGCGCGGGCTTGCCCCGCTCGACGGCCGGACGCAGGCCGGCGCGGAAACGTTGATGTTTCCGGTGCCAAGGACCGCGGGGGACGGCCGCGCCGAGGCTCGGGCCGGCGACGCGGCGCCGCGGACCCTGCAGGCGCCGACGGGAAACCCGTTCGTCCTGGGTGTCGTCGTCTGGCCGATCGAGCGCTTTCTCGGCCTTGCCTGAAAACGACGGCGAGACCGCGACCCGGACACGCGAGCGGCAAGGAACGTTGTTGCCCCTCGCGCCGATCTCGACAACAATTCCGGGGTGTCAAGCCAGGGGTCCTGGCCTCACGGCAAGGGGTTCGGGTGCCATGCCCCACATCCTCCGCACGGGCCTGCTCGTGCCCGCGCTGGTCTGGCTGCTGACCGGCGCCGCGGTCGCGCAGGGCACCGACGCCGACGCCGCCAAACCGCTCATCCTCGACGACAAGGCGCTGGAGCAGATCGGCGCCGTCCTGCTGTGGCTGTCCGTGATCGCGGCCCTGGTGCAGACCGCGCTGACGGTGATCTTCAGTTGGCGCTGGTTCATCATCCTGCTGGACGGCACCGGCGTGAAGTTCCTGATCAACCTGGCCTTCGGTCTGGCGATCGCCTTCGGCGGCGACCTGAACGCCTTCGGCCAGATCCTCGGCGCGGTGCTGCGCGAGGGCGGCCAGGACGGGGGCGAGCCGCTGTTCGGCACCCTGGGAAAGCTGCTGACGGCGCTGATCCTGGCCGGCGGGACGGAGGCGGTGCATCGCCTGGCGATGATCTTCGGGCTGAAGGCGCCGCCGCCGGTGAGCGAGCGCGAGGCCGCCATCGTCGGCTACGGCCACGTCGAGGTCACGCGCGATCCCGCCAGCAAGGCCCCGGAGATGGACGTCTCCATCAACGACCACTTCGCGGGCACGCTCAGCGCCGAGGCGCCGCGCTTTCCCAGGCGGTGGCCCTGGTCCGCCGTCGGCTATCCGACCTCCGCCGGCGAGCTGAACGTGCGCGTGGTCGACCGGGGCGCGGCGGACGGGGCGGCGCCCCGCCTGACCTGGCAAGGCAAGATCGCCCCGCGCGCCAAGCTCAGGCTGCGCGTCAGCTAGGCCCGGCGTCCGGCGCGGCCGGGCGGCTATTCCGCGTCCGGCGAGTCGGGGATGCTGATGCCGGGACCGCCGCCGTCGTCGGCCGGGGGCGTGTCGCCGTCGCCCTCCATCAGCTCCGGCGGCTCGATGCCGTAGGTGTAGTTGGGCTCGGCGTAGACCACGCCGGGATTGGCCTCGAAGGCCGAGCGGATGTCCTCGCTCACGCTGGGATAGGGCACGCGCACCAGCAACAGGCGGCCGCCGGACAGCCGGTCCACCACCTCGACGCCCAGGCGGTCGGTGATCCGCGCAATCTCCTCGTCGCTCAGCATCTCGGCGAACTTCACCAGCAGCTCGCCGGGCACCGCGGCGGGCTCCTCCGCCCGCGGCGTGCCGCTTTCCTCGGTGGTCATCACGGCCGTCCCTTCCGCCGGCGAGCTCCCGGCCCCCAGGCACGCGACCACGAAGGCCGCCGTCGTCACACCACTGATCCAGGCCATGTCGAAGTGTCTCTTTGTATAAGTCCTGTCTTGCATATAGGCACCGCCGGACACTTGCCCAGCCCGCCGGCCCGAAAGACGTCGACGCCCCGCCAGCAACTGGCGGGGCGTCGTCTTCGGTGCCGCGCTGGGGTCTACTGCGTCAGTGTCACGCTTTCGCCGGCGTCACTTCTCTCCACGCGCTCGCGGGGCATTTGCGCCTGTTGGGCCGGGGGCCGCATGGCCTTGCCGGGGGCTTCGTCCTCGCCTTCGGCCGTGGTGATCGGGCTGGCCGCGGCGGCCTGCGCCATGCCGCCCGTCGCCGCCAGCTTGCCGCCCATGGAGCAGGGATAAGCCCGCACCATCAGGCTGGCCGAGTCGAACTGCATGGTGAAGTTGTGCACCCACAGCTTCCAGTACATCGTGTGCTTGCCCTTCGGCAGCTCGATGGCGAACTCCGAACTGACGGTGCGCGAGACGTCGTTGGCCGCATAAGAGCCGCGCCGGTAGGACCCGGTCCACATGACGTTGGTCTGCGGCTGGGTGTATACGCCGGTGCGGAAGGTGGTGACGCCGCCGCTGCCCGCGATCCGCCGGGCCGAGCCGTGGGCGAAGATCTCCACGATCATCGCCTTCGGCAGGGTGAAGTCGACCGAGAGCACGTTGCTGTTCTGGTCGAACTTGCGCTGCTCGCTCCAGAAGAACTCGTCATAGGCGACCAGCGTCGGCCCCGCGCAGGCGACCGGACCCTTCGTCAGGGCCTTGGCCAGGTTCAGGCGGCCCTCGGTGACGCTGCGCCCGGCCATCGACGGCAGCTTGTCCACGCTGTCCATCAGGATGGTCTTCAGCGCCCCGGCGTCGCGGCTGGGGTCCTGCGCCTTCACCAGGGCCGCGGCGCCCGCGACGTGCGGCGTGGCCATGGAGGTGCCGTTGAAGCTGGCATACTGGCCGCCGGGCACGCTCGACAGGATGTTGGTCCCCGGCGCGGCCAGGTCGACGGACTTGGCGCCAAAAGCGGAAAAGCCGGCCTTGTTGTCCTGCTCGTTGCTGGCCATGACCGCCAGGACGTTGGGCACCTCGTAGCTGGAGGGATAGTGCGGGCGCTGATCGTTGTCGGTGGGCGTGTTGCCGGCCGCGGCGGCGAAGAGGATGCCCTGATTGTTCGCCGCCTTGATGGCGTCCTCCAGGGCCTGCGAGAAGCCACCGCCGCCCCAGCTGTTGTTCATGATGTCGGCGCCCTTGTCGATGGCGTACTGGATCGCCTGGATGGCGTCGGCGGTGCTGCCGCTGCCCTGCGCGGACAGGAACTTCAGCGCCATGATTTTGGTATTCCAGTTTGTCCCCGCCACGCCGAGGTTGTTGTCGGTGACCGCGCCGATGGTGCCGGCCACGTGGGTGCCGTGGCGGTTGTCGTCCATCGGGTCGCCGGTCGGGCTGGACGGGACGAAGTTGGCCCCGTGCACGTCGTCGACGATGCCGTTGCCGTCGTCGTCCACGCCGTTGCCCGGCGTCTCGCCCGGGTTCTTCCACATGTTGGCGCTGAGATCGGGGTGCTTGTAGTCGACCCCGGTGTCGATCACGGCGACGGTGACGTCGGGGCTGTCCGTCAGGACGTCCCAGGCGGCCGGGGCCTGGATTTTCGGCCAGGCCCACTGGTCGCCATACCTGGGATCGCTCGGCGTCTTGGTGGCGTGGTAGAGGTAGTTGGGCTCGACGTACGCCACCCCCGGCAGCCCGGCGACGGCCTCGGTCAGCGCCGTGACGGCGGCGGCCGGATCGAGCTGGATGACCCTGGCGCTGATCAAGTCCAGCGTGCGCACCGTCTCGATGCCCCGCTCGGCCAGCATGTCGCCGGCCGCCATCATGGCGGCGTCCTCCCGGAACTTGACGATGAACTCGCCGGGCACCGCCTGGACTTGCTCCGGCGCGGTGAAGGTGGGCTCCTGCGCCGGCGCGCTGCCGGGCCATCCGAGCGCCGCCAGCAGCGCCAGGGCGGACGGTAAACCGTACTTCATGTGGGATGAGAATCTTCCACGTCGCATGATGATCCCCCGTGCTGATCAGTGACACCGCAACTCGCGGAATATTAATATGATAGCATTTAATTTTCCGGATATGATGTGAGAAAAATCAGTTTTGTTGTTTATATTTGAATAGATATCTTTCTTAGAAGTATGAATAGACAATAGATATTCCTGTTGTTGAATTGGGCAAGATACGCACGCACCCCCAGCACTCGTATTGTTAAGGGCGTTGGCGCAATTCTACTTAGATGTGGATAGTCCGTTCCGGAGCGGCCGGCGCGATCGAATCCCGGCGCTCTCATGGCGCGCAATCAACCGAGATAGAGCGGCAGATAACGGGTGGAGACGCCGCGGGCGCCGCGATTCACGAAGGTCTTGCGCGCCAAGGCGCGCGAAGGACTGTCGACGCGCTCGTGGTGCGCGTCGACGCGGCCCAGGCCGAGCCGGCCCGGTCGTCGGGGCCAGCTGGCGATCGTTTTCCCAGTCAGCATCGGATCACGCATCCTCGCCGCGATCACCATGGCATGAAGCGCCGTCCAAAGGGTTGCCCGGACGACCCGCCCGATTATTGGTCTGGGATCGATGGGCGAGGCGCGCTTTGATGCCCTGTAGCCGGAGGCTAATCGCTAGAAACCGAGCCGGCTGTGTGATCCAAGGCGCACGAGCTGGAGCGTACCGGAATTCGGCTTTCGGTAGATCAGCACTAAATCTGGACGGATATGGCAGTCCCGGTGATCCTTCCACTCGCCGGTCAGGGCATGATCCCGGTGCTTTTCGGCCAGAGGCTGGTCATTCGCAAGCGCTTCCACGATCTCACGAAAATCGTTGGCCAGCACCGGCCGGTGCTGGCCCTTCGATTCTCGTTTGTAGTCCCGTTTGAACTGCGTGGTTCGCTCAATCTTCCGCATTCAAATCCGTTAGCAGATCATCCACGCTGTCAAAGGAGGTCAGGTTGCCGCGGCGCGCTTCCTTCATCGCCGCGATAGTCTCCGCGTTCGGAACCAGCGGCTCGAAAGGCAGCGCCTTTTCCCTCGCGATGCGGGTCATCAGGATGCGGAAGGCATCAGACGCGGTCAGCCCCATCGCCGCCAGTACGGCGGAGGCTTCTTCCTTGATGTGCCCGTCGATGCGGGCACGCACAACGGCTTTCTCGGTCATGGCCGTACTCCTCATTGCTGGGCTACATTGTAGCACAAATGGGCTCCCTGGGAAGGATTTTAAGCCCGGAGCCGCCGGAGACCGTCCGCCAGCCTGCCCCGAAACGGACTATCCACATCTAAGTAGAATTGCGCCAGGATGTTTAATACGATCCCCCTGATTAATTCGTTACGATATCTTTTATCTACTATCTTTCAGGGAAATTGATTACTCATGATTTCTGTTATGCTATGTTTACTGTGTTGTCTTTGTGCAACACGAAAGTGGACTTATGCGTGCCTTGGTCCAACCTTGCGGGAAACGGGGGAAGTTTCGATGACGCGACAAAATCGACAAGCCGTCGTCCTGGCCCTGCTGGGCGCGGCGTTCTGGGGATTCGGCCTGCCGGCGCCGGCCTCGGCGCAGCAGACGGCGGGCGAGGCCACGACCATCGAGAACGACGACACGATGACGGCCGAGGAAGCCGGCCGCTATGACACGCGCGAGGAGCGCCTGGCGGCCGAGCCGCTGGACTGGGACGCGACTCGCGGCGAGGGTATGCAGACGCGCGCCTTCGAGCCGCCGGTCCCGCCGCCGGCCGAGGAGCAGCCGGCCGGCCAGGCCGGCGGCGGCGCGCCCGAGCCCGGCGCCGACGACGAGGCCGAATCGCTCTATCCCGACGAATGGGAGGGGCTGCGCCAGCAGCAGAGCGCGCTGCAGGACGACGAACAGTCCATCCTGGGCACCAAGGACGTCTTCAGCCAGTACTGCGAGAACTGCGGCGGCGTGAACCTGGGCTACCCGCAGAGGGCGGTCGGCAAGCTGTTCAGCAATAAAGGCACTTGCTCGGCCTCGGTGGTCAGCGGCAACAACATCATCGTCACCGCCGCCCACTGCTGTTACGACCGCGGCGCCGGCGACTTCATCCGGGGCTGGCGCTTCGCCCCGGCCTACCGGGACGGCTTCGCGCCCTATGGCCTGTTCAACTGGAGCTCCGCCACGGTGCTCAACCGCTGGATCAACGTGGGCGACCGGCGCTCGGACGTCTGCCTGATCCGCCTGCGCAACGGCCGCAACAACCGCCCCGTCACCTTCTACACCGGCTGGCTGGGCCGCTCGTGGAACTGGGGCACCACGCAGGTGCACCACGCCATCGGCTATCCCGGCAACATCGGCGGCGGCAACAAGATGGAGCTCTGCGTGTCCGAGAGCTTCAACCCCAGCGGGGCCTGCGGCGGCGCCAGCGTGCTGAACACCGGCTGCTCGATGACCTTCGGCGCCAGCGGCGGCCCCTGGATCCGCCACTACCGCAACGGCAACTGGGTGAACTCGGTGGTCAGCGGCTACGACGGCACGAGCTGCACCGGCAGCTTCGGCCGCACCTTCAACGGCCCGCGCTTCACCAGCGACAACATCGTGAAGCTGTGCAACACGCTCAACTGCTGAGCGGCGCGGCAGACGGAGCGTCCCCGGCGTCCGGCCCGTTAGCGGGCGCCGGGAACGGACTCAACGGCGCGCGCCCGCCGCACGCTCGGCCATGACGCACAGCAGCTCGAACAGCAGCGTCGCCGCGTTGAGCGCGGTGTTGCCCGAGGGGTCGAAGGGCGGCGAGACCTCCACCACGTCGGCGCCGACGATGTCCAGGCCGCGCAGGTCGCGCAGCATGCGCTGGGCCTCGTGCATCGGGATGCCGCCGGCCTCCGGCGTGCCGGTGCCCGGCGCGTAGACCGGGTCCAGGCCGTCGACGTCGAAGCTGATATAGACCGGGCCGTCGCCGACGATCGCCCGCGCCTCGGCGATGACCTCGCGCCAGCCGCGGTCGAAGTACTCCTCGATCTCCACCACGCGCATGCCGCTGTCGTAGGAAAACCGCCACTGGTCGGCGTCGTTCAGCGAGCCGCGGATGCCGATCTGCACGGTGCGCTTCGGGTCGAGCAGCCCCTCCTCCACCGCCAGCTTGAACGGCGCGCCGTGGTGCAGCGGCCGGCCCATGTAGGGCGCGCCGGTGTCGCAGTGGGCGTCGAACTGGATCAGCCCGACCGGCCGCTCCCGCGCGATGCCGCGCAGCACCGGCAGCGTGGTCAGGTGGTCGCCGCCCACCGACAGCGGCCGCGCGCCGGCGGCGTGAACCTCGCCGAGAAAGCCGGCAATGATGTCCATGCTCTCCTCGATGGAGAAGGGGTTGACGCGGATGTCGCCCAGGTCGCCCAGGCGGCACATCTCCTCCGGAACCACCTTGAGGACATGGTGCATCGGCCGCATGAAGCTGGACATGTCGCGCACCTGCCGGGGACCGTGGCGCGGGCCCGGCCGGTTGGTGACGCCCAGGTCGAAGGGAATGCCGAGCAGCGCGATGTCGAGCCGCGCCGGGTCGTCCACGATCGGCAGCCGCATGAAGCTGGCGATCTCCATGAAGCGCGGGCGGTAGGGCGAAGGGCCGCCGCCGGGATTGTCGCTGGCCTGGGTCATTGAGTGTCCCTCCCTCTTCCAATTTCGCGCGCACGCGGTAAGTGTCGCGCCGACGATCGGCTCGCCACGGCGGCGTGGCGCCAGGGCCGCCGTCGGTCGTTTGTCATTTACACCAAGAAAAACGCCTCTCAAAATCCGGCGGTCAAGGCGGCCAAGAGCCCTCGCATCCGCCGCGACACCGGCGGGCACGGCGAAAGCGACTTCAGCTCAGGGAGGACGGACATCATGGCAAGCGTGTTTCACCCCTCGACCCGGCGGCGCTTCCTGGCCGGCGCCGGCGCCACGCTCGCCGCCGGCGCGGCGATGAGCGCCCTGCCGCGGCGGACGCGCGCGGCGCGCAGCCTGAAGGTCGGCGTGTACGGCGGCTACTTCAAGGATTCCTTCGACAAGCACATCTTCCCCGACTTCACCGAGGAGACCGGCATCGAGGTGCAGTCGGTGGCCGAGCCCACGGGCGAGGCCTGGCTGGTGCAGCTCCAGAACGCGGCGCGCGCCGGGCAGGCGCCGGCCGACGTCTCGATGATGGCGCAGGTGCCGCGCATGAAGGGCCAGAACGCCAAGCTCTGGGCGAGCCTGGACGCCGACGAGCTGCCGAACCGCAAGTACCTCTTCGACCGCTTCGTCCACACCTACGACGACGGCGGCGTTTCCGGCATCGGCGCGGTGAGCTGGTACATCACCCTGGTCACCAACACCGACGTCTACCCCGAGGCGCCGACGAGCTGGGCCGAGTTCTGGGACCCCGCGAACGAGAACCGGCTTGGCCTGCTGGCCCTGGCCTCCAACTCCTTCCTGCTGGAGGTCACGGCCAAGACCTTCTTCGACGGCCACGACAGCCTGAAGAGCGAAGCCGGCATCAAGAAGGTGCTGGACAAGCTGGCCGAGGTGAAGCCCAACGTGAAGCTGTGGTACCGCGACGAGGGCCAGTTCCAGCAGGCCCTGCAGAGCGGCGAGATCCCGATGGGGCAGTACTACCACGACGTCGCCACGCTGGCCGCCGCCGACGGCTTCCCCGTGCGCTCCACCTTCCCGGAGGAAGGCGGCGTGCTCGATTCCGGCTCCTGGTGCGTCAGCAAGGCCTCGGAGAAGCTGGAGGAAGCGCACGTCTTCATCGACTACATGTGCCGTCCGGACATCCAGGCCAAGCTGGCCCGCAAGGTCGGCACGGCCCCGACGGTCGAGCGCAAGCACCTGGACCTGAGCGACGCCGAATTCGCGGCGGTGTCCAGCGAGAAGCAGCCGATCGTCCCCTACTACCAGATGTACATGGAGCGCGGGGACTGGGTGTCCGACGAGTGGACGGCGATGATCACGGGGTGATGCCCGCCTTGCGCGAATCCGCCATGGGTTCGAACATTTCTGCCGGTCGGGGGCTCGCCCCCGACCGGAACGTTTCAGAGCACGGCGGGTGGAGAGACGTTCGGGGCGGAGGCAAGCCCCCGCCCCGCGATAGAACATCTGCTCCGCCGCGCCGCCATCGTTCACGACGAACGAGCGTTCCGTGACTGAGCAAGCGCTGAGCCTGGAAGGCGTCACCAAGCACTTCGGCGATTTCGCGGCGCTGTCGCAGGTCGACCTGGCGGTGCCGGAGGGCAAGCTGATGTGCTTCCTGGGTCCCTCGGGCTGCGGCAAGACCACGCTGCTGCGCATCATCGCCGGGCTGGAGACGCCCTCGGCCGGGCGCGTGCGGCTGGGCGGGCGCGACA
>CAZLNO010000048.1:2437-26971 GCA_964561005.1 uncultured Rhodovibrionaceae bacterium | reverse complement strand
GGTGTCGCGCCCGGTCCTCGCCCAAGAAAAAACCCCCGGGCGCGAGGCCCGGGGGTGGAGGGAGTAGAGGGTTTGTTCGTCTGTCAGGCGCTCACGCCCGATCAGGTGAACAGGAAGTCGCCGGTCTCCATGTTGCCGAAGCCGACATTGGCGTACACGGACAGCAGGTTGACGCCCGTCAGTTCGTTGTCGCCGTCGTTAACCTGGTTGATATTGCCTTCCAGCAGCGCGGCGTTGGTGTTGGTGTCCTGCTCGTCGCGGTCGTAGACCAGGAACAGGGCCTTCTCGTTGCCGTACTCGCTGAAATCGAGGTTGTCGGCGATGTTCGCCATGAAGTCGTCCTCGATCTGCTCCTGCTTCTGCGCGGTCGGCGAGCCCGTCGCGTCGATATTCACGAAGTCGAAGAGAACCTCGAACATCTCGACGCTGTCGTTGTTCGCCCGGAAGCGGGCCTCATTGCCGCCGGGGCTGGCCGTGTCGACGTTCAGATCGATCTCCGTGATCGTCACGTTGCCACCACTGTCAGGCAGCCCGCCGGAGAAGTCCGAGAAGAACTGGTCGAAGCCGTACAGCTCGGTCACGTCGTCGCCGGAGCCCTCCTCGAAGTCGCGGACGAGGTCGTAGCCGTCCACGATCTTGTCGTTGAGGTCGCTATCCAACGTGCGCACGCCGACATCGACCACCTTGTCCGGCCGCTTCAGGACGTGGGTGTCGGCCGCCTCGTCGGGGGAGGCGCCCAGCGTGACGTCGTTGAAGCCCGGACCGGCGTCGACCAAGTCGCCGCCGCCACCGGCCACGACGGTGTCGTCGCCATAGCCGGTGTAGATGTACGAGCTGCCGGAACCGGTGGTGACGCTGTCGTCGCCGAAGCCGGTCACGATGCCGAAGAAGTCCTCGTTATCGTGGTTGACGCCGGCCACCTCAAGGGCGTCCTCGTCCTCCATGTCATTTTCGACGTGGTCCGGCAGGTCGTCGTTGTCGTCGTCACCGGCCGTCGGGTCGATCGCGGTCCCGACGAACTCGTCGCCAGGCCCATCGTCGGTGCCCTTGTGATCACCGTCGCCGGCGGTCACCGTCATGTCGGCCTCGTAGAGGTCGAAGCGGACGCCGGTGCCGACGGTGTCCTGGTCGCCGATCAGGATCGACGAGGGCACCGGCTCGAAGCCCGCGTCACGCCGGTTGTCCAGGCCCGCGAAATCGCGGAAGTCCAGCATCAGATTGGCCGTGTTGACCGCCTCGACGTCCTCCACGAAGAACGGCAGGTAGCCGGGGTCCGAAGGCTGCATCGTGCCGGCGCCGGCGATCTGGCCGCCATCCACCTGCTCGCCGAACATCCAGAGGTTCGCCTCGACGCCGTCCTCGTCGTCGCCGTCGGTCTCGCCGTTGGTGATGGTCAGCTCCTCGATGCTGCTGGCCACCTCGCCGATCGACAGGTCGCCGAACTCCGCGATCGTCAGGCGCATGTCCTCGATGACGTTGGCGGAGATGTCGTCGATGTCGTTCGGCACGTCGAACGGGAAGCCGTTGCTCTGGCCGTCGACCTCGAAGTCCTCGTCGTTCTCCGAGCGGAAGGCGGTCTCGACCGTGAACTTCTCGATCACCGCGCCCTGCTGGCCGAAGGAGGCGTTGATGGCCCGGTCGTCGTCACTGTTGCCGTTCACGCCCTCGATGTCGTCGAAGTTGAAGACACCGCGGTTCATCCCCTTCAGGTGCACCTCGTCGAGGTTGGTCGCCGCGGTGCCCGGGCCCTGGCCGATGTCACCGACGGAGAGGGTGGCGTTGTCGGCCGTGCCGTTCAGCCTCTCCAGGCCGGAGGCGTCGTCCATGGCGTCGTCATTGCTGGCCACGGAGCCATCGCCGACGAAGATGTTGCCGTTCACGGCCTCGAAGTAGAGGTCGGTGATCGCGGCCGTGCCGGTCAGGGCGGAGTCCCGCTCCTCGCCGGAGATGATCAGATCGCCGTCGTTGTCGGTGTTCGGATCATCTTCCTTGGTCGTGGCGATGCGGAGCTGCTCGGTGAAGTCGTTGAGGAACACCGCGTTCTCGATGTAGACCTCGCCCTCGCCGGTGCCGGTGCCGCCCGGGGCGATCGCCGGCGCAACCTGGATATTCACCTTGGTCGCGTCGTCGATCTCCAGATCACCGCCGGAGACCTTGATGTCCACGCGCTCGGTGGAGTCGGAGGCGAAGTTCACCGTCAGCTCGTCGGCGGTGCCGGTGGTGGCGTCGAACTCGGCGCCGTCGGACAGGTTGCCGATGACCTCGACGACCGGGTTGGCGCCCCGGATCTCGTTGATGTTGGCGAAGTTCTCGCTGTCGCCCACCACGAAGACCGGGAACTGCTGACCGTCGACGTCGAAGGGCTCGACGTCGGAGGCGTCGAACTCGCCGTTCTGCGCGTCGGCGCCGCTGAAGGTCAGGGAGACGATCTCGACCTCGGAGATGGCCGGCTGCACCGTGATGCCGAGGTTGATGTCGGCGCTCACCTCGTCGATGCCGTCGCCGCCCTTCACGGTGTCCTGACCGCCCGGATCGGAGATGCCGTTCATGGTGCGGCCAAAGTTCACCGTGTTGGCACCGGAGCCGCCCAGGACGGTCACCGCGTCGCTCGGATCGTCGGTGGTCAGGTTCAGCGTGTGGTCGCCGGCCGAGGCGCTGTAGTCGTAGAGCGAGGCCACGGCGGAGGTGATGACGGTGTTGCCGGGCGTGGCCGGTGTGGACTTGTCATCGCCGTTGCCGTCGCCATTGCTGCCGTCGTCGGGCGGCGTCGGGGCGGCCTCGTCGGTGACGATGAGCTGCTCGAAGGTGCCGTCCTCGGTCTGGCTGAGGGTAAAGGCGTTGTCGCTGCTGCTGGCGACCTCGAGGTTCACGGTCTCGATGCCGTTGCGCAGGTTCAGCTCGCCGTCGAAGGCGTTGACGCCGACGTTGACCTCGTCGCCGTTGGCGTCGTCGTCGGTGATCTCGCCGGTGTCGTCGAGCACCTCGACGCCGACGGTCTCGTCACCGGTGAGGTTGAGCGTCGGGCTGCCCGGATCGATGCCATTGACCGCCAGGCCGGCGCTGTCGCCGCCCTTGTCGACCACGTTGACCTCTTCAACGCCGGTGGCGTCGTTGAGGTTCAGGGTGTTCTCGGTGCCCGCGCCGTCGTCGATCGAGCGGACGTTGATGATCTCGATGTCGGTCAGCCGGGCGACCTCGTTCTCGCCGCCGCGCATCGCGACCTCGAGGGTGTCGCCGTCGTTGGTGCCGCCGTCGAGGTTGTCGCCGGTGGTCAGCGTGCCGACCGCGCCCTCGAACACCGTCACCGAGACGTTGTCGCCGTCGATGTCATCGACGCCGGTGCTCAGCTCCTTGGTTTCGGTGGTCGGCGGCTCCGGCGGTGGCTCCTGCGCGCCGGTCTCCAGGTCGATGATCTGCTGGATCTCGCCCTGCGCGGACTGGACCGATCCCTCGCTGCCGTCGACGCCGTCCACGACCGAGCGGGCGCCGTCGATGTCGTCGTCCGTGGTCCACTCGGCGCCCTCGCCGAAGGCGGCGGCGAACTCGTTGGCGTACTGCTCACCGACCGCGATCTTGTTCTCCAGCGCCGCCGCATCCTCGTCGGAAGCGCCGGACATGATGTCGACGATCACCGTGCCGATGAAATCGGGGTCGGTGTTGGTCAGGCGGTCCAGCACCTCCTGGGTCCAGAAGCCCAGGCCCGTGCTGGTGTCGTCGGCCTCGCCCTCGGCACTGCGGCCGAACAGGTTGTTGAAGACGTCGTTGACGAAGTTCGCCGCCGACTGCTCGGTGGCCAGGTTGGGCGTCTGCAGGAAGGGATAGGTGTCCAGCCCCTCCTGGTCGGTGGCGAAGCTGCTGGCCACGTTGGACAGCGCCGTCTTGCGGGCCGCCGTAACCTCGGCGTCGCTCGGGTCGTCGATGCCCGCCAGGGCGTCGTTGACGTTGCTGTTGTACTCGCCGATCCAGAAGTTCAGGCCCTCCGGATCGGGCGCCCGTCCGAAGAATCCGACATACGCCGCAGTGACCTGGGCGCTGACGGATTGGTTTAGAATGTCGAAAGCCATGTCGATTCTCCTTTGCTTCGACTCAGTCGTTCACGCGGTGGCCGTCGCGGCGCCCGCGCCGCCCGTCGCCACCCACCGCGATGCCGCCGCCCTGGGCGTCGCCGGCGGCATCGCACGGGCCGGACGCGCACGAACCGTGGCGGCCGCCGTCGTGTTGATCGTTCGGTTCCGGACTTCGATGGTCGCGATCTTTCGCTGCATTTGTTTCCCACCGTAAATCCGTGCCGAAACAGCCAGTGCACGATGTCGTTTCATCGAGGAACCCATTTCCAGTCTCAACATCGTGCATTCTTTCTTGGGGCCGTTCGCGTCTGGGAACATCGCCCCTTTCTCACGCGAACTTTGTATTAAGGTTGTTTTAACCAATTTCACTCAGGCTGCACAAGTATCAGCCGTTCGATTCCCGAACGAGGGAGACGTTTTTGCCCGTGTCAGGTGACGCGATTGGCCTCCCGCGCCGTGGCGTCGACGCGCCTCTCGTGGCGGTTGGGCGCGGCGGCGGTCTGACAGATGGCGCAGCCGTCGTGGCGGCGCGCGAAGCGGGCGATCGTCTCGGCGATGGTCCGCAGCGAGTCCGCCAGCTCGCCGTCCGCGCGCTCGGTCAGCTCGTAGCCGCCGCTGTGCGCCCGCTGGACCAGCGGCCGCGCCTCGCCGGTGGCCGGGTCCACGCGCCGCTGCAGCTTCTGCAGGCGGTCGTGCACCGTCGCCACGCCGACGTTCAAAGTATGGGCGATTCCACGGACCTTCGCCGCGCGGCCGTCCTTCCAGCCGCTGACCGCGATGCAGCGCAGGATGGCCGCGTCGAGGGGATGCCCCCACAGCGCGCAGTCGAGGCGGTACAACTCCGTGAGCATGTTGAAAAGTTCGCCCTGGTCGCCGCGCCCGGACGCAGGTTTCGCGCCGGCGATCGGCTCCGAGGATTTCCGCACGGCCATGGTCGCTGTCCCCCCTCGCGCGCGCTGTGGCGGCCTCGATGCCGGTCCGGCCGGTCCCAACGCCAAGCCCCGCCCTCTCCCCGATCGGCGGCGAGGCCGGGCGGCCGGTTCCATCTTTGCATCCCGGCAATCACTCTGGTTAACCGGATACCGCGCCTCCTTGAGAAAGATCAAGAACAACAATAATAAACTTCAAATGTTTCCTATCTATAGTATTTCCCGTCCGAACTTGTTTCTGGTGGACCGGAAACAAGACAAGTTCAGGGTCTAGTTTCGAAGCGTATTACTTTCCGGGACGTGCATTCGTTGACGCAACAGGGCACGGCGCGCGGGGCACAGCGCGCGGGGGGCGGCTGGACGCCGCCGGCCCACCCGCGTTAGAAGACCCTGTCGCCCGCACCGGCGGATGGGTGGCTGAGCGGTCGAAAGCACCGGTCTTGAAAACCGGCGAGGCGAGAGCCTCCGTGGGTTCGAATCCCACCCCATCCGCCACTCCGGGCGGACAGCGTCGACACATGCCGGACAGTCGACACATGCCGGACAGGGGTGCGCGGGAACGTCAGTCCGCGTGCGGCGGGCGCGGCGCGATGCCCTGCATCATGCGCGGCAGCGGCCCCACGGGCTGCATGCCCTGGCGCATCAGCGCGGTCTTCAGCGGCGCCACGCGGTCCACCGCCCGCAGTCCCAGGTGGCGCAGCTTCCGCAAGGGCGGGAAGCGGGTCATCACCGCGCGGTTCAGGCCGTCCACGGCGAACACCCGCGCCACCACGTCGGGCCGCCGCGCGCGCTCGTAGTCGCGCAGGACCGCCTCGGCGCCGATGTCCTGGCCGCGCCGCCGGGCCTCGACCAGGGTCTCCGTCAAGCTGGCGACGTCGGTGACGCCGAGGTTCAGCCCCTGCGCGCCGATCGGCGGCAGCGCGTGCGCCGCCTCCCCCACCAGCGCCAGGCGCGGGGCGGCGTAGCGCTCGGCCAGCAGGCTCGCCACGGGATAGCTGAAGCGCGGGCCGATCGCCTCCAGCCCGCCCAGCACGCCGTGGATGCGCGCCGCCAGCGCCCGCAGGAAGGCCGCGTCGTCCAGCTCCAGAAAGCCGGTCGCCGCGCGCGCCGGCTCCACCCAGACCACGCTGCTGCGCCGCCCCGGCAGCGGCACCAGCACCAGCGGCCCTTGCGGGCGATGGAACTCGGTGGAGACGTTGTCGTGCGCCTTGGCGTGCGTGATGGAGAACGCCATCGCGCTCTGGCCATAGGTCCACTGGCGCGCGCGAATGCCGGCTGCCCGGCGGGAGGGCGAGCCCTTGCCGTCGGCGCCCACCGCCAGCGCGGCCGTCACCTCCCGGCCATCGGCCAGCCGCGCGACCACCCGCGTGCTCTCGAACGCCAGCGCCGACAGCTTGGCCGGCGCCAGATGCACGACGTTGTCCAGCTCTGAAAGGCGCGCCAGCAGCGCCTGCCGCAGGACGGCGTTGGGGACGTTGTAGCCGAAGGGCGCCTCGCCCAGGTTACGCGACTCGAAAGACGCGGTGACCGGACACCCGCCGTCCGGGCCCGCGGCGTCGACGATCCGCATGGTCCAGAGGGCTTCGGCCGCCGGCGCGCAGTCGGGCCAGACGCCGCAGACGCCCAGCGCCCGCACCGCGCCCTGCAGCAGCGCCGTGGTGCGGCCGTCCAGCTCGGGCGCGCGGGCCGGCTCCGGCGGCTGCGCGTCGATACAGGCGACGGCGAACCCGGCCCGCGCCAGGGCGACGGTCTGGAGCAGGCCGACGATGCCGCCGCCGACCACGACGACCTCGGTGCTCAGGGGGGTGTTGGAGTCCGGCATGGGCCGACAATGGCGGCTTTGCCGCCGGTTTTCCAGTCCCGCGGCCTTGCGCCGTCCACGCGGCTTCGCCATCGTGCCCCGGCCGAACGCCAAGGAAGGACTCGCGCGTGAGCATCCAGCCCAGCCGCACGCCGCCGCCGCCACCTCGCCAGCCCTCGCGCCCGGCCGTGAACCTGCCCCGCACGGCGGGCGTGCTGATCGCGCTGAACGTGGGGGTCTACATTCTGACCAGCGTCCTGCCGCCGAACTGGGAGGGCTGGGTGCTGTGGCATCTGGGCTTCGTGCCGGCGCGCTACAGCGTGCCCGGCGCCTTCGACTGGGCGGCGCTGGTCTCGCCGCTGTCGCACCAGTTCCTGCACGGCGGGCCGATCCACCTGCTGATCAACATGGTGATGCTGGCCGCCTTCGGCAGCGGGGTGGAACGCGTCCTGGGCGGCCGGCGGATGCTGGCGCTCTATTTCCTGACGGGAATCGCCGGGGCCTTCTTCCACTGGCTCGTCTATCCCGAACTGCGGATTCCCATGGTGGGCGCCTCCGGCGCCATCAGCGGGCTGTTCGGCGCCGTGCTGCGGCTGCTGGGCAAGCACCCGCAGGTGGGCGGGGGCTTCGCCCGCATGCTGCCGGTCGCCGTCATCTGGATCGGCATGTCGGTCTTCGTCGGCTTCACCGGCATGCCCGGCACCGGCGAGGCGCAGGTCGCCTGGGCGGCGCACGTCGGGGGCTTCCTGCTGGCGCTGGTGTTCTTCGATCTCTTCGCCCGCGGCGCCTGGCCGCGGCGGGTGCGCTGAACACGGGCGCAAGAGCTGGGTCGAGGAGCGGACGTGCGGGACTATCTGCCTTTCATCGCGGCCAACGCGCGGTTTCTGGCGTTCGGCTTCCTGGCGGCGCTGCTGTCCAGCTTCGGGCAGACCTTCTTCATCGCGCTGTTCGGCGGCGAGCTGCGGGCCGACTACGGGCTGAGCCACGGCGGCTACGGCACGATCTACTCCGTGGCCACGCTGGTCAGCGGGCTGACGCTGATGTGGCTGGGCGGCCGGCTCGACCACGCGCCGCTGCGCGGCTACACGGCGGCGGTCTGCCTGGGGCTCGCCGCCGCCTGCGGCCTGCTGGCGGTCGCGCCGACGGTGACGGGTCTGGCCCTTGCCATTTTCGCCCTGCGGCTGACCGGGCAGGGTCTGCTGAGCCACCTGGCGATCGTGTCGATGGCGCGCGGCTTCGGCGCCAGCCGGGGCAAGGCCGTGAGCGTGGCCGCGATGGGCCATCCGGCGGGCGAGGCCGTGTTGCCGGCGCTCGCGGTGGCGCTGGGCGCCGCGCTGGGGTGGCGCGGCGCCTGGCTGCTGTTCGCGGGGTTCCTGGCCGTCGCCATGGTGCCGCTGATGCTGTGGCTGCTGCGGCCCGCGACGGCGGCCGGGCCCGGACAGCCGGAGACCGCGCCGGCGAGCCGCAAGGCCGAGGATCGGCCGGCGGATCGCGGCGTGGCGGACCTGATGCGCGATCCGCTGTTCTATCCGCTCATCGTGGCGATGCTGGCGCCGTCCTTCATCGTCACCGGCGTTTTTTTCCACCAGGTCGCGCTGGCCGAGAGCCGGGACTGGTCGCTGTCCTGGCTGGCCACCTGCTTCGTCGGCTACGCGGCGGCGCAGGTGACGGCGGGCCTGCTGGCGGGCCCGCTGGTGGACCGTCTGGGCAGCGTGCGGCTGCTGCCGACCTACATGCTGCCGCTCGGCGCCGGGACGCTGGTCCTGGCGCTGTCCGGCCACCCGCTGGCGGCGCTGGCCTACATGCTGCTGGCCGGAAGCACGGCGGGCGTCAACTTCACCATCCTGGGGGCGGTCTGGGCCGAGGTCTACGGCACGCGGCGGCTGGGCGCCATCCGGGCCCTGGTGCAGGCGCTGCTGGTGCTGGCCACCGCCGCCGCGCCGGTGCTGTTCGGCACGCTGCTGGACCGCGGCGTGGGCTTCGGGGCGCTGGCCGGCGGCTGCGCCCTCTACGTTCTGGCGGCCTGCCTCATCCTGCTGGCGCTGCAGCCGCCGCTGCGGCGGCGCACGGCGCCGGCGTGACGGCTACCAGAGCTCTTCCTCGATCAGGTGCTCGAAGGCGACCTCGTCCTGCGCCTCGGCCATCTCGGCGCCGAGGAAGTCGCGCAGGCTGACCATGCCGATCGGCCGCACCCCATCGCAGACCGGCAGGTGGCGGAAGCCGTTCTCCTGCATGATGCGCAGCGCGTCCACCGCCTTGGTCGCCGGGGATGCGGTGATCAGGGCGGGGGTCATGACCTCCGCGACGCGGGTCGCTGCAGGGTCGCGCTGGGACGCCACGACCCGGGTGAGGACGTCGCGCTCGCTGAAGATTCCGGCCGTCTTGCCGTCCGCCACGACCAGCACGGCGCCGATTTCGTGTTTCGCCATCATCCTTGCCGCATCGAGGACGTGCGCCGTGCTCTCGACGCTGACGACACCCCGCGTGCCGACCACGTCGCTCAGTCGCCGTTCGTGCATTTTCGAAACTCCCGGGCAAATCCGTTCGGTCCAGTTCAATCAGTGTACTGCAATTCCTGGACTGCTCAACAGACCTCTGGCGACGCTTGACCGGGGTCGCTCTCTGCTCGTAGCTTTCGATTAACTGTCTCTAACTTTGGAATCGAAGCATTGGCTGGCCAAAAAAACGAGTATCGGGTTACCCATAAGGACGATTTCTGGACGGTGCGCCGGAAGGGCGCGGACAAGCCGCTCGGGCGGTATCTGACCAGGGCGCAGGCCGTGGACGCGGCGCGCTGGGCGGCCAGCCGGGATATGCCCAGCCTGGTGGTTATCCAGACAAGCGACGGACTGTCCCAAGAACTCTGGACGCCGGACGGCATCGAGGTCGCCAGCAAGGATTAGTCGATACCCCGGGCCTGCAGGGCCTTGGGGTTGCTTTCCCGCAATTGATCGATCGCGAGCTCTCGAAGCAGGCGGAAAACGCGCGGGTCGTCGTCCCGGTCGCCCGCCCGGATTTCTTGCGCGAGCCGCGCCAGCAGGCGGTCGAGCCCCCGCCGCAGCTCCGCCCGGTCGAGCGGGGTGGGAGCCGACTCGCCGAGGAACGCCGCCAGCGCCTCGTGGTGGCGGCGCAAGGGCGCCTCGCCCGCTTCCAGCTCGCGCGCCGCGATCGCCATCGCCGCGGCCACCATCAGGCCGTCGTAGCGTTTGCTCTCCGGCAGCTCGGCCAGCAGCTCCCGCAGCAGCACCGAGCGCGCCTGCCATAGCAGTCCGGCGCCGTCCGGCCGATCGCGCATCAGCGTTCCCCATCCATGTCCGGCGCGGTCATCTCCAGAACGTCGAGGCCCAGCTCGGCCACGCGCCGGCCGGTCAGCGCCAGCTCCAGCGAGGACTCCGCGCCGGAGACGTGGCGGTGGCCCTGCTGCAGGGCGATGATCGCCCAGCGCAGATGCGCCACCACCTCCCAGTAGCGCACGGCCGCGTCATCCACCCGGCGGCCCGAGGCGCGCTCGTAGCCGCGATAGAAGGCGTCGCGGCTGGCCACCCCGCCGGCCTCCAGGTCGTCGCGACCGAAGCGCCAGCACCTGGCGCAGAACCAGCCCAGGTCGCTCATCGGGTCGCCCCAGGCCGCGAATTCCCAGTCCAGCACCGCCGTCAGCCCGTCCTCGTCCAGCATGTAGTTGCCGGTGCGGAAGTCCTGGTGCACCAGCACGATCTCGCGGCACTCGGGCGCCCGCCGCTCGCACCAGCGCAGGCCCCACTCCAGCTCCGGCCGCGGCTCGCCCAGCGCGTCCAGATAGCCGCGCAGCCGCGCGATCGCGTGGCGGGCCGGGTTGCCCTCGGGCATGTCGAGGAAGTCCAGCTCGGGGCACGGCGGTACGATGGCATGGATGCGCGCCAGCTCCGCGCCCAGGCGCTCGCCCAGCGCCTCGCGCTCGCCGCCGAGCGTCGTGTCCTTGACCACGCGGCTGCCCAGCGCCACGCCCGAGATGTGGCGCATGACGTAGAACGGCCGCCCCAGCACCTCGGGGTCCTCGCAGAGCCACAGCGGCTCCGGCACGGTGACGCCCGCCGTCCAGGCGGCCCGCAGAACCCGGAACTCCCGCGCCCGGTCCAGGCTGGTGGCGACGCGCGAGGGCGCGTCGGTGCGCAGCACCACGGCGTGCCGCCCGTCCAACGGCCCGCCGTCGACTTGCAGGTCGAGCAGCCAGTTTTCCTGGATGGCGCCACCCGACAGCGGCTTCGCCTGCACCACCTCGGCGCGCTCGGCGCCGGCGGCGCGGGCGAGAAAGCCCTCCAGGGCCGGCTTGCGCTCGCTCAGGCGGTCGGCCATGCCCGGAAGTCCCCACCTTCCGCCATGAGGAAGCGCGACAGCACCATCTTGTGGACCTCCGACGCGCCGTCGACCAGGCGGGCCTGGCGGGCGGAGCGGTACATCCACTCCAGGCGGATGTTCTCGTGGTCGTCGTAGCTGTCCGGGTCCGCCTCCAGCGGCCGAATGCGCTCGGCGACGAAGGATTCGACCCGGCCTTGCAGGTCCGCCAGGCGCGGCGAAAGCGTCATGTCCATATGAAGATCGCTCGCGAATCTGTTGATATAACTAAAGTCCCGCCGACATCCCGCCGTCCACCGTCAGGATGCCGCCGGTCATGTGCGCCGAGGCGTCCGAGGCCAGCAGCAGCAGCACGCCGTCCAGGTCCTCCGGCGCGCCGAAGCGGCGCTGCGGGATGCGCTTGCGGATCGCCTCACCCTTCTCGCTCTCCAGAAAGTCGCGATTGAGGTCGGTGACGACATAGCCGGGCGCGATGGCGTTGACCCGGATTTTGTGGCGCGCCCACTCGACGGCCAGGGCGCGGGTCAGGTTGACCAGCCCGCCCTTGGAGGCGGCGTAGGCCGGCACCTCCGACGCGCCGCCCAGGCCCAGGATGGAGGCGATGTTGACGATGCTCCCGCCGTGGCCGAGCTCGACCATGTGCCCGGCGGTCTCCTGCGCCATCAGCCAGGCGCCCTTGAGGTTGGTGTCGACCACGGCGTCCCACTGCGCCTCGGTGTATTTCAGCGCCGCCCCCGGCCCGGCGATGCCGGCGTTGTTCACCAGGACGGAGATCGGCCCCAGCTCGGTCTCGGCGCAGGCGACGCAGTCGCGCACGCTCTGCGGGTTGGTCACGTCCAGGGTGATCGGGATGGCGCGGCCGTCGAAGCCGGCGATCTCCGCCTCCAGTTCGCGCAGGCGTTCCACCCGTCGCGCCGCCAGCGCCACCTTGGCGCCCGCCCGCGCCAGGGTCAGGGCGAAGTGGCGGCCCAGGCCGCTGGACGCCCCGGTGACGATCGCGGTCCTGCCGGTGAGATCCGCGGAGAAGGTCGCCATCGCTCAAAGCTCCTTGGCGCGTTCGCGCAGCACGTACTTCTGGATCTTGCCGGTCGAGGTCTTGGGCAGCGCCTCGAAGACCACGGTGCGCGGCACCTTGAACCGGGCCATGTGCTCCCGGCAATAGGCGACGATCTCTTCCGCCGTCGCGCTCGCGCCCTCGGCCAGGGTGACGAAGGCGCAGGGCGATTCGCCCCAGGAGGGGTCCGGACGCGCGACCACGGCGGCCTCCATGACCTTGGGATGGCGGTAGAGCACCTCCTCGATCTCCAGGGTGGAGATGTTCTCGCCACCGGAGATGATGACGTCCTTCGCCCGGTCCTTCACCTCGATGTAGCCGTCGGGATGCCGCACGGCGAGGTCGCCGGTGTGGTACCAGCCGCCCTCGAAAGCCTTTTCCGTCGCCGAGGGGTTCTTGAGGTAGCCCCGCATGACCGTGTTCCCGCGGTGCATGATCTCGCCCATGGTCTCGCCGTCCCAGGGCACCGGGGCCAGGGTGTCGGGGTCGAGGACCTCGCTGTCCTCCAGGGTCGGGTAGGTCACGCCCTGGCGCGCCATCTTCGCGGCCCGCGCCTCCAGCGGCAGGTCGTTCCAGCCGTCCTGCCAGGCGCAGACCAGCGAGGGGCCGTAGGTCTCTGTCAGGCCATAGAGGTGGGTCACCTCGAAGCCCAAATCCTCCATCCTGGCGATCACGGCGGACGGCGGCGCCGCGCCGCCGGTGGCGATGCGCACCCGGTGGCCGAAGGCGATCTTCACTTCCTCCGGCGCGTGCGCCAGCGCGTTCAGCACGATCGGCGCGCCGCACATATGGGTGACGCCGTGGTCGCCGATCATCGGGAAGATGCGCGCCGGGTCGACCTTGCGCAGGCAGACGTGGGTGCCGGCGGCGGCGGTCACCGCCCAGGTGTAGGTCCAGCCGTTGCAGTGGAACATCGGCAGCGTCCAGAGATAGACGCTGCCCGCGTCCAGGGCGAAGGTGATCAGGTTGCCCAGCGCGTTCAGATAGGCGCCGCGGTGGTGGTAGACCACGCCCTTCGGGTTGCCGGTGGTGCCCGAGGTATAGTTCAGGCAGATCGCCTCCCACTCGTCCTCCGGCAAGCGCCAGGGATGCGCCGGATCGCCCTCGGCCAGCAGCGCCTCGTAGTCCACCTGCCCCACCCGCTCCCCGCCGCCGGCCTCCGGATCGACGTAGTCCACGACCAGCGGCGCGCGCTCGCAGCCATGCAGCGCCAGGCGGGTCGTCGCCGCCAGCTCGCTGTCGGCGATCAGCAACTTGCTCTCGCCGTGGTCCAGGATGAAGCCGACGGCCGGCCCGTCCAGGCGCACGTTGATCGCGTTCAGGACCGCGCCCAGCATCGGCACGGCGTAGTGCGCCTCCAGCAGGGCCGGCACGTTGGGCGCCAGGACCGACACCGTGTCGCCCCGGCCGACGCCCCGCGCCGCCAGGGCCGAGGCCAGGCGGCGGCAGCGCTGCGCGAACTGCCGGTAGCTCCACTGCTGGTCGCCGTGAATGACGGCCGTCTTCTCCGGGTACACCTCGGCCGTCCGCTTGAGAAAGCTGATCGGCGAAAGCGGGACATGGTTGGCCGCGTTCGGGGCCAGGTCGAGGTCGAAGATCGACCCCTGCATGTGCGCACCTCCCGGGATTTTGATGGCCGC
Organism: uncultured Rhodovibrionaceae bacterium; assembly: GCA_964561005.1. Taxonomy (GTDB): domain Bacteria; phylum Pseudomonadota; class Alphaproteobacteria; order Kiloniellales; family Rhodovibrionaceae; genus CAZLNO01. The sequence goes on along the minus strand of CAZLNO010000048.1, from coordinate 13,148 downwards.
GCCCCTGCGACGGCGGCCTTTGTTGGCTTGGCCCGCGTATGGTTCGGTTGCGCGCAGGCCGGGTCAAGGCCCATGTTGGGGACGAACATCGAAGGAAGCGGCCATGCGCATCGACATCTTCTCGGACACCATCTGCCCCTGGTGCTTCATCGGCAAGCGCCGGCTGGAGCGCGCGCTCGCCGAGCGCCCGCAGCCGGGCCTGACGATCCGCTGGCGGGCCTTTCAGCTCAATCCCGACATGCCGGCCGCCGGCATGGACCGCCAGCAGTATCTGGCGACGAAGTTCGGCGGCGCGGACAACGCCGAGCGCGTCTACGCCACGGTCCGCCAGGCCGGCGAGCAGGAGGACATCCCCTTCGCCTTCGACCGCATCGCGCGCACGCCGAACACCCTGCGCTCGCACCAGCTCCTGACCTTCGCGGCGACGCAGGGCGATCAGGACCCGGTCGTGGAGCGGCTGTTCAACGCCTATTTCCTGGAAGGCCAGGACATCGGCGACATCGAGGTGCTGGTCCAGGCGGCGGCCGACGCCGGCCTCGATACCGCGGCGGCGCGCGACTACCTGGAGAACGACCGCGGCCTGGCCGAGGCCTTCGGCGAGGACCGCCAGGCGCGCGAGGCCGGCATCCAGGGCGTGCCGACCTTCATCGTCAACGGCCGCTACGCCCTTTCCGGCGCGCAGGAGCCGGAGGTGCTGTTCCAGCTCTTCGACCTCGCGCGCGAGGATACGGAGCCGGAGAGTGCCGCCCCGGCGGCGGAGTAGACCGCCGAGCGCAGCCGGCCTGGTGGTGTAGGTCGAACGGGGGTACGCTTGTCGTCGGAATTTGAAGACACTTCGAAAGTGACGCCGTGAAGGGCAATTGAGAGGGGTGTTCTAGAAACGAGCGTTCCTCACGCCACGACAAACCCAGTCTTGGCTTCACGCAGAAGGTCTTGCTATATAAATCCATGTATTCCAATACTCATGAAAAACGTCTGGAGCAAGACATGTCGTTGAATGCGAAAGAGGCTATCCGGCGCGCTTTTGAAATCGCTAGAGATTATGAGAATTTTTTATGCCCGGACAGAGGTTTTAAAAATTTGAGGTTGGAGGCGGTGGAGTTTACCGAAGATCTAAATGAATGGCATATAACACTTGGTTTCGATACCGGTAAAGTGAAAACCACGCAAACATCAGGACCGGCAGTACTCGATACCCGAACAACACGTGAAGAAGAGCGTGATTTTAAGACTATTGTACTTGACAGTGGTGGAAATTTTAAGAAGATCGAGATGCAGTAATGATGACTACTTATTATGAATTAGAAATTCGGAAATTTATATCAAAAGGCGTTATTATTGACACAAATTTATATGTCCTTCTTCTCGTTGGCAGAACGAATATAGAGAAAGTTGGTACCGACAAAAGAACTCGGAAGTACGTGAAAGAAGATTATATACTTCTGGAAAATATCATTAACAGGTTTGATAAGCGATTTACCATACCGAACGTGATTACGGAGACATCTAACCTGATAGGATCAGGTAGAAAAGTAACAGTACCTGGCGTTAATAGCGCTCTCGCGGATGATGTTGCTTTACTTGAAGAAGAAAATTTTACATCTTTTACGTGCACATCGGACCCGGCATTCCTGCGATTTGGTGTTACCGATGTAGCGATAAAGTTAATTTCTGAGAAAAATAAAATATTAGTCCTGACCGATGATTTCCCGCTATTTAACTATTTATCAAGAACCAAATTGCCTGTCTTGAACTTTAATCATTTTCGAGATATATAATGAAAGCTTATATCCTACGCTGGTCGCTATGAACAACGCTCCTGCCGGAGCGCTGCACTGTGAGTCAAAATCGAAACGTCAGCGACCGCGCCCCGTCCACTGGGTCGCCGGAACAGCGCCCTCGTCCTCGGGCGACAGCGGCTCCTCCGGCGCGTCCTCGCCGCTGCCCGGCGGCTCCGGGGCGATGATGCCGCCGGAGATGATCATCTTCGCCCCCTCCTCCGGCGTCATCGACAGGATGTGAACGTCCTTGCGCGGCACGAACAGCAGGAAGCCGGAGGTCGGGTTGGGCGTGGTCGGCATGAAGACGTTGACCGACTCCTCCGCCGACTTGCGCTGAACCTCGCCCTGAGTGCGGTTGGTGATGAAGGCCAGCGCCCAGGACTGCGGCCGCGGATACTGGATCAGCACCACCTGGCGGAAGGCGTTGGAGCGCTGCGCCAGCACGGTCTCGAAGATCTGCTTGGTGGCGCCGTAGATCGAGCGGATGACCGGGACGGCCCTCAGCAGCCGCTCGTAGCTGTTCATGATCAGGCGCCCGACCAGGCCCGTCGTGAACATCCCCACCAGCGTCAGCACGCCGACGACCAACAGCACGCCGAGGCCGGGCACCGAGAAGGGCAGATAGGCTTCCGGGCTCCACTGCGGCGGCAGCCAGGGGCGCACCTGGGAATCCACCAGCGCCACCACGTTCCAGGTCAGCCAGATGGTGATCGAGATCGGCGCGGTGACCAGGACGCCAGCGAAGAAGTAGTTGCGGATGCGCGCGGCGATGCCGAAGCGCTCGCTCAGCCGGCGCCTCCGTCCCCGGCCGCCGGCCGCGGCATGCTCCTGCAGCGCCTGGCTGCCCAGCTCCGTGCCCAGGTCGCCCTCCGCCACGGTGCCAGGCTCGGCCTGACCGTCGCTCCGCGACTCGGCCTGCTCCGGCGGCGTGATGATGCCGGCGGAGATCAGGAGCTTCGCCGAGTCCTCCACCGGCATGTCCAGCGGAATCACGTCGCTCTCCGGGACGAAGATCAGGAAGCCGGTGCTGGGGTTCGGCGTGGCGGGCACGAAGACGTTGACCACGGTTTCGTCCGTGACCTCCTGCACCTCGCCCTTGGTGGTCCCCGTGATGAAGCCCAGCACCCAGGTGCCGCGCAGGGGGAACTCGACCAGCACGACCTGGCGGAACGCCGTCGAGCGCTGCGCCAGCACGGTCTCGAAGATCTGCTTCACCGTGCCATAGATCGAGCGCACGATGGGCACGCGGTCGACCAGGCCCTCGGCCTCGCGCATCACCAGGCGGCCCAGCAGCCCCGTCGCCAGGAAGCCGATGACCGTCAGCCCCACCCCGGCGATGATCAGGCCGACGCCCGGCAGGTCGACCGGCAGGTAGGTGCGCGGCCGCCAGGGCGGGGGGATCAGCGGCGTCAGCGTCGCGTCGACGAAGGAGACGAATTCCCAGGTCAGCCACAGCGTGATGCTGACCGGCGCGGTGATCAGCAGCCCCGCCAGGAAGTAGTTCCGCAGCCGGCTCAGCAGGCTGTGGCCGTGCGGCTCGGCGATGACCGGGTGCGGGCCGCCGGTCGGCTCGGAGTCCGACGCAGCGTCGCCTCGGTTGCGGGGTGGATCGGTGCGCATCTGTGAATTCGGCTGCGAGGTTTCGGGGCCTGCGTTCGGGTTTACAGGGATATAGGGATCGCCGCCGCCTTCGGCACGGCCCTACCGCTCCGTATCGAGAAAGGCCCGGAGTTCGGCCAGCGTCTCGCCGGGCGCCTCCTCCGCCAGGAAATGGCCGCACGGCAGCGCCCGACCACGAACATCGCGCGCCTTGTCCCGCCAGACCGCCAGGACGTCGTAGTTCGCCTCGATGACCCCCCTGGCGCCCCAGAGGACCAGGACCGGGCATTCGACCTTGCGGTCGGTCTCGGCCTCGTCGTGCGCCAGGTCGATCGAGGCCGCCGCGCGGTAGTCCTCGCAGCTCGCATGGATCGCCGCCGGGTCGCGGAAGCAGCGCTTGTACTCGGCCAGGGCCTCGGGCGTGAAGCAGCCCTCTTTCCGCGACCAGGCGCCGATCTTCTTCTCCAGGTAGAAGTCCGGGTCGTTGCCGATCAGCCGCTCCGGCAGGTCGTAGGGCTGGATCAGGAAGAACCAGTGATAGTAGGCGCGCGCGAAGGCCTCGTTCGTCGTGCGGTACATCGTCAGCGTGGGCGCGATGTCCAGCAGCGCCAGGCGGCTCACCTTGTCCGGATGGTCCAGCGCCATGCGATGCGCCACCCGCGCCCCGCGGTCGTGGCCGACGACGGCGAAGCGCTCGTGGCCGAGGGCCTGCATCACCTCGACCTGATCCCGCGCCATGACGCGCTTGGAATAGGCCAGGTGGTCCGCGTCGCCGGGCGGCTTGTCGGAATCGCCATAGCCGCGCAGGTCCGCCGCGACGACGGTGCAATCCCGCGCCAGCTCCGGCGCGATCTTGTGCCACATCGCGTGGGTCTGCGGATAGCCGTGCAGCAACAGCACCGGCGGGCCGCCACCGGCGATGGCGAGGTTGATGGTCGCTCCCGTGGTTTTGATGCGCCGGGCCTCGAAACCTTCCAGCATGCGCGCCACATCGTTCAAGGTTAAAGGGGCCCGCACAGCATAGAGGGACACGTACCGATGCGCCAAGCTGCCGCGCCGCGACTGGCGTCCCTGGCCACGGCGGTGCCGCCCTACCCGCTGGATCAGGCGGCGGTGCGCGAGCGGGCGCGGCTCATTTTCCGGCGGCGCGAGGCCGAGATGACTCGCCTGCTGCCGGTCTACGACAACGCCGGCATCCGGCGGCGCTATTCCTGCGTGCCGCTGGACTGGTACGGCCAGGAGGTCGGCTGGCGGGAGCGCAACGCGCTTTACGAGCGCCACGCCCTGGACCTGCTGGAGACGGCGGCGCGGCGCGCGCTCGACGGCGCCGGCCTCGCGCCGCAAGACATCGACGCCCTGGTGACGGTCTCCACGACCGGCCTCGCCACGCCCAGCCTGGATGCGCGGTTGATGGGGCGCCTGCCCTTCCGCGCCGACGTCGCGCGCCTGCCGGTGTTCGGCCTGGGTTGCTGCGGCGGCGTGCTGGGCCTGGGGCGGGCGGCGGCGCTGGCGCGGGGCGAGGCGCCCCGGCGCGTGCTGCTGCTGGTGGTCGAGCTGTGCGCGCTGACCTTCCGCGCCGGGGACGACTCGAAAAGCAACGTGGTCGCCACCGCGCTGTTCGGCGACGGCGCCGCGGCGGCGGTGGTCAGCACGGCCGGCGACCCCGGCCCGCGGATCAGCGGCTGGGGCGAGCACACCTGGCCGGACAGCCTCGACGTCATGGGCTGGCATGTGGAGGACGACGGACTCGGCGTGCTGTTTTCCCGCGACATCCCGACGCTGGTCGGCCGCGACTTCGGCGCGGTCCTGGACGGCTTCCTGGACGGCCAGGACCTGCGCCGCGCGGACCTGGCCGCCACCGCCTGCCACCCTGGCGGCGCCAAGGTGCTGGCGGCCCTGGAGTCGGTTTTCGGGCTGCCGGACGGGGGCATGGCGGCGGCGCGGGAGGTGCTGCGCGATTACGGCAACATGTCGGCGCCCACGGTGCTGTTCGTTCTGCGCCAGGTTCTGGCGGCGCGGCCGCGCGGACCGCTGCTGGCGAGCGCGCTGGGACCCGGCTTCACCGCCGGCTTCGCGCTGCTGGAGGCGGAGGGAGAATGAGCCTCGGGCTGCCGCAGCTCGTGGTGGCGCTGGTCGCCCTGCAGCGCCTGGTCGAGCTGGCGATCGCCCGACGCAACACGCGGCGCCTGCTTGCCGCCGGCGGGCGCGAGCGGGGCGCCGGCCACTACCCGCTGTTCGTCCTGCTGCACGCCGGCTGGCTGACCGCGACCTTCCTCCTGGTGCCGGGGCAGGCGCCGGTCGCCTGGCCGCTGCTGGGCGCCTACCTGCTGTTGCAGCCCCTGCGAGTCTGGACCGTGGCGAGTCTCGGCCGCAACTGGACCACGCGGGTCATCGAGATGCCGGGCACCCCCAGGGTGCGGCGCGGTCCCTATCGCTGGCTGCGCCATCCCAACTACCTGATCGTGCTGCTGGAACTGCCGCTGTTGCCGCTGGCCTTCGGCGCCTGGCCGCTGGCGCTGGGATTCGGGCTGGCCAACGCGGCGCTGCTGGCCTGGCGCCTCCGGGTGGAGGAGGCGGCGCTGGCGAGTCGTGCCGGGGGCGCCTGAGCGGGTTCGGCAGGCGAAAGCCGGCGGATCGGCGGGATAGAGAAAGGAAATCGATGGTGCGGCTGGCAGGACTCGAACCTGCACGGGCCTACGCCCACTAGCACCTGAAGCTAGCGCGTCTACCAATTCCGCCACAGCCGCGTGGCGCGTCCATCGATGTCGTCTTCGTCGGCGGCACCAACAACCGGCTGGCGGCGGTTGGTGCGGCTGGCAGGACTTGAACCTGCACGGGGTCACCCCCACAGCGCCCTCAACGCTGCGCGTCTACCAATTCCGCCACAGCCGCGTGGCCGACCCCCGCGCCGCGCCAAGCACCACCGTTCGCCCGCCTCTCGGGTTGACCTGTCCTGCAAGGTCGGGAATGGCGGCGACCCGGCGTCGCCCGCGAGTGGCCGGAGATTTAACGCAGCCGTCGCGGGGCTGCAAGACCCGAATTGGCCCTCGCCATGAAATCCTTGCAACCCGCCCGCGCGCGTGCTGCCCTGGCGCCCACGAGGAGGAACGGACCTTTGCCATGAAACCCTGGCAGATTGCGCTTGCCCTGCTGCTCGCCCTGATCGCCGTGGTCGCCGCCGCCGTCTATGCCTGGATCGGCATGGGCGAGGTCGAGATGTCCTGGCTGGGTTTCCTGGCGATGGTTGGCGGCGCGGTCGTGACCCTGGCGCTGGGCATGGGGCTCATGGCCCTCACCTTCTATTCCAGCCGCAGCGGCCACGACGACGAGGCCGGTCGCTGAGGCGGCTTCGCGCAAGGGAGACCGCGATGATTCGTCTGCTCGGGGCGCTGCTGTTCTGCCTGGCGCTCGCCCTGCCCGCCCAGGCCAAGATGACGCTGGAGCAGTACCGCAACTATTCCGCCATGCCCGGCGGCGGCACGCTGGTGCGCAGCTATCTCAGCGGCTTGCGGGACGGCATTGTGATGCTTCAGCAGCTTCTGGAGGAGCGTCACGACGTGCGGCCGACCTTCTGCCCCGGCGAGACCGACCTGCTGAAGGGCACCCGATTCGAGGACATGTTGCAGCGCGAGCTGGCGAATCCCACCCGCGGCGAGCCCTGGCCCGAGGACATGCAGATGGGTCGGCTGGTGACCCTGGCGCTGCAGGACGCTTATCCCTGCCGGACCTATTAGGCGCGACGTCGGGCCTCAAGGCGCCAGGCCGCAGACCTTGAGGATGAAGGCGTCCACCAGGGCCACCTCGTCCAGCCGCGCGAATCGGCCGGCGGCGCCGGCGTGGCCCGCGGCCATGTTGACCTGGAACAGGATCGGCGCCTCGCCCGTCGCGCTGGCGCGCAGCCGTGCCACCCACTTCGCCGGCTCCCAGTAGGTCACGCGCGGATCGGCGATGCCGGCGGTCGCGAGGATCGCCGGATAGGCCTGGGGCCGCACGTTGTCGTAGGGCGAATAGGCGGCGATTCGCCGGCACGCCTCGGGGTCGTCGAGCGGATTGCCCCACTCCGACCATTCCGGCGGGGTCAGCGGCAGGCTGGCGTCGCACATGGTGTTCAGGACATCGAGGAACGGCACCTCGGCCACGACCGCACGGAACAGCTCCGGCCGCCAGTTCGCCACCACGCCCATCAGCATGCCGCCGGCGCTGCGCCCGTTCGCCACGATGTCGCCGGCGCCTGCGAGTCCGCGGCCGACCAGATCGTCCGCGACGGCGATGAAGTCCCGGAAGGTGTTGGTCTTCTGCGCCAGCTTGCCGTCCAGGTACCAGCCATAGCCGCGCTCGGTGCCGCCGCGCACGTGCGCGATGGCATAGGCGATACCGCGGTCCACCAGGCTGAAACGGTCGGGCGCGAAACGGGCCGGGATGGCGATGCCGTAGGCGCCGTAGCCGTAGAGCAGCAGCGGCCGGGTCGCGTCCGGCGGCGCGTCCTTGCGGTGCAGGAGGGTCACCGGCACCTCGGCCCCATCGTGGCTGGGCACGGTGAAACGCTGCACGACATAATCTTCGGGGTCGTGGCCGCTGGGCACCTCCTGCTCCTTGCGCAGCACGAGGCGCCGGGCCGACAGGTCGTAGTCGTAGGTGCGCTGCGGCTGGCGCGGCGAGCTGTAGGTGAAGCGCAGGCACGTCGTATCGAACTCGTGGCCCGGCACCAGCGCAAGCGCATGGGCCGCGTCCGGCGCGTCCAGCGCCACGGCATGCTCGTCGCCGGACTCCAGGTCGCGCACGACGATCCGCGGCAGCGCGTCCGCCATCTCCAGACGCACGAGATAGGCGTCGACCAGCAGCATGTCGCGGACCAGCACGCCGGGGCGGTGCGGCACCAGCTCGCGCCAGTTGGCCTTGTCCGGCGCGTCCGTCGGGGCGGTGACGATCTTGTAGTCCCGCGCGCCGTCGGCATTGGTCAGGATGAACAGCTCGCCCCGGCGCTCGGCGACGCGGTAGTCCAGCCCCGCCTCGCGCGGGCGCAGCAGGCGGGCGGGCCGCTCCGGCGCATCGGCGTCCAGCAGCCGCACCTCCGCGGTGTCCGAGTGGTCGGCGCCGGCGATCAGGATGTATCGGCGGCTCTCGGTGCGCTCGACCCCCAAGTAGAACGCCGGATCGCTCTCCTCGTAAACCAGTTCGTGCGCTTCGCCGTCGACGCGGGTCCGGTAGACCCGCGACGGGCGGTGGTTGTCGTCCAGGGCCGTGTAGACCAGCGTGCGCCCGTCGTTCGCCCAGGCCAGATCGCCTTGCAGGTTCGCCGCGCCCAGATCGTGCTCGCGGCCGTCCGCGAGGTCGCGCACGCGCAGGCGGTGGTACTCCGAGCCGGTCAGGTCGACCGCGTAGGCGAAATAGCGGTGGTCGGGGCTGTGCGCCGCCTGGCCCACCTTGAAGAAGTCCTGCCCCTCGGCCGCCGCGTTGCCGTCCAGCAGCACCTCTTCCGCGTCCTCGGCGCCATCGCGCGGACGTCGGCAGTAGAGCGGATGCTGCAGTCCCTCGGCGTAGCGGACGTAGTAGGCGTAGGGGCCGTCCGGCAGCGGCACGCTGGCTTCTTGCTCCTTGATGCGGCCGCGCAGCTCCGCCTTCAAGGTCGCGCGCAAGCCCTTGACATCGCCGAGAACCGCGTCGGTGTATGCGTTCTCCGCCTCCAGGTGCGCGCGGATCGGCGCCTCCAGCGCCGCCGGGTCGCGCAGCGCGTCCTGCCAGCGCGCCGTGCGCAGCCAGGCATAGGGGTCGGGCAGCTCCAGGTCGTGGTGGCGGCGAACGGTGTCCTCGGCGCGGGCGATCGGCGGCTGCGGCCTCGGGTGCGTCATGCGGACTCCAGCGAGTTGGTCTTCTCCGGTTTCAATGGGACGCTGGGTTTATAGACGAACCATCGCCGCGTGGCGAGACCTGGCGCTCCGGGGCGGGGGCGGAGGCGTCGCGCCTCGGCTTGCCACCGTCCCGGCGTGCGCCATTTCCTCGGCATCATCGGTTTCATCGAAGAGGCAGGCATGTTCCCTCGTCATCCTCGGGCCTTGCGCCCCGCCCTCGCTCTCTCGGGACTGCTCGCCCTGGCCGGCTGTGGCACAGCGACCGGTCCCACTCAATCGCCTCTGGAAAACCTGCGCTTCGACGCCAGCGCCGAGCTTGGCCCGGATCGCTGCCTGCACGCCGGCACGCTGGCGTCCGGAGGCTTGGACGAGCGCCTGCCGATCTGGCAGACCTACCCTTGCCCTGGCGGCGAGCCGCGCGGCTGAGGGCGAGACGCCGGTTCAAGTTCAAGTGCGCCGGCTAAGCCACTGCAAGCCCTCGCGAATCAGCAAATAGAGACCGAGCCCGGCCAGCACGATAACGGCCAGGAGCAGCAGGATCTTGAAGACCTCCCAGGCCAGCAGGATCGGCCAGAACGCCATCGTCACGTAGACGAAGGCGCCCGACCAGTCGACCTCGCCATAGGCGATCAGGTGAAACGCCAGCCCGGCGGCGGCGTAGAACGCCAGCATGACCAGCCCGCCCAGGGCCCGCAGACCCGCCATCGCGCGCGGCCTCCCGTTTTGCAGACTTCCCCGTCGTCGCGTCCCGACGCCGGCACTATAGGCGGTTCGCCCCGCCGGTGTCAGGTGTTCAAGGTATCCGGCTGCTCATGTTATAGTTAATTCGATGGTTTCCAGGACCATCGCGCAAACAATCTCAGGGAGGCGCTGCAATGACCGATACCGTTGAACGGACAGCCGCCGGGCGGCGGCGCTTTATCAAGACGGTCGGCGTGGCCGGCGGCGCGCTGGCCCTGTCCGGGGCGTTCCCGCTGCGGGTCTTCGCGCAGCCGCCGCAGATCAAGCTGGGGCAGATCGCGCCGATGACGGGCTCGGCGGCGGAGTTCGGCCCCTTCTATCGCGACGGGGCGCGGCTGGCCGTCGACCAGATCAACGCGGCGGCGAAGCAGGTCTTCGGCGGGCCCATCATCGCCCAGCACATCGCCGAGGACACCAACACCCTGCCCACGCCCGCCATCGAGTCCGCGCGCAAGCTGGTCGAGGCCGACGGCGTCGCGGCGATCATCGGCGGCTGGTCCAGCGGCGTGACCGTGGCGACGGCGACCTCGGTGTCGATCCCGTCCGGGGTGCTGCAGATCTCCAACGGCTCGACCTCGCCGCTGATCTCGGTGCTGCCGGAGGACCGCGAGGCCGACCTGCTGTTCCGCACCACCTCCTCGGACGCGCTCCAGGGCGTCGTCGCGGCCCAGCTCGCCGCCGGGGAGATCATGTCGGACTACAAGTTCAAGTCGGCCGCGACGATCTTCGTGAACAACCCCT
>CAZLNO010000048.1:0-2337 GCA_964561005.1 uncultured Rhodovibrionaceae bacterium | reverse complement strand
GCCATCAAGGCCGGCCAGGACGTGGACTACTCCGGCGCCGCCGGCGCGACCGACTTCGACGACGCCGGCGACGTGAAGACGCCGATCGCCATCTGGCAGTTCACCGAGGACGGCACCGAGACGATGCGGATCCAGGGGGCCGAGGAGATTCCCTCGGAGTAAGAACGACAACACTCCGACGGACTTGCGGGCCTCATCTTTCGACAAGCTCAAGATGAGGCCCGCATGCCGAATGTGCGGGAGGCTGAAGCCTGCCCTCCAAAACACCCCCTCGCGTAGGGCCCGCTTCAGCGTGCCACGCTCCCGCCGCATGTCGAACGGCCTCACGCCGCCGTCCGATAGCGCCAGACACCGTCGCCATCGCTCTCCCGCCGGACCCGGCCCTGGCGGCGCAGATGGTTCAGGTGCGCCAGCGTCTCGCCGATGGCGAAGCCCGTCTGATGCGCGTCCAGCGGCCGGTCGAAGAGCACCCGGGCCAGTTCCATCGCGCTGCGCGGCGCCCGGCACGCCGCCGCCAGCCGGTCCAGGCGCGCGTCGTGATGCGCCGCCAGGGCCGCCAGGCGCGGGTGCAGCCCGCGGAAGGGCTTGTCGTGGGAGGGCAGCACGAAGGTGTCTTCCGGCAGGCCCCGCAGCCGCTGCAGCGTCGCCAGGAAGCCGGCCAGCGGATCGCTCTCCGGGCTGTCCGGCGGCACGCCGACGTTGGGCGAAATGCGCGGCAGCACCTGGTCGCCGGCGATCAGGATACGTTCGTCGGGCGCGAAGAGGCAGGCGTGCTCCGGCGCGTGCCCCTGCCCCACCACGACGCGCCAGCGCCGCCCGCCGACCTCCAGCGCCTGACCCTCGACGAGCCGATCATAGCGGCACGGCGGCGGGGTCACCCGATCGGCATAGGCCGCGCCCAGCCCCCGCACGTAGTCCAGGTAATCCGCCGCACCGCCGGCGCGCCGGGCGTGCTCGACCCGCATCTCGGTCATCGCCGCGCCCTGGTCGGCCACCAGCAGCCGCGCCGTCAGCCACTCCGTGCGCGTCATCTGGAGCGGCGCGTCGTCCGCCGCGCAGAGCCAGCCCGCCAAGCCCACGTGGTCGGGGTGGAAGTGCGTCGCGATGACGCGCGTCACCGGCCGGCCGCCCATCACGCCCCGGCGCAGGGCCGCCCAGGCCTCGCGGCAGGCTTCGTTCGCCACGCCGGTGTCGACCACGGTCCAGCCCGGCCCGTCTTCCAGCAGCCAGACGTTCACGTGGTCCAGCTTGAACGGCAGCGGCAGCCGCACCCAGTAAACACCGGCGGCGACCTCGGCCGCCTCGCCGGGCGGGGGGTGCGGGGTGTCGATATAGCGCGGTCGTTCCGTGGCCTCTTGCGGCCTGCCATCCGGCGTGGCGCTCAAGGCGGCGCTCCCGTGGTCATCCCTAGACAACGATTTCGGGACGGAGGTTCACCCCCGCCCCGACCGTTTTCCAGCCGGAAGAAGCAGGAACATTCCGGTCGGCGTCAAGACCCCGACCGAAGAAACCGGCCGGCGGTTTTCAGGAGTCCGCTGCGCCCGCCGCCGTTTGATCGGTCCGCGGCCCCGCCGGTTCGTCCCAGACGGCACCGGACGACGGCCGCTTCGCGCCCCCGCTTCCGCCCTCGCTCGCGGCGGCCGGCGCCCCGGCGCCCCCGGCCGGCAAGGGCACGATGCGGGTGTAGTCCCGGCCGTACTGGATCAGCACGGGCGTCCCGCTCGCCAGGGGCTGTTCCTCCGGCGCGCGGTTCTGCACCAGGGTCACCAGGCGGCCGTCGGGCGTTCGGATGACGTACTCGATGCCCTGGCGGCCGCTGACCTCCTGCTCGGCCATATAGCCGGCGCCGGCGCCCAGGATGCCGCCGATGATGCCGGCGGCCAGCCGGCCGCTGCTGTCGCCGCCGAACACCGTGGCCGCACCCGTCGCGCCCAGCGCGCCGCCTGCCACCGCGCCGACGCCGGAGTTCTCGCCGCCCTTGATATCCACCACCTTGGCGGCGACCACGGTGCCCTCGCCGGTATCGATGACCCGACCGACGTCCCCGGTGCCGTATTGCTCGCTGGTCGGATGGGCGCAGGCGGCCAGCCCCAGCATCAGAAGCCCGGCCGCCGCCAAGTCGAAACGCGCGCGCATGATGGTCACTCCCGGAAAGAGGTCGGTGGTGATTAATATGGGAGACTGGATGCGTTTTTGCACACATCGAATCTTCAAGCCTCCGCAACGCGGCGAGGCGAGGCGACGGCTCGCGTGGGACCGGGAGATATTTCGCATCGCACATACCTTCCCGCGCCGCGACCTTCCCATGACCGACAGGCCATGTTGAAATGCAGTCGA
>CAZLNO010000047.1:0-27041 GCA_964561005.1 uncultured Rhodovibrionaceae bacterium | reverse complement strand
GTATCCCGGTCCACGATCTCCACGATGTCGGCCATGATGGCGGTGAGGTCGTAGTCCTTCGGCGTGTAGACGGCGGCCACGCCGGCGGCCTTCAGGGTGCGGGCGTCCGATTCCGGAATGATGCCGCCGACGACGACGGGGATGTCGTCCAGGCCCTGGGCGCGCAGGCGGTCCATCACCTGGGTCACCAGCGCGACGTGCGAGCCGGAGAGGATGGACAGCCCCACGACGTGCACGCCCTCTTCCAGCGCGGCGCCGACGATCTGGGCCGGGGTCAGGCGGATGCCCTCGTACACCACCTCGAAGCCGGCGTCGCGGGCGCGCACGGCGATCTGCTCGGCGCCGTTGGAGTGGCCGTCCAGCCCCGGCTTGCCGACCAGCATCTTCAGTCGCCGCCCCAGTCGTTCCGAGACAGAATCGACCCGCGCGCGCACGTCCTCCAGCGAGGTGGCGCCCTGGCCGTGGCCGACCGCCCGGCCGACTCCGGTCGGCGCGCGATACTCGCCGAAGACGGCGCGCAGGGCGTCGCCCCACTCGCCGGTGGTGACGCCGGCATGGGCGCAGCGGATCGAGGGCTCCATGATGTTGCGCCCTTCCGCCGCCGCCGCCTTCAGCTCGGCCACCGCTTCATCCACCTTGGCGTTGTCGCGGGCGGCGCGCCAGGCGTTCAGGCTTTCGATCTGCGCGTCCTCGTCGGCCGGGTCGATGGCGAGGAAGCTGTCGTCGAGCTTGGCGGTCAGCGGCGAGGGCTCGCTCTCGGTATAGGCGTTGACGCCGACGACGGTCTGTTCGCCGGTCTCGATCGCACGAAGTCGTTGCGCATTCGATTCGACCAGGCGCTCCTTCATGTAGGCGTTCTCCACCGCCGCCACGGCGCCGCCCATGCGCTCGATCCGCTCCAGCTCTTCCCGCGCGCCGGCGCAGAGCGCTTCGACCTTCTCTTCCACCACGGGCGAGCCGGTGAAGAGGTCGCCGTACTCCAGCAGGTCGGTCTCGTAGGCGACGATCTGCTGCAGGCGGATCGACCACTGCTGGTCCCAGGGCCGGGGCAGGCCCAGCGCCTCGTTCCAGGCGGGCAACTGCACGGCGCGGGCGCGCGCCTCCTTGGACAGCACGACGGCCAGCATCTCCAGGAGGATGCGGTAGACGTTGTTCTCCGGCTGCTGCTCGGTCAGCCCCAGGGAATTCACCTGCACGCCATAGCGAAAACGGCGGTACTTCGGCTCCTCCACGCCATAGCGCGCGCGCGTGATCTCGTCCCACAGGCGGACGAAAGCGCGCATCTTGCACATTTCGGTAATGAAACGAATTCCGGCGTTGACGAAGAAGGAGATGCGCCCGACCACCTTGGGGAAGTCCTCGGGCGGCACCTGGCCGCCGTCGCGCACGGCATCCAGGATCGCCTGCGCGTTGGCCAGGGCGAAGGCCAGCTCCTGCTCCGGCGTCGCCCCCGCCTCCTGCAGGTGGTAGCTGCAGACGTTCATGGGATTCCAGCGCGGAATCTCCTTGTAGGTGAAGGCGATCACGTCGCCGGTCAGCCGCATCGAGGGCTTGGGCGGAAAGACATAGGTGCCGCGGCTCAGGTATTCCTTGACGATGTCGTTCTGCACCGTCCCCGACAGCTTGTCGCGCGCGATGCCCTTGCGCTCCGCCACCGCGACATAGAGCGCCAGCAGCCAGGGCGCGGTGGCGTTGATCGTCATCGAGGTGTTCATCTGGTCGAGCGGGATGCCTTCGAACAGCGCCTCCATGTCGCCCAGGTGCCCGATCGGCACGCCGACCTTGCCGACCTCCCCGCGCGCCAGCGCGTGGTCGCTGTCGTAGCCGGTCTGCGTCGGCAGGTCGAAGGCGACGGACAACCCGGTCTGCCCGGCGGCCAGGTTCTTGCGGTACAGCGCGTTCGACGCCCTGGCGCTGGAATGGCCGGCATAGGTGCGGATCAGCCAGGGCTTGTCGCGCCGCGCCGCGGCCGGCGAATTTGCTGCGCTGCGGTCTCCGTCGCTCATCGGCCTCTCCCGATCTGCGGCATTCTTTCCCGCCACGCATCATCAACGACACAAAATTGCTTTTCAAGCCCCGTTTACGAAAAAAGGTGAAACTTGTGCATTGCAAAACGATCGCCAAGCCGCTAAGGGTGGTGGCCGGGCCGCCTCGGGCGGCGAGCACGAGCAAGTTGTGACGGATTCCGGAGCCCAGGCTGCGTGGCGGCGGCTTACCCTGAGGTCGGCCTGCACGACAGGCCGGTCTCCGCCACGCCGCCACGCCAGAGGAGGGAGCGAAACATGAGCCAGCCGGCCCAAGCCCCGAAGGACGCGGAGGTGGTTACCCTGCGCGGCGGGCAGGAGAAGAAGGACCTCTACGAGATCGGCGAGATTCCGCCGCTGGGCCACGTGCCCAAGCGGATGTACGCCTGGGCGATCCGGCGCGAGCGCCACGGCGAGCCCGACACCGCCATGCAGGAGGAGGTGGTGGACGTCCCCGAACTGGACAGCCACGATGTCCTGGTCATGGTGATGGCCGCCGGCGTCAACTACAACGGCGTCTGGGCCTCGCTGGGCCAGCCGATCTCGGTGTTCGACGTGCACAAGCAGGACTACCACATCGCCGGCAGCGACGCCGCCGGCATCGTCTGGGCCGTCGGCAACAAGGTGAAGCGCTGGAAGGTGGGCGACGAGGTCGTCATCCACTGCAACCAGGACGACGGCGACGACGAGGAGTGCAACGGCGGCGACCCGATGTTTTCGCCCTCGCAACGAATCTGGGGCTACGAGACGCCGGACGGCTCGTTCGCGCAGTTCTGCCGGGTGCAGGACCGCCAGCTCATGCCGCGGCCCAGGCACCTGACCTGGGAGGAGAGCGGCTGCTACACCCTGGTGCTGGCCACGGCCTACCGCATGCTGTTCGGTCACCGCCCGCACATCCTGCGGCCGAGTCACAACGTGCTGGTCTGGGGCGCGTCGGGCGGGCTGGGCTCGATGGCGGTTCAGCTCATCGCCACCGCCGGCGCCAAGGCGATCGGCGTGATCTCCGATCCCGACAAGGAGGACTTCGTCAAGCAGCTTGGCGCGATGGGCGTGATCAACCGCAGGGAATTCGACTGCTGGGGCCAGCTTCCCAAGGTCGGTTCCGACGAGTTCAGCGCCTGGATGAAGGAGGCCAAGCGCTTCGGCAAGGCGATCTGGGGCTTCACCGGCAAGGGCAACGACGTGGACTTCGTCTTCGAGCACCCGGGCGAGTCCACCTTCCCGGTGTCCTGCCTCGTGGTGAAGCGCGGCGGCATGGTGGTGTTCTGCGCCGGCACCACGGGCTACAACATCACCTTCGACGCGCGCTTCGTCTGGATGCGGCAGAAGCGCATCCAGGGCAGCCATTTCGCCAACCTGATGCAGGCCAGCCAGGCCAACCAGCTCGTCGTGGACCGGCGCATCGACCCCTGCATGTCGGAGGTCTTCACCTGGGACGACATCCCGCGCGCCCACATGAAGATGATGCGCAACCAGCACAAGCCCGGCAACATGGCCGTGCTGGTCCAGGCCAAGCGCCCCGGCCTGCGCACCCTGGAGGACGCGGTCGAGGAGTAGGGTTGCCGCATTCGACCTTTCCCGCGCGGGGAACGAGGGGAACGGGATGTTCGCCGGTCGCGGGCTTGCCCGCGACCGGAACGTTTTCGCAAGCACGGTGGATCAAGGGGCTGATGGCACCGCGCGGTCCATCGCCCTGGAAAACGTTCGGGTCGGGGGCAAGCCCCCGACCCGCAAGCGGGGGGAGGTGGACTGATGGCCATTCGATCCGCGGGCAAGAGGAAGGCGAGGACACCATGACCCGAACCGCCGTCGCCGCGCACGCGGCCTCGACCGGGCCGCTTGAGGACGAGCTGCTGGGGACCTGCGCGCGGGCGCTGGACGCCGCCGAGTCGTTCCGCGACGCCGCGAAGGCCGCGCTGGCCCGCCTGATCGCGCCGGAGGGCAAGGTGGTGGCCGGCCTGGTCGAGCGGGAGCAGCACGCCGCGCACGGCTTCGCCTGGCTGGCGACCTATGTCTCGGCGCTGCGCGAAACGCTGGACTGGGCGCGGCGGCTGGACGCCCAGGACCGCCTGGGCGAGGTCGAGCGGCTGACCCTGCGAATCGGCTTCGGCGAGTATCTGCAGCAGCTTGTGGGCGGCATTCCCATGAGCCAGGGCGAGGTGCTGCGGCCGGGCGACCTGGACCTGGAAGACGCGGCCGTGCGCGCGCTGTCCGACGACCCGGCGGTGCGGGCGCTGGCGCGCGGCGGCAACACCAGCGCGGCCCGGATGCGGCTGGCCGAGCTGCTGGTGGACCGCTTCGACCAGCGCGACTTCGGCGCTCCGGGCCTGGACGACGAGACCCTTGACCTGGTGCGCGAGCAGTTCCGCAAGGTCGCGGACAGCCACGCCGAGGCGGCGCACGCGTGGCACCTGAAAGACGAGCTGATCCCGCTGGAGGTGGTGGAGCAGCTCGCCGAGCTGGGCGTCTTCGGCCTGACCGTGCCGGAGGCGAACGGCGGGCTCGGCCTGGGCAAGACGGCGATGTGCGTCGTCACCGAGGAACTGTCGCGCGGCTACATCGGGCTCGGCTCGCTGGGCACGCGCTCGGAGATCGCCGCCGAGCTGATCCGCCTGGGCGGCACCGACGCGCAGAAGGACCACTACCTGCCGAAAATCGCCAGCGGCGAGATCCTGCCCACCGCCGTCTTCACCGAGCCCAACGTCGGCAGCGACCTGGGCAGCCTGCGCACGCGCGCCACGCGCCACGGCCAGGTCTACCGCGTCAACGGCAACAAGACCTGGATCACCCACGCCGCGCGCACCGACCTGATGACGCTCCTGGCCCGCACCAACCCGGAGGAGCCGGGCTACAAGGGGCTGTCGATGTTCCTGGCGGAAAAGCCGCGCGGCACCGACGACGACCCCTTCCCCGCCCAGGGCATGACCGGCGGCGAGATCCCCGTGCTGGGCTATCGCGGCATGAAGGAGTACGAGATCGCCTTCGACGACTTCGAGGTGCCGGCGGACGCGCTGCTCGGCGGCGAGGAGGGCCAGGGCTTCAAGCAGCTCATGGCAACCTTCGAATCGGCGCGTATCCAGACCGCGGCGCGCGCCGTCGGCGTGGCGCAGAACGCGCTGGAGCTGGGCCTCGCCTACGCCATCGACCGGGCGCAGTTCGGCAAGCCGTTGGCGCGCTTCCCACGGGTCGCCGGCAAGCTGGCCTGGGCGGCGGTCGAGATCATGATGGCGCGCCAGCTCACCTACGCCGCGGCGCGGGAGAAGGACAGCGACCGCCGCTGCGACATCGAGGCCGGCATGGCCAAGCTGCTGGGCGCGCGCGTGGCCTGGGCGACGGCGGACAACGCCCTGCAGGTGCACGGAGGCAACGGCTATGCCCAGGAATACAAGATCTCCCGCGTGCTCTGCGACGCCCGCATCCTGAACATCTTCGAGGGCGCGGCGGAGATCCAGGCGCAGGTCATCGCCCGCGGCCTGCTGAGCGGGCGGAACTAGCGACGCGGTGCGACGCTCGCGCTCAAGAACGCGGCGCACCTGGACGGCTGGCCGGCGCTTGGTCGTGGCAGAACCCGCGACCGACCTTGCGGGCAAGGTGATACTGGCCGGGAGCCCCGGCCGGCGTTATATAAACGGGTATGCAGACCTTTGTGGCTATACTGATCGCCCTGGCCCTGCTGATCACGCTCGGGGTGCTGTTCTCCGGGCTGATCGTGATGGCCAGGGGCGGCGAGGCGAACCGTAAGTACGGCAACAAGCTGATGCGCTGGCGGGTGCTCTGCCAGGGCGTGGCGCTCGCCCTGCTGGCGGTGGCCTTCATGATCGGCAACGGCGGCTAGCGCCGGCTGGGACCCCTGAAGGGCGGACGACAATGGTTCAGTTGACCCGCATCTACACGCGCGGCGGCGACCAGGGCAAAACGGCCCTGGGCGGCGGCCAGCGCGTGGCCAAGCACGCGCCGCGGGTGACCGCCTACGGCACGGTCGACGAGGCCAACGCCACGATCGGCCTGGCCCGCCTGCAGGTGTCCGCGGAGATCGACGCCGTGCTGGCGCGAATCCAGAACGACCTCTTCGACGTCGGCGCCGACCTCTGCACGCCCGAGCAGGAGAACCCGCCGCACGAGCCGCTGCGCGTCAGCGCCCGGCAGGTGGCCTGGCTGGAGGGCGAGATCGACCGGGTGAACGCCCGACTCAAGCCGCTGAAATCCTTCGTGCTGCCGGGCGGCGGCGCGGCGGCGGCCTACCTGCATCTGGCGCGCACCGTCGCCCGCCGGGCCGAGCGCGATATCACGCTGCTGGCGGCGGAGGAGGCGATCAATCCGGAGGTCGTGCGCTATGTGAACCGTCTGTCGGACCTGTTGTTCGTCCTGGCGCGCCACGCCAACGACAACGGTGACGCGGACGTCCTGTGGAAGCCCGGCGCACATCGCTGAGCCGGCGCGGCAATCGCCCGCGAATCCGCGCGTTTCGGCGCATGGCGGCAACGTTGACAGTCGTGTGACCGCTCCCTATTGTGCGACCGCACAATGCGGGGATCGGTGCGTCCGCCGCCGCAAGGCCGAACGACCGGACAAGGGCATCGGCAAACGAGAATGAAGAGCGAAGGTAGGTCATGAGCGTCCTGGTCATCGCCGAACACGACAACGAACACCTCCTGTCCGGCACGCTGAGCACGATTGCGGCGGCGCAGAAGCTGGGCGACGACGACCTGCACGTCCTGGTGGCCGGCAGCGGCTGCCGGGCGGCGGCGGAGAGCGCGGCCCAGGTGCCGGGCTGCACGAAGGTCCTGCTGTGCGACGCCGCGCCGCTGGACCACGCCTTGGCGGAGAACCTGGCGCCGGTCATCGTCAAGCTGGCCTCCAGCTACAGCCATGTCCTGGCGCCGGCCTCGGGCTTCGGCAAGAACGTGCTGCCGCGCGCGGCCGCGCTGTTGGACGTGCAGCAGATCTCCGACATCTCCGAGGTTGTCGCGCCGGATACCTTCAAGCGCCCGATCTACGCCGGCAACGCCTTCGCCACGGTGAAGTCGAGCGACGATCCCAAGCTGATCACCGTGCGCGGCACCTCCTTCGATGCCGTCGCGGCCGAGGGCGGCAGCGCCGCGATCGAGGAGATCGAGGGCGCGGACGAGCAGGGCCTTTCCAGCTTCGTGGGCCAGGAGCTGACGCAGTCGGACCGGCCGGAACTGACCACCGCGAAGATCGTGATCTCCGGCGGCCGCGGCCTGGGCAGCGGCGAGAACTTCCATATGCTGGAGCGCGTGGCCGACAAGCTGGGCGCGGCGGTCGGCGCCAGCCGGGCGGCGGTGGACGCCGGCTATGTCCCCAACGACTACCAGGTCGGCCAGACCGGCAAGGTGGTGGCGCCCGACCTCTACGTCGCCGTCGGCATCTCCGGCGCCATCCAGCACCTCGCCGGCATGAAGGACTCCAAGGTCATCGCCGCCATCAACAAGGACGAGGAGGCGCCGATCTTCCAGGTCGCCGACTACGGCCTCGTGGCCGACCTCTTCCAGGCGGTGCCGGAGTTCGAGAAGGAGCTGGACAACCTCAAGGGCTGATCCGGTGGCGGGCGCGGGGCGGACCCGCCGTCCGCCCCGGCTCGCCACACACATGACCGTCCACAACCAGGTGCAACGCGACAGATGTTGGAGCAGCAGACGAAAGACCGTCCGATCGTGACGCCCGACGCCCTGAAGACTGTGGGCGTCATCGGCGCCGGCCAGATGGGCAGCGGCATCGCCCAGGTGCTGGCGCAGTCGGGCTATGACGTGCGGCTCACCGACGTCGACCAGGAGCACTTGGACGCGGGTCTGGCGAAGATCGAGAAGGGTTTGGGCCGGGCGGTGGAGAAGGGCCGCCTCGACGCCGACGCGAAGACGGCGGCGCAGCGGCGCATCAAGACCGGCCTGGACTACACGATCTTCGAGGACTGC
This sequence comes from uncultured Rhodovibrionaceae bacterium, assembly GCA_964561005.1. Taxonomy (GTDB): domain Bacteria; phylum Pseudomonadota; class Alphaproteobacteria; order Kiloniellales; family Rhodovibrionaceae; genus CAZLNO01. The sequence continues at coordinate 19,084 of CAZLNO010000047.1, read as the reverse complement.
GACCTCGTCATCGAGGCGGCGACCGAGAACGAGGACATCAAGCGCACCATCCTCAAGAACCTCGTGCCGCACCTGAAGCCCGAGGCGGCCATCGCGACCAATACCTCGTCGATCTCGATCACGCGCCTGGCCTCGGTCACCGATCGCCCCGGCCGCTTCATGGGCATGCACTTCATGAACCCCGTGCCGGTCATGAAGCTGGTCGAACTGATCCGCGGCATCGCCACCGAGGAGGACACCTTCCAGGTGGTGCGCGACCTCACCTTCAAGCTGGGCAAGACCCCGGCGGTGGCGGAGGACTTCCCGGCCTTCATCGTCAACCGCATCCTGCTGCCGATGATCAACGAGGCGGTCTACACCCTCTACGAGGGCGTTGGCGGCGTGGAGTCGATCGACACCGCGATGAAGCTGGGCGCCAACCACCCCATGGGGCCGCTGGAGCTGGCCGACTTCATCGGGCTGGACACCTGCCTGGCGGTGATGCACGTGCTCTACGACGGCCTGGCGGACAGCAAGTATCGCCCCTGTCCGCTGCTGGTCAAGTACGTCGAGGCCGGCTGGGTGGGCCGCAAGGCCGGCCGCGGGTTCTACGACTACTCCGGCGAAAAGCCCGTGCCGACGCGGTAGCTCGCGCCGGGCACATCTCGCGACGCCGCACGGTCGCGCACCGCCCCTTTTTTGTCACTTCCCCCCGCGAGCGCTGCGGCATTCACAGTTTTCGGAACCTGGCGAGGTTCAATTCCCTTGAGGCCGTGAATGGCGTAGTCCCTGGGGGCAGGGTCGGGTGAAGGCTGGGGCGACGGCCGCGACGCGGCGTATTCAGGCCAGGCAACGCCGACCACCCAACGCAAGGGTGTTCCCATGTCCGACAGCATCGCGCAGCCTCTCCGCGTCCTCTTCGTCTGCACCGGCAACATCTGCCGCTCGCCCACGGCCGAGGTCGTGGTGCGCGACAAGGCCGCGGCGGCCGGACTGGACGGGCGGCTGCATCTGGAGTCGGCCGGCACCACCGGCTACCACGTGGGCGAGCCGCCGGACCGCCGCGCCATCGCGGCGGCGCGGCGGCGCGGCTATGACCTGAGTGGCCTGCGCGCCCGCAAGGTGGTGGCGGAGGACTTCGCGCGCTTCGACCTGCTGCTGGCGATGGCCGACGGCCACCTGCGCCAGCTCCGCGGCATGGCGCCGGCGCGGCGGCGGGACGGCGTGCGCCCGTTCCTGGACTTCGCCGCCGGCGCCGGCGCGCGCGACGTGCCCGACCCGTACTATGGCGGCGCGCAGGGCTTCGAGACCATGCTGGACCTGATCGAGCAGGGCGCCGAGGGCCTTCTCGCCGCCGTCGCGCGCGGCGAATTCGGGCGATGACGCGGCTGCCGCTATCGGTTGCGGAACGGGTTGCCGCGGCGCTCGGCGTGCCGCCGGTGCAGGCACGGCCGCTGGCCGGCGGCTGCATCGCCGACGTGCGGCGCCTGGACCTGGCGGACGGGCGACGGGTGGTCGCCAAGATCGCGCCCCAGGGCGGCTTGGCGATCGAGGCCTGGATGCTGGGCTATCTGGCGACGCGCTCGCCGCTGCCGGTGCCGGCCGTGCACCTGGGCGACGACGACCTGCTGGTGATGGACTGGCTGGAGTCGGGCGGACGCCTGGACGCCGCCGCGCAGGCGGACGCGGCCGGCCACGTCGCGGCGCTGCACGCCGCCACCGCGCCGACCTTCGGGCTGGAGCGGAACACCCTGATCGGACCGCTGCACCAGCCCAATCCCCCGACGGCAGGCTGGATCGACTTTTTCCGCGACCAGCGGCTGCTCTCCATGGGCCGCGTCGCGCTGGACAGCGGCCATTTGCCGACCGAGCTCTTTGCGGCGCTGGAACGATTCTGCGCGCGGCTGGGAAATTTCATCGACGAGCCGCCGGCGCCCGCCCTGCTGCACGGCGACCTCTGGGGCGGTAACATTCTGGCGGGGCAGGGGCGGATCGTCGGCTTCATCGACCCGGCGATCTACTACGGCGATCCAGAAATGGACCTGGCCTTTTCGACGCTGTTCGCGAGCTTTGGCCGGCCCTTCTTCGACCGCTACGCCGAGCTGGCCGGGCTGCGCGAAGGCTTTTTCGAAACGCGGCGGGACATCTACAACCTCTACCCGCTGCTGGTGCACACCGCGCTGTTCGGCGGCGGCTACGCCGGCGGCGTGGCGCGGACGCTGGAGCGCTTCCGATGAGCGCGCCCGAGGCCGTGCGCCAGGAACGCAATGGCCTGGGCATCGCCTGCATGCTGGGCGGCGCTTTCTGTCTGGCGACCAACGATGCGTTCGCGAAATGGCTGGGCGCGGACTACCCCATCGCCCAGGTCGTGTTCTTCCGCTCGCTGTTCGCGCTGCCGCTGATCGTGCTGATGACGCAGGCGCTGGGCGGACTGCGGCTGCTGCGGCCGCGGCGCTGGTGGCTGCACGGCTTTCGCGGGCTGTTGATGGCGGGCTCGGCCTTCACCTTCTTCGCAGGCCTGCGCGAGCTGCCGCTGTCCAGCGCCTGGGCCATCGCCTTCACCGCGCCGCTGATCATGACGGCGCTGTCCCCGGTCATGCTGGGCGAGCCGGTGGGCTGGCGGCGGTGGAGCGGCGTGCTGGCCGGCTTCGCCGGGGTGCTCGTGGTGGTCCGACCGGGCCTCGCGGCGTTCCAGCCGGCGTCGCTGCTGATCCTCTTCACCGCCGTCTGCTACGCCCTGAACTTCCTCACCGCGCGCAAGTACGCGACCAGCGAGACCACGCTGGCCTTCGTCTTCTACACCAGCGTCGTGCCGGTGCTGCTGGCCGGCGCGGTGATGCCCTTCGGCCACTGGACCACGCCGACGCCGGGCGACTGGGGTCTCTTCGCGGCGATGGGCCTGGTCGGCGGTCTGGCGATGGTGCTCCTGACCCAGGCCTTCCGCCTGGCGCCGGCGGCGGTCGTCGCGCCTTTCGACTACAGCGCGATGATCTGGGCCATCGCCTATGACTGGCTGGTCTGGATGAGCTGGCCGGACCGCCCGACCTGGTTCGGCGCCGCGCTGATCATCGCCGCCGGCCTCTACGTCCTGCACCGCGAGACCGTGGCGTGGCGGCGGCGCCGGGCGCTTTAGGCCGACGGCCCTTGTTCCGCCTCCGAAACAATCGGCTCCAGCAAGTATTCCTGCTCCACGCGATAGATCGGCCCCTTGGGCGTCAGCTTGCTGGAATAGAGCAGGAATCGGTCGACGTGGATGGGGTCGCTGCGGAACAGGCCGTAGGTTTGCAGGAAGGCTTCCAGCTTCGGCCCTGGCGGCCCCTTGAAGCGCGCCAGGGTGACGTGCGGGCGGAACTTGCGTCCCTCCGGCGCCACGCCGGCGCGCTGCACGGCCTTCTCCACCTTGCCCTGCAGGCGGATCAGCGGCTCCGGCGCGTCGACGCCGACCCACAGCGCGCTGACCTTCTTGCCGTTGCCAAAGGTGTTCAGCCCCGCCAGCGCCATGTCGAACGCCGGCGCCTTGATGGCGCCCAGGGCCGCGTCGACGTCGGCGGCCTCCCGGCCATCGAGGTCGCCCAGGAAGCGCAGCGTCAGGTGCATGTTGTCGGGGTCGACCCAGCGGGCGTTGTCCAGCCCGCCGGCCATCTCGGCCAGGCGGTCGCGCAGGCCGTCGGGCAGCGGAAGGGCCACGAACAGTCGCATCATTGCATCACCTGAATCGAGCGCGTAGCAGGCGCGCCGCGCCGCGGTCAAGGCGGGCGTCAAGGACAGGGATAGGTGTAGACCTTGTGCACCGACTCGATCTCCCCCAGCACCTCGTCGCTCAGCCGCAGGTCCATGGCGGCGATATTGTTGCGGAGCTGCACCATGTTCGTCGCGCCGATGATGGCCGCCGTGGTGAAGGGGCGCGCAAGCACGTAGGCGATGGCCATTTGCGCCGGGTCCAGGCCGTGCCGCCGGGCGATGTCGAGATAGGCGGCCACCGCCTTCTCGCCCTGCGGCGTGCGATAGCGCGAGTTCTGCGGATAGAGCGTCAGCCGTGCGCCCTCCGGCTGGGCGCCGTGCAGGTACTTGCCGGTCAGCGTGCCGGCGCCCAGCGGGGCGTAGGCCAGCAGGCCGCAGTCCTCGCGCACGGCGATCTCGCCCAGGCCGGCCTCGAAGCTGCGGTTGAGCAGGCTGTAGGGATTCTGGATCGACGCCATGCGCGGCCCCTGCCCCTGCTCGGCGAGTTCGAGGAAACGCATGGTGCCCCAGGGCGTCTCGTTGGACAGCCCGACGTGGCGGATCTTGCCGGCCTTCACCAGGTCGTCGAGGGCCGCCAGGGTCTCTTCCAGCGGCGTCCAGTCGCGGCCGTCCTCGGGGATGTCGAAGCCCAGCTTGCCAAAATAGTTGGCCGGCCGCTCGGGCCAGTGGAGCTGGTAGAGGTCGATATAATCCGTGCGCAGACGGCGCAGGCTCTCGTCGACGGCCTGGGCAAGCTGTGCCTTGGTAAAGCGCGGGCCGCCGCGGACGTTGGCGAAGTTCCGGCCGGGGCCCAGCGCCTTGGTCGCCAGCACCACCTTGTCGCGCGTGCCCCGGTCGGCCAGCCAGATGCCGATGATCTCCTCGGTGCGGCCCCGCGCGGCGTCGCTGTAGGGCGTGGGGTACATCTCCGCCGTGTCGAGAAAGTTCACGCCGCGGTCCAGCGCGCAGTCCAACTGCTCGTGCGCCTCGGCCTCGGTGTTCTGCGTGCCCCAGGTCATCGTGCCCAGGCAGATCGCGCTCACGCGCAGGCCGGTGCGGCCCAGTGGCCGGTAGTCCATCTCCGGGTCCCCCTCTTTCAGAAATGTCTGCACGGCACCAAGCGTGCCAATGCCCAGCCCCTCCACGCTCATGCTTCGACAGGCTCAGCATGAGGGCCTCATCTTGAGCTTGTCGAAAGATGAGCGTCACGAATCATTTAAATGGCTTGTGGTGTCAGCCCCCGCTCTCCGCCTGGCCGCGCACCCGCGCCAGGAGTCGTTTCACCTTCGGCATGATGTTCTCGACGATGACCGCAACGCCTTTGGCGTTGGGATGGATGCCGTCCCCCTGGTTGAGTTCCGGCTTCGTCGCCACGCCCTCCAGGAAGAAGGGATAAAACACCACGTCGTGCGCCGCCGCCAGGCGGTCGTAGACCTTGTCGAAGGCCTGGACATAGTCCCTGCCCAGGTTGCGCGGCGCCTTCATCCCCGCCAGCAGCGTCGGCACGCCTTTCTCGTCCAGGCGGGTCAGGATGGCGTCGAGGTTGTCGTGGGTCACCCGGGGATCGATGCCGCGCAGGGCGTCGTTGGCGCCCAGCACGACGATGGCGGCGTCCACGTGTTCCTGCAGCACCCAGTCCAGGCGCGAACGGCCGGTTTGAGTGGTGTCGCCGGAGCTGCCGGCGTTGATCACGCGGACGTCCTCGCCGGCCTTCCGCAATGCCTGTTCGAGCTGGTCGGGAAAGGTCTGCCCCTCCGGCAGGCCGTAGCCGTGCACCAGGCTGTCGCCGAAGGCCAGGATCTCCAGAGGCGGGTCACCGTCGTCGTCGCTGGCCCGCGCCGGCGTCCCGGCCAGCAACGCAACCAGCGCCAGCCCCAGCACAGCCAAAAGCCGGGAGCGCGCGCGACCGCGAGGCGTGAACATGCGGCATTCCCCTCTCGTCATGTCGACCCGCATATCGGCCCGACCGGCCGCAACGGCAACCCGCGCGCGGCACCCGGCCAAATCGTTGCGGTGACGTAACCGATACCCCGCGTTGATTGTCGTGGCGGCGGCGCCATATCCGGGAGCGTCGCGCCATGCCAAGGGAGCCTTCGCCGTGACCGCTTCGCCTGCGCCCATGATCGACCTGGACGCCCTGGAGCTGACGCTGCCCAGCCAGGCCGGGCCGGTGCACATCCTGAAGGGACTGGACCTGCGGATCGACGCCGGCGAGAGCGTCAGCGTGGTCGGTCCCTCGGGCTCCGGCAAGTCCTCGATGATGATGATCGTCGGCGGGCTGGAACGGCCGACCGGCGGCCGCGTGGCCGTGGCGGGCCACGACCTCGCGACCCTGGACGAGGACGGCCTGGCCCTGTTCCGCCGCGACAACGTCGGCATCGTCTTTCAGGATTTCCACCTCGTCCCGACGATGACGGCGCTGGAGAACGTGGCCATCCCGCTGGAGTTCGCCGGCCGGCGCGACGCCTTCGACCGGGCGGCGGCGTGCCTGGAGCAGGTCGGGCTCGGCCATCGCCTGACCCACTATCCCGGCCAGCTTTCCGGCGGCGAGCAGCAGCGCACCGCGCTCGCCCGCGCCTTCGCCACGCAGCCCAAGCTGCTGCTGGCCGACGAGCCCACGGGCAATCTGGACCGCCAGACCGGCGCGCAGGTCATGGACCTGCTGTTCGACCTCGGCGGGCGCGACGGCGCGACGCTGGTGCTGATCACCCACGACGAGGCCATCGCCGCGCGCTGCGGGCGGCAGGTCCAGCTCGTGGACGGCCGCATCGTCGACGACGGGCGCGGCGCCGCCCCCGCCCGCGCCTTGGCCTGAGGCGGCCATGCCGAACCGTCCGGCCGAGCTGCCCATCGCCCTGCGACTCGCCCGGCGCGAGCTGCGCGGCGGCCTCAAGGGCTTCCGGATCTTCCTGGCCTGCCTCCTGCTCGGAGTCGCGGCGATCGCCGGCGTCGGCTCGCTCTCGCAGGCGATGCTCCAGGGGGTGAAGAATGACGGCCGGGCGCTGTTGGGCGGCGAGATCGACATCCGCCGCATCCACACCCCGGCCAGCGAGGCGCAGTTCGCATGGCTGCGCGCCAACTCGGCGCGACTGTCGCGCACCGCCGAGCTGCGGGCGATGGCGCGGCACGCGGGCGGGGACGGCGAGCCCCGCCAGGCGCTGGTGGAGCTGAAGGCGGTCGATGCCGCCTATCCGCTCTATGGCCGCGTCGCGACGGCGCCGGCGCAGTCCCTGGAGCAGGCGCTGGCCCGGCGCGCCGGCCGCTGGGGCGCGCTGGTCCACCCGGTGCTGGCGCAGCGCCTCGGCCTGGAGACCGGCGATGCCCTGAGGATCGGCGAGGCGACCTACGCCGTCCGGGGCGAACTGCTGCGCGAGCCCGACCGCGCCGCCCAGACCTTCACCCTGGGGCCACGCGTGCTCGTCGCCCGCGACAGCCTGGACGATACGAAACTCGTCCAGCCCGGCAGCCTGGTGTACTACCACTATCGCCTCGACACCCCGGCGGACACCGGCGCCGCCGCCTGGAAGCAACGCCTGAACGCGGCGTTTCCCGAGGCCGGCTGGCGGGTGCGCGATCTTGCCAACGCCGCGCCGGGCATGACGCGCTTCGTCGACCGCGTGACGCTGTTCATGACGCTGGTGGGGCTGACCGCGCTGCTGGTCGGCGGGGTCGGCGTCGCCAACGCGGTCAAGGCCTACCTCGACGGACGGCGGGAGACCATTGCGACCCTGAAATGCCTCGGCGCCTCGGGACGGCTGGTGTTCCTGGTGTATCTGGCGCAGGTGATGGCGCTGGCGGGCCTGGGCATCCTCCTGGGGCTGGCCCTGGGCGCGGCGCTGCCGCTGGGCGCCGGGCCGATCCTGGCAAGCTATCTGAACTTCGACCTCGCGCTGGGGGTCTATCCGCGGCCCCTGGCGGTGGCGGCGGTGTTCGGCGTGCTGACCACGCTGGCCTTCACGCTCTGGCCGCTGGCCCGCGCGCAGGCGATCCCGGCGGCGGCGCTGTTCCGCGACGTGGTGGCGCACCAGGCGGCGCGGCTCCCGGCCTGGGCGCTGGCGGCGATCGGGGCGGCCAGTGTGGCCCTGGCGGCGCTGGCGGTGGTGAACGCGCAGGACCGACTCTTCGCGCTCGGCTTCGTGGCCGGCGCGGCCGGCGCGCTGGCGGCCTTCCGTCTGGCCGCCGTCGGGGTCGTTGCGGTTGCGAAACGACTGCCGCGCGCCCGCCGGCCGGGGCTGCGGCTGGCGGTGGCGAACCTGCACCGTCCGGGCGCGCCCACGGGCAGCGTCGTGATGTCGCTGGGCCTGGGGCTGACCGTGCTGGTGGCCATCGCGCTGATCGAGGGCAACCTGACCCGCCAGGTGCGCGAGGACATGCCGGCGCGCGCGCCGGCCTACTACTTCATCGACATCCAGCCGGACCAGCTTGCGGCCTTCAAGGACACCGCGCGGGCCGTGCCCGGCGTCGAGGCGGTCAACACCGTGCCGATGCTGCGCGGGCGCATCACGCGGGTGAACGGCACGCCGGTCGACGAGCTGACCATTCCCGACGACGTGAAGTGGGTGTTCCAGGGCGACCGCGGCATCACCTGGGCGCGCGAGGTGCCGGAGAACAGCACCGTGGTCGCGGGCGAGTGGTGGGCGCCCGACCACGACGGCCGGCAGCTCGTCTCCATCGACGCCGAGCTGGGGCGGGCGATGGGCCTCGAGCCGGGCGACAGCCTGACGGTCAACGTGCTGGGCCGCAACGTCACCGCGGAGATCGCCAACTTCCGCCGGATCGAGTGGTCGGAACTGCGGATCAACTTCGTTATGGTGTTCTCCCCCGGGCTGATCGCGGAGGCGCCGCAGAGCCACCTGGCGACCGCGCACGTGGCGCCGGGGCAGGAGGCGGCGCTGGAGCAGGCCATTGCCGAGGCCTTCCCGAACGTCTCGGCCATCCGCGTGCGCGAGGTGCTGCAACGCATCTCCGACGTCCTGGCGAACATCGCCACGGCGGTGCGCGCCACGGCCTCGGTGACGCTGCTGTCCGGCGTGCTGGTGCTGGCCGGCGCCGTGGCGGCCGGGCATCGGCAGCGCATCTACGACGCCGTGATGCTCAAGGTGCTGGGCGCCACGCGCCGCAATGTCACCGTGGCCTTCCTGCTGGAGTACGGCCTGCTGGGCGCGGTCACCGCCGGCATCGCGGCGGTCGTCGGCAGCGTTGCCGGATGGGTGGTGATGACGCGGGTGATGGGCGCGGACTTCGTGCTGCTGCCGCTTGCCGTGGCGGTCACCGCGTTGCTGGCGACGGCGGTGACGCTGGCCTTCGGTTATGCCGGCACCTGGCGGGCGCTGCGCGCCAAGGCGGCGCCGCTGCTGCGCAACGAGTAGCCGTGTCGCCGCGGATCGACACGGCAGCGCGGGCGCGCTAGGCTCAAGCTCGACGACGGCGGTGCGGCGCGGTTTTCGCCGAACCCGTGCGCAAATCTCTTGATCCCGGCACCGCCGTGACCGATATTCCCGGTGTGCCATCCGGCCTCGAAATCCGGACAACCGTGTTGGAAACAGGGAAGAACGATCCATGGCTCAGGGTCCTGACCGCCGCACCATGACGCGCAGCCAGGCCGAGGTTGCCGGCGTCGATGTCGGCCTGCGCAACTACATGCTGCGCGTCTACAACTACATGGCGCTCGGCGTCGCCTACACCGGCGCGCTCGGCATGCTGGTCGCCAGCAGCCCGGCGGCCGTGCAGACGGTGGCCAGTCTGTTCTGGGTGCTGTTCATCGGCCTGCTCGGCCTCGGCTTCTTCGCGCCGCGCATCATGATGACCAAGTCGGTCGTCGCGGCGCAGGTCTGCTTCTGGGTCTACGCCAGCCTGTGGGGCCTGATCCTGGGCCCGATCCTCTGGCAGTACGCCCAGATGGACCCGATGCTGGTGCCGCGCGCCTTCTTCATCACCGCCGCGACCTTCGCGGGGATGAGCCTGCTGGGCTACACGACGAAGAAGGACCTGTCGCCGCTGGGCGCCTTCTTCATGATGGCCACCATCGGCATCTTCATCGCGCTGCTGGCGAACGTCTTCTTCTTCCAGAGCGAGGGCATGTCGCTGGTGCTCTCGATCATCGTGGTGCTGCTGTTCTCCGGCATCACCGCCTGGGAGACCCAGCAGATCAAGAACATGTACAGCGAGGGCGACCTGGGCGACGTGGTGGCGCGCAAGGCCATCTTCGGCGCCTTCCAGCTTTATGGCACCTTCGTGGTCATGTTCATCCACGTCCTGAACATCCTCGGCATCATGCGCGAGTAGCGGCCACCGCGCTTCGCACGCGGTTGCGCCCCGGGCCCATGGCCCGGGGCGCTTTTCGTTGGGCCCATGCAGCCTGTCACGAGGAAGCTCACGACATTATGATGCGCGCCAGGAACCTTGGCGTGTGTTAGATAACGAGTCATGAATCAGGACGATTTCGCCTTCGATGTCGAGTCCATCGACAGTCTGGAAATCCGGGCCCTTGCGGGCCACCTGAGCGCGCTGGCCCCCCGCGGCGGCTTCCCGCGTCCGGAAAACTTCGACATCCTTGCGGTACGGCGCATGGCCGGCTACATCCACATGGTCGACGTGCTGCCGCCGGCGGCGGGCGAGGCCGCCCCTCGCTTTCGCTTCGGAATCTACGGCACGCGCTGGGGCGACATCACCGGCGGCGTGCATTATCAGGGCCGCGACATCGAGGAGATGGCGCCGCCGGCCCGGCGGGAGCGCTTCCGCGAAATCCTGATGCGTACCCTGCGGGAACAGCGCCCCCGATTGGAACGGGACGTGCTGCCGGGGCCGCGCGACCAGCAGTGGCCCGGCGGCCTGGCGTTCCAGCGCCTGGTCTGGCCGATGAGCCGCGACGGCACGACGATCGATCGCATCCTCCTGGCCGCCCTGCCGCTCGAAACGGCGCGGGCCTGAGGAGGGCCAAGGCGCGAACGGCGTCGTCGCAACCGGGAAATGTACAACTTTCGCGCGATAACTGTCGCGCCAGGACCCCAGTCAATGTATTTTTAAAGCCTGCGCGGTTAGCTGTCGGCGGGGGTGAGCGTATCAAGGGTTGGGGAGACGATGGCGCCGGGATCACTTCACGGTCTGTCGGGGCTGCTGGAACCGTTCCGCTGCCGCCTGTGCCGGCGCATCGCGGGCGTCGTGTTCCTGAGCATCCTGCTGGTCGAGGGCGCGATCCTTGTGCCCTCTTACTTCAGCTTTCGCGACGACCTGTACGACCGCTTGCGCCATGCCGGGGCGGCGGCGCTGTCGGCGGCCTACACCACGCAGATGCACGCGCGGACGACGGACCTGTTGATCACCGGCCGGCTGATGAGCCAGCGGGAGCCGGTTCGCGGCGGACGGCTGTACGAGGGCGACGAGCTTCTGGGCACCTTCGGCGAGGCTCCGGCGCATGAGCGCGCCTCCCTCTCCGCCGGTCCGCGACGGGTGGACGGCGGGCGCCGCTACGAGGTCTATTACTCCCCCGAGGAGCTGGGGATCCGCTTCGGCATCGTCGCGCGGCTGGACGCCGGCTGGATCGGGCCGGAACTCACCGCCTTCGTCTGGCGCATCTCCGGGCTGGTGCTGCTGATCTCCGTGGTCGTCTGCGCCACCACCATGCTGATCGTCGGCCGCAAGGCAATGGCGCCGATGCTGCGATTGCGCGACCATCTGGCCGCCGCCCACGACGACCCGGCGCATTCCGATGCCCGGCGCTTCCCCAGCAGCGGCGACGAATGGGACGAGGTCGGCGCCGCGGTGGACCGCCTGCTGGCGCGGGTGGCCCGGACCCATCGCGAGGACCTGGCCCTGATGTCCGCGCTGGCGGAACAGGCCAGCGACGCCATCGTGGCCTATGACCACCACGGGCGGATCGTCTATGCCAATGCCGCCTGCCGCGAGCTGGCCGGCTGCGACTCCGTGGCGGAGATGCAGGCCGAGGGGCTGCCGCGCCTGCGTTTGCCGGGCGAGACCGCCGCGCGGCCGCTGCCCTCGGTGGTCCACGCGGGCATGAACGGCACGCGTGTGCGGGTGGAAGGGCGCGACGGCCGCACCGTGCCCTGCCTGCTGCAGGCGCCGCATCTGGACTCGGCGCACGAGGGGCCGATCCACTCCTACATCCATCTGACCGACATCAGCGACCTGCAGGCCGCCCAGGAGCGGCTCGAAGAGCAGAACCTGGAACTCGCCGCCGCCAACCGGGCCAAGAGCGAGTTCCTCGCCAACGTCAGCCACGAGCTGCGCACCCCGCTGAACGCGGTGATCGGCTTCGCCGAGGTGCTGCGCGACCAGGCCTTCCGCGACTCGCCCAACACGCAGTTCCGCGAGTACGCCGAGGACATCCGCCTGAGCGGCAGCCATCTGCTCAGCCTGATCAACGACATCCTGGACCTGTCGAAGATCGAGGCCGGGCGCTACGAATTGACCGAGATCGCCCTGGACCCCGGCGAGGCGCTGGAGACCGCCGTGCGGCTGGTGCGCGGGCGCGAGGAGGCGAAGGCGCTGACCCTCCAGGTGGATGTGGCGGAAGATTTGCCTCGGCTATACGCCGACAGCCGGGCCGTCAAGCAGATCCTGATCAACCTGCTGTCCAACTCGGTCAAGTTCACGCGGGCCGGCAAGCGCGTGACCGCCTGCGCCCGCCAGCGATCGGACGGCGGCATCGACCTGATCGTGGCGGACGAGGGCGCCGGCATGGATCCCGACACCGTGGACGAGATGTTCCAGCCCTTCCGGCGCGCCGACCGGGCCTTTACCCGCCAGGTGGAGGGGACCGGCCTGGGCCTGCCGCTGGTGCAGTCGCTGGCGCAGCTTCACGGCGGCGGCGTCGAGGTGGACACCGCCCTGGGCCAGGGCACGCGGGTGACCGTCCGCTTCCCGGCCGAGCGCACGGTCACGCGCGACGACGACACGTCTCGCACCGCTGCGCAGGCCATCTCCTGACGTTCCCCGACGCCGCCTCCGGCGTGTGGCCGAACCGGCGCGCACGGCGTAGTCTGGGCCGGATCGGACTCCACGAACAAGGCAAGGGAGGGCATACGGGTGACCGACAGCCAGGCGTTCGAGGGCCTCGAAGCCCTGAAGACCATCTGGGCCGCCGGCCGGCAAACCGTCAACGGCTGGTGCAGCATCCCTTCCGCGGTCACGGCCGAGGCCGTGGGGGCGGCCGGCTTCGACACCGTGACCGTGGACCTGCAGCACGGGCTCGTCGACTATCAGGCGGCGCTGACCATGTTCCAGGCGCTGGACCGTCACGGCAAGCCGGTGATGGCGCGGGTGCCCTGGAACGACCCCGGCATCATCATGAAGGTGCTGGACGCCGGCGCGTGGGGCGTCATCTGCCCGATGGTGAACACGCGGACGGAGGCCGAGGCCTTTGTCGCGGCCTGCCGCTATCCGCCGCGCGGCATCCGCTCCTTCGGCCCGACGCGCGCGGCGCTGCGCTTCGGCGAGGACTACGCCGCCAAGGCGGACGACTTCGTGACCACCATCGCGATGATCGAGACCTGTCAGGCGGTGGAGAACCTCGACGCCATCCTGGCGGTACCGGAACTCGACGCGGTCTATATCGGCCCCTCCGACCTTTCGCTGTCGCTGGGTTGCCCGCCGACGCTGAACCCCGAGGCGGCGGTGGTGCTGGACACCATCGCGCGCATCCGCACGGCCGCAAAGTCGGCCGGCAAGGCCGCCGGCATCCACTGCGGCAGCCCGGAGCGCGCGCGCCGCATGCTGGGCGAGGGCTTCGACTTCGCCTCGGTGGCCACCGACAGCGGCCTGCTGCGCAACGCCCTGGCCGCGGCGGCCGAAGCCAGCCGCCCCGCCTGATCGACGCGAGGTCCGGTTGTTGCAAAAATACCACGGTTGTGGCGTATTGATCGTGCGCGGTTAACTATCGCTTGACGGTTCGTCGCGGCTGGCGCAGCGTTAAAGTGCGGTGTCATCGAAAGGCGATAACTTGTTGCAGCGCCAACCTTCGCCATCCCTTGGTGAGGCGGACTGCGTCGCCGGGATCGGTGCGGCCTCCGGGGCCTGGTCGCCGTCCGATCACTGACACGCCGCCAATCGAAGCCTCCCTGCCGCCTTGGGCGGGGCCGGTCCACGACCGACCCCGCCATGTTTTTTGCGCCGGCCGGGGCCAAAAACATGTCCTCGCGCCGTTGCCGTCCGGTCTTCTGCCAGCAGCAACAACGTTTGATACCGCTCGACAAATGAAACCGTACATTTGGGTGGCCTCATGCTTCGACAGGCTCAGCATGAGGACCTCGTCCTGAGCTTGTCGAAGGACGAGTCTGTTCAAACGTCGAGCGGTATGACCCGTCATCCCGTGTCTGCGCCGCGGCACGCAGCGATGCGGTGCAGACCCGGGACCTCGTGCCACAACGGCGATCAGGTCCCGGATCAGCGAAGCAGCACCGGCGTGCCGCACCGCATCCGGGATGACGGATCGAAAGAAACCGCCACTGGCCTTCCCCGCCAATTCGCGAAGAACCGAAAAGAAGGCCCCGGCGCGGATGCGCCGGGGCGGAGTATCGACATTGGCTTTCGCAAACAATGTTTGCGACGAAAGAGGCTGAATACCAGTGATTAATATTTCATTAAAATTCACAAAGCGAGGGTGATACAAGCGCGAAAAAGGCCGCATCGCCCGGAAAAACGCGCGGCGATCGGCAAGCGTTGCCAGCCGCTTCCAGCGCCAGCATATTGACGGCTGTGGCCCCTCCTCCGGCACCGGGCATGGCATGGCCTTCACCGCCGCTTCCGTGGACCTGAACTCGATCGCGGAAACAGATCAGGGAAAGATCAAACCCATCATAATGGCCTTCACGACGGCGTGGTGTTTCGAATAGACACCGAGCTTGCGCATGACATTCTTGAAATGGAAGTTCACGGTCTCCTGGGAAATTTTCATGATCTCCGACGTCTCCCAGGCCGTCTTCCCGCGCGCGGTCCACAGCAGCGCTTCGCGTTCCCGGTCGGTCAGGTGGCAGGCCTGAGCCCTCTGTTTGTCCAGGACGTTGCGCTCGACCGCCGAGTGATAGTACAGCGCCATCATATGGATCTTCATCCAGTGGGAGTGCCAGATCTTGGCGAACTCCCTGGGGTTTTCCTGGGATGACAGCGCCAGCATGGCAAAGCGGCCCGAGGGACCATGAACCGGCACCACCGCGCCGTGCGCCAGACCGAACTCCGCCCCTTCGTCAAGGACCCGCTTCTGCCTGGCGGTCAAAACATCGCCGGTTCTCGCCCGTTCCCAGCGAAAGGCTTCCAGACTCCGGCGCGCGCGCCCCAATATCGGATCGTAGTTTACATAATCATTCTCGGCATAATATCTTATCCAGTCAAATGGATAGTTTGTAACGGCAAACCGGGATTTCCGGGAATCAGGAACCTGCAAGGCCAGATAGGCGAACCTGTCGAATCCGACCCCCTCCATTTCCTTCGCCATGAACTTTTCGAAGGCTGGCACATCCTCCAGTTCCCTGACTTCCTCGTAGAACCGCTCCAGCATCGCCGACCTCCGAACGTCATGGCCTGGACGCCCCGACTAACGTCAATAAGCTAACAGCATTTTACGCAATTCCACAAGAACCTTAACGACTGGCGGTTGCATGAAGGCCGCAACGATCTCCAGTGCTCAGCGCTCCTCGGACGTCCTGTCGGCGAGATCCTGACGCAGGGATATCATGGCGGCGCCGATCAACCGGGACGTTACGTTCGCTTCCAATCGCTTCGTTTCCCGGTAAAGATAACGCAAGCACTTTATCATGGCATCCATGTCCTCGACCGCCGTGCCCGGTTGTGCATCGCCGCCCTCCGCGCGGCTGTCCTCGCCCGGTTGCTCGGACGAGCCGGCGGCTACCAGACCGGCCAGAGTGGGAAACGGATAGACGTTCGAGCCGGAATCGGAACTCATGCAGCTACCTCCGCGGCGCGCCGTGCCGCCGTCCTTGGTGATTGGCCCGGGGCACGAGAAAACTGTTGTCGGCTCCCCCAGGCGACGCGACAGTGGAATATAACAAAAACCACACGGGTTACAACAAATATTTAATGGCCCGGATCACGCAGAATCGTTGATATTTCTTAAGTTAACAAATCATAAAAGCGCTCCGCGGAAGAAACGAACACTGATAAGTGGCCTCCTATTGGTAAGAGATACTTTACGATGCCGCGACATCGCGCCGGGTGACCGCAATCTCGGGCGTCGCGGGCCCGGCCTTGCGTGCGACGATCCGTCCCAGGGTCGTCTCGAAGTCGCGAAACAAGCGCAGGGGGTCGGCCGGACTGGGCAGGCGCACCAGGTGCTCCAGCGCCTCGCGCGCGATGGCGCAGGGGATCCGGCGATCGCGCCCGCCCAGGCGCACGATCGCGGTCACCTCCACGCACTCGCGCTCCACGTTCCAGCGCGCGTCGTCGGCGAACACGATGTCCCGCCCGCTTGCCATGACCACTCGCCGCCTAGGAGTTCGCGAGCTTCGCCGCCCGCCTTCGCAGCTCGGAGGCCAGGGCGCGAATGTTCCCGTCGTGACGGTCGAGGAAGGCGGTGTATTCCTCGCGCAGGGTCAGGCCGAGGCTGACGCCGCGCGTGATCACGTCGGCCACCTTCAGGCCGTCGTCACGCTTCAGCAAGCGCAGGGTCACGAGCGTGGGCGCCCCGCCGCCGCCCTGGTGGACCGCCACGCGCACGGCCCAGAGCCGCGGGTTCACCCGCCTGGCGTCACGCGTCTCCAGCCGGGTATCGCTCTGCCCCTCGAAGGCGGGGAGGAAACGGTTGATCAGCAGCGTCTTGAAGGCCTCCAGGAAGACCCGGCGCGACTCGGGCTCGGCTGATTTCCAGTAGGAACCGAGGACGAAGTGCGCGATCGCGTCGACCGCCAGATAGCGGTCCATCAGCGCCTCGAAGCGCGCGACCCGCTTGCTGCGCGGGACATCCGCGCCGAGCTGGCCGAGCACCTCGGCGCCGAGCTGCTCGACGAAGGGCTCGGGCTTCGACGGCGCCGCCCCGGCGGTCCCGAGGCCCGCGACGAGCAAAATCGCGGCGAGCAAAACGCGCATGCTTCTTCCCCTTCTCTTGCCGGCCATGCCCTGCGCGACGGCCGTGCCGTTCCGCCATCGTACGTCGCCCCCGACGCCCGCCAGGGCCGGCACGCCTTGGCGCACCGGCCTTTCGATGTACGGCACGTCGCCAGGGATGCAAGCACGTTACCCGAGACAGGGTTCTGCATTCGAGTTAATGAAGGGTTGCCTGGAACCGCTTCGCGCCGGGCGTGCCAGCGATCGCCTTCCCGCGCGCACACCGAGCCCGCGCGCGGCCCGGAGAGCGCACGCAGCCAGGGCAAGAAGCATTGAGCGCCCGATCGCGTTACACCGCGATCCCGGTGCCGTATCCCTTGTCCTTGGCCTTGCGGTAGGCGACCGTGGCGATGGCGGTGTCCTGCACGCCGGTGCCGGTGAGATCGCAGAGCGTGATCTGGTCGTCCCCGTCGCGCCCGGTTGCCTGCCCGGCGGTGATGGCGCCCAGCTCGGTGACCGCCGCGTCCTCCGGCAGCGCCCCGCTCTCGATGGCGCTGCGCAGCTCGCCCAGCTTGCGGCACTGCGCGCGGCTGTCGACGACCAGGCGGTCGGCGCGCGCAAGAACCTGCGGCTCCACCTCGTTCTTGCCCGGCGCGTCGGAGCCCATGGCCGTCACATGGACGCCCGGCTTCAGCCAGTCGGCGCGCAGGACCGGCTCGTGCGCCGGCGTCGTGGTGACCACGATGTCCGCCGTCTTCACCGCCGCCGCCAGGGCCGAGGTCGGCTCCACGTTGAGCCCGGTTTCCTGCGCCAGCTCCTGCGCCGCGCGGGCCGCCTTCTCGCCGTCGCGGCCCCAGACGATGGCCGTCTCGATCGGGCGCACCAGCGCCAGGGCCTTGAGCTGGAGGCGCGCCTGCACGCCGGTGCCCAGGATCACCGCCACCCTGGCGTCGGCGCGCGCGCAGTGCCGCGCCGCCAAGGCGCCGGCGGCGGCGGTGCGCACGTCGGTGAGATAGCCGTTGTCCAGCAGCACCGCCTGCACCCGTCCCGTCTCGGCGGTGAACAGCACCATCAGCCCGGACTGCGAGGGCAAACCCTTGGCCGGGTTGTTGAAGAAGCCCGTGGACGCCTTCAGCGCATAGCTGTCGAAGCCGGGGACGTAGGCCATCTTCACGTCCATGTCGCCTTCATGATCGGGCACGTCCAGGTGGACCACCGGCGGCATCTGCACCCCACCGGCGTTGAGCGCCGTGAAGGCCTCGGCGACGGCGCTGACGGCCTCCTGGTCCAGCTTGACGCAGTCGCGCAGCTCGCGCTCGTTCAGCACGGTAATGGCCATCGTCCCCTCTCCCTGTCCTGTTTTGCGGGGCTCAATACGCGTCCCCGGTGACCACGCGGGTGAACAGTTCCATGTCCACGTTGCAGCCGCTGACGATCGTCGCCACCAGGCCGCCGCCGCGCGGCGCCACCTTGCCGGACAGCAGCGCCGCCACGCCGACCGCCGCCGCGCCCTCGGCGACGAGCTGCTCGTGCCAGTAGAGGTGGCCCATGCCGGCGGCGATTTCGTTCTCGCTCAGCAGCACGAAGTCGTCGCCCAGCGCCCGCACGATCTCGAAGCTCCAGCGGTTGTTCAGCCCGATGCCGCCGCCCAGGCTGTCGGCCAGGCTCTTCTGCTCGGGCACCTGTACCGGCTGGCCGGCGCGCAGGCTCTCGATCATCGCCGGGCCGCGCTCCATCGAGATGCCGATCACCCGGATGGCGGGATTGGCCGCCTTGGCCGCCACCGCCATGCCGGCCATCAGGCCGCCGCCGGACAGCGGCACCAGCAGGGTGTCGACCTCCGGCACGTCCTCCAGCAGTTCCAGTCCCGCCGTGCCCTGCCCCGCGATGACCTCGCGATGGTCGAAGGTGTCGATCAGGGTCATGCCCTGTTCGCTTTCCAGGCGATAGGCCTCCTCGAAGGCCTCGTCCTGGCTCCTGCCGGTGATGGCGACCTCGGCGCCGAGCGCCTGGATGCCCTCGATCTTGTTCTGCGGGACCAGCTCCGAGAGCGTGATCGTGGCCGGAATGCCCAGGCGCCGCGCCGCCTCGGCCACGGCGCGGCCGTGGTTGCCAGTGGAGCAGGCGACCACGCCGCGCGCCCGTTCCTCCGGGCCGAGGTTCAGCATGCGGTTGGTGGCGCCGCGGAGCTTGAACGAGCCGGTATGCTGCAGCGCATCCAGCTTCAGCGCCACCGGCGCGCCGACGCGGTCCTCAAGGGCCTTGGCCATGACCGTGGGCGTGCGCGCCACGTGCGCCGCGATGCGGCGGCGCGCCGCCAGGATGTCCCGCAGATGAACCGCCAGTTCCGGCATGGCCCCGTTCCTTCCCC
>CAZLNO010000046.1:0-28100 GCA_964561005.1 uncultured Rhodovibrionaceae bacterium | reverse complement strand
TTATGGAGCCAATCCCGACGTTCAGGCATCACGCCAACGTATTCCGCCGGTGGCGCCCCGGTCCCGATCAGGGATAAAAAAGGCAGTCAGGCGTCAGGCATGCGCGATCCCCCTGGGTCGTGCGTTCTCGCGGAAGCGACGACTAAGATTTCCCTAGTGGCGCAGCCGCGCAGGAACGGATTTTAGCCGTTGATTTCTACTACACGGCAGAGCGCTTTTCCCCACTGTATTGAGTTCCGCTATTACGTCCTTTTTCCTTGTTCCTCTTTTTATTCCGTCCGCCGCACGGCTGTAGCGTGAGGACGTTGCCGGGTCAGCGAGCTCGCAATACGCGCTACACCCTGGTTACGGTGGCTACTGAAAGTCGAGACGCGCTGGTTTTACGCAGCCAATTGTTCCGCAAACGCCGAATGTGATAAATCCTTACAGAGCAACAGCAATGCATATGGTTTTTCTTTATCGACCGTAACTTGAATCGGCATGAAACCAAATTGGGACAGATCGGCCAGTAGTTCGTGGAGAACGAATTTCTCGCGCATTTCCGCTTCGATCCATTCCCCAGTCTGCAGGTTCACGCAAAGATTGAGCCCTTTGATATCCACTTGCTGGTCTCGCTTAGAAACGAGATAAGAAATGACCGCGCGCTGTTCTGGCTGAAATTTACAGACGTGCTCAAAGGCGTTGACAACGAAGTTCGCACCATAATTTTTATTCAGCACAACCAGCATTTGTAACATCGCGTCGCGAACGCTTCCCTCGGCGTCATTGTAAGCGGTCTCCAATATTTCTGGCGATTTAACCAAATCCACGCCTAGTAAAAACGAATCCAATTCAGTCATGCATTGCGAAAGACAAGATAGCAATTGTTGACGTTCGCTTTTTGTGAGGTTGCTATAAGTGTTCCCTGTAAATGTAAACAATCGTTCTCCATTGAAAGGTGTTAGATAATTTATACAATTCTCAAAGCTGCCAACAATCGCACGAATTGTAACATTTTTACCGTAAAAGTGGGATAAATGACGGATACTATTTGAAATTACATTTTCGTCTATATCGCACGGCATATATTCGATATATTTGTTTTGTTTGATAGCTTCGTGTAAGAGTATTTGGCTTTTTTCAAAATTTCCGCTGCCAAGGTCCACGACTTGTGTTGGCCTGCTCAGAGCGATTATACGTCCACTCTCGCGATAGAGCAGATTTTTTTCTGTACGCGCTAAATAATATTCAGGTTGTCGACACAACTTTTCGTATAGTTTGCCGCCGATCTCATCATAGGATAGCGCCATATGCAGCTTGCGCGGCTTGCTCGTCAGCAGCGTGCGAAGCTGATCCTCGACGGACTCCGGCACACAGGTCGACGACAGGCGGATGATCTCCGCCGCGTTGGCGAAGTCGTATGGCATTGATTTCCCCCATTTCCCCCAGGCAGGCGAACTGAAGCCTGCTGAATATCTATTTACGCGAGATATTCGCGTCACGCAAGAGTTTGATTCGAATTGTATATATCAATCGGTGGAGGACATGTGAGGTGTGTTGGCCGTCCGCGTCGGGGCGGTCAGCCCCGCCGCAATGTGGCGATCGCAGCCGTCGCCAGCCTGTCGGCCCGCTCGTTTTCGGGGTGGCCGGCGTGGCCGCGGGTCCATTGCCACTCGACCTCGTGGCGCGCCAGGGCGGCGTCGAGGCGCTCCCAGAGATCACGATTCTTCACGGGTTTTTTATCGGCGGTGCGCCAGCCGCGCTGTTTCCAGGCGTGGATCCACCTGGTGATGCCCTGGCGCAGATAGTCGCTGTCGCTCACCAGGCGCACCCTCGACGGGCGCTTCAGCGCCTCCAGCGCCTGGATGGCCGCCATCAGCTCCATGCGGTTGTTGGTGGTGTCGGCCTCGCCCCCCGACAGCTCCTTCTCGCGCCCGCGCCAGCGCAGCACCGCCCCCCAGCCGCCCGGCCCCGGATTGCCCGAGCAGGCGCCGTCGGTGAAGATCTCGACGAGGTCGTGGTCGCGGGCGGTCATGGGGCTGACGCGCCTGCCGGCGCGTCCCCCTCCCTGGCCCTCCCCCAAGGGGGAGGGGACTCTGTTGTAAGGCGCCCACACTGTATTGTGGCACGCCAACGCTGTCGCTCCCCCCTAAGGGGGGAGCTGCCCGGAAGGCCGAGGGGGGACGCGCCGCCAGGCGCGTCAACCGGCCAACGCCGCGCCATCACGCCAGCCCGTAGGCGGCGGGGCCGCGCAGCTCGCGGTGGAAGCGCAGCTTGCGCAGGTACTCCAGGGGGTCCTTGGGCGCGACGAAGGCGCCCTCGGGATGGTTCAGCCAGTCGAACAGCCGGGTCAGCAGGAAGCGCAGCGCGCTGCCGCGCGCCAGCAGCGGCAGGGCCTCCAGCTCCGCCTCGGACAGCGGCCGGACCCGGCGATAGGCCTGCAGCATCCGCCGCGCCTTGGTGGCGTTGAAGGCGTCGTCCGCCTCGAAGCACCAGGCATTCAGGCAGACCGCCAGATCGTAGGCCAGGAAGTCGTTGCAGGCGAAGTAGAAGTCGATGAAGCCCGACAGCGCGTCGCCCCGGAAGAACACGTTGTCGGGAAAGAGGTCGGCGTGGATCACGCCCTCCGGCAGGTCCGACGGCCAGGCCTGGGTCAGCGCCCCCAGCTCCGCCTCCAGCTCGCCCGCCAGCCCCGGCGCCACCTCGTCCGCCCGGTCCCGACAGTCGTCCAGCAGCTTGCGCCAGCCGCCCAGCGACAGGTCGTTGCGGCGATACATCGGGAAATCCCGCCCGGCCAGATGCATCTCGGCCAGCGCGCCCCCCAGCAGCTCGCAGTGGCGCGGCGTGATGCGCTTGGGCCAGAGTCCCTCCAGGAAGGTCACGATCGCCGCCGGCCGGCCGCACAGCTCGCGCAGCGCCTGGCCGTCGCGACCCCGGATCGGCGTGGGGCACTTGATGCCGCGCGCGGCCAGATGCTCCATCAGCCCGATGAAATAGGGCAGATCGTTGCGGTCCACCCGCTTTTCATAAAGCGTGAGGATGTAGTTGCCGCGCGTCGTCGACAGCAGGTAGTTGGAGTTCTCCACCCCCTCGGCGATGCCCTTGAGGGAGACCACCTCCCCCAGGTCATACGCCGCCAGGAAGGCCGCGACGTCGTCGTCGGTCACCTCGGTATAGACGGCCATGCTCGTTCCGTCGGTTCGTAAAGGTCACGCCGGCGCCTCTGGGCGCGCAAAGCCCCCAACGCGCCCCAATCGTCGCCCCCGCGAAGGTGCCGGGGTATGTAGATATCTTCCTCGGCCGTTTTTCGCACCGTCCAGAAGCGGGCGCGCGGCGCGGGCTCCCGTCCGCGCCGCGAACGTTTCGGCTCCGCGGCGCCCGTGAAACGTCCGGGGCGGGGACAGAGCCCCCGCCCCGCAATCGCCTGCGTGCGACGTGTCGTTAGACGCACTCCCTAACGCGGGACTCCTGCTCTCACCGACTCACGCCGCCGGCACGTGGTCCGAGAGGACGCGGGGCAGCTTGAACTGCACGGCCTCCTGGGTGACGTTCACCTCCTCGACCGAGACGTCGAAGCGCTCGCGCAGGGCGGCGATGACCTCCTCGACCAGGATCTCGGGCGCCGAGGCGCCGGCGGTGACGCCGACGCTGCGCACGCCCTCCAGCCGGCTCCAGTCCAGCTCGCGCGCCCGCTGCACCATGAAGGAATCGCAGCCCTGCTTGGTCGCGACCTCGACCAGGCGCTGGGAGTTGGAGGAGTTCGGCGCGCCCACCACGATCATCGTCTCCACCTTCGAGGCCAGGGCCTTCACCGCCTGCTGGCGGTTGGTGGTGGCGTAGCAGATGTCCTCCTGCTTGGGCGCGATGGCGTTGGGGAACCGGCGGCGCAGCGCCGCCACGATGTCAGCGGTGTCGTCGAGCGACAGCGTCGTCTGGGTGACGAAGGCCAGACGCTCCGGGTCGTCCACCTCCAGCGCGGCGACCTCCTCGGCGTTCTGCACCAGCTTGATCGCGCCCTCGGGTAGCTGGCCCAGCGTGCCCTCGACCTCGGGATGGCCGGCGTGGCCGATCAGGATCACGGTGTTGCCGCGGGCGTGCTGGCGCTCGGCCTCGCGGTGCACCTTGGAGACCAGCGGACAGGTGGCGTCGATGTAGAACATCTTGCGCCGGTCGGCCTCCGCCGGCACCGCCTTGGGCACGCCGTGGGCGGAGAACACCACCGGCGCGTCGGCGGGCACCTCGTTCAGGTCCTCGACGAAGACCGCGCCCTTCGCCTCGAGCTGCTCCACGACGTAACGGTTGTGCACGATCTCGTGACGGACGTAGACCGGCGCCCCATACTTCCGAAGCGCGATGTCGACGATGTCGATGGCGCGCTCGACGCCGGCGCAGAATCCGCGGGGGCCGGCGAGGTAGATCTTCAGCGGTTGCTTGCTCATGCTCATCCTCGAAGGGCGTTCGATGCGACGGTGGCCCGGCGTGGCGGCGGGCCTTGTCCCGGGGCGCGTGCCTCTCGTAAAGTCGCCGGCGCCATCCGGCGACGCGGCGGAGTCCTCCGTTGGAGCCCCGCCCCATGTGTTCCGTGGCGGACAGTAATACAAACCCGGCAGGAGAAGGAAGGGGTCATGACCGAGCCCGTGCCCGCGCAGCAAGCGCCCTACAAGGTGACCCTGCAAAAGGGCCGCAACTACGCCTGGTGCGCCTGCGGCCGCAGCGCCAGGCAGCCGTTCTGCGACGGCGCGCACAAGGAGATCGGGCTGGCGCCGGTCACCTTCAAGGCGGAGGAAGACAAGGACGTCTGGCTGTGCGGCTGCAAGCAGACCGGGAACGGACCCTTCTGCGACGGCACCCATTCCAAGCTATAGTCGCCGCCCGAACCGATGCGCATTCAACATTGGACCCGCCGCCACCTGCGCGGGCGGGCGAGCGCCCTGGCCCTCGCCGCCCTGCTCGCCGCCTGCGCCGGCGACGACGCGCCGCCCCCGCCCTGCCCGGACCCCGTGCCGTTGCGCGACGCCGCGCAGCTCGTGGACTTCCGCGGCGACGGCCGCGACCTGACCGACACCCGCTACGAGGCGCGGATCGACAACACCGCGCTGGCCTGTCAGGTGGCGGAGGACGACGGCAAGCGGACGGTCGAGGCCGAAATGCGAATTCTCTTCGCCGCCGACAAAGGGCCCGCCAGCGAGTCCGACACCGTGCGCTTCCGCTACTTCGTGGCGATCGCGGACAGGGACCGCAACATCCTGCGCCGCCGGGAGTTCCCTTTGGCGCTGTCGCTGCCGGGCAACCGCACCCGCATCCAGGCGGTGGAGACGATCTCGCCCACGATCCCGCTCAGACCGGGCGAATCGGGGGCGGACTACCGCATCTACGTGGGGTTTGTCCTGACCCCCGAGCAGCTCGACTACAATCGGCGCAACCCACCGTAAGGTAACTGCCTGGCGCGAAAGCGTTTAGCCACTGCGAAACCGAAACCCTTGCGAAACCGTTAATTCAGTGGCGCCATAGGCGGCGGGCGGCTGCCTGAGCGCCCTTTGATTCGTTGGATTGTCACTGACACGGAAACGGGGAAACCATGAAAAGCATGTGCGGTGTGAAACGCCTTGCCGCGGTGGCCGTGCCGCTTCTGGCCATTGCCGGCTGCACCCAGCTCAGCGCCGAGGATCGGGCGACCCTGGAGCAGATCCAGGCGACCGCCAACGAGGCCCGGGACGAGGCCCGCGCGGCCCGCCAGGCCGCGGAGAGCGCGCAGCAGTCGGCCGAGGCGGCCCAGCAGAGCGCGCGGCAGTCCGAGCAGGCGGCCGAGCAGGCGGCCAACCGTGCGGAGATGGCCGAGGAGAAGGCCAGCCGCATGTTCCAGAAATCCATGCAGAAGTAGCGCCCAGTCGGGCGGGCGGCGCGGCCACCGGGATTACCGGGTCTACCGGGATATCCGCACCGGGATGCCGCGCCGCGCCCGCACCGCCTCGCGAATCCTGTCCCAGTCCAGGCCCACCTGCCGGGCGCCGCGGGCGCGGCCGACCGCGCGGGCCAGATCGAGGTCCGGGTCGGGCTCGAAGGTCCCGCTGCGTTCGAGTTGCTCGGCCTGGGTCTGGGTGGTGTGCGCCTCCATGTAGAGCGCGCCGTCGTGCCAGGCGAACTTCAGCGGCTGGTCCACCACGGTCACCGGCGTGCCGCGCGGCACCCTGGCGAACAGGCGCTCGATGTCCGGCGGGTACATGCGAATGCAGCCGCGGCTGACCCGTCGGCCTATCCCCCAGACGTTGTTGGTCCCGTGGATCAGGTAAAGCGGCCAGCCGAGATCCAGCGCGTGCGCGCCCAGGGGATTGTCGGGACCCGGTCCCACGACTTTCGGCAGGCCCGGATTGTCGGCCCGCGTCGCCTCGGTGGGATACCAGACGGGATCGCGACGCTTTCCCGCGATCGTCGTCTGCCCGGTGGGGGTGTTCTTGCCGCTGCGGCCGACTCCGACGGGATAGGTCTCCACGCGCCCCCCGTCGGGCGGATAGGAATACAGCCGCATCTCGGCCAGGTTGATGACGATACCCTCGTGCGGGGCGTCGGGCAGGATGTGCTGCATCGGCAGCACGACCTCGGTGCCCTCGCCCGGCAGCCAGGGGTCGACGCCCGGGTTCGCCGCCACGAGCTCGACATAGCCCAGGCCGTGGCGGAACGCCACGTCCAGCAGGGTATCCTCCGCCGTCGTCTTGATCCGGCCCAGTTGCCCGACCAGGCGGGGCGATCGATCCTCCGCGCCGGCGGGCTGCTGCGCGACCGCGCCGCCGGCGGCGGTCGTCGCCACCTGCGGGGCCGAGTCGCTGGACGCAGGCCCGGCAAGGCCACAGGCTGGCAAGCCCACGACCAGGAAGGCAACGAAAGCCATGCGAACTTTTTTCAGCATTTCACAGCGTCGCTCTCCGCGCGGAGTCCTTGGGCATCGGGAAGGGCGGCAAATTCTTAACGTTAAGTGTGCATTGTCGCGCCGATCATTCAATGCCTGTGTGGCCCTGGGGATTCTCCTGCTGTCCGCTCTGCCGGCCGGCGGGCAGTCCAACGACGGGCTCGCCGACGCCGTCCGGCGCGGCCTGGAAGACGCTTTCGCCGGGGAACTGGTGCCGGAGCCCCTGGCCGCGGACGACGCCTGGACGGCGGGATTGCGCCGCTTCTACGACCTGCACGACCATCGGCCAGTCTGGGTCGGCCCCTACGGCCCGCACCCGGATGCCGAGGCCCTGATTGCCGCGCTGCGCCGGGCCGACTCCGAAGGGCTCGATCCGGACGCCTTCGACATCGAGACTTTGGAGCGGCTGCTCGCCGGGGCTGAGGGAGCGGGCGCGCTGGTGCGCCTGGAACTGGGGCTCAGCCGCGCCCTTCTGAAGTATGCCTCCGACCTGCGGCACGGGCGCCTGGCGCCCGATGCCGTCGAAGCCCGGCCGCCGCCCAACGGACGCATGGTCGAGCCGGCGGAGTTGCTGACCGGCGCGGCAAGCGCCGGCGACCTGCGGCGCTTCCTGGCCGGGCTGCCGCCGCGGAACCGTTACTATCAGCGGCTGCGTCGCGCGCTGGCCACCTATCGCGGGCTGGCGGAGGCGGGCCCTTGGCCAACGCTGCCGGACGAACCCCGGCTGATGAAGCCGGGCCTGCGCGACCCCGCCGTCGCCGTGCTGCGCCAGCGGCTCCGCCGCACGCGGGACCTGACCGTGGAAAGCGACGATCCGACGCTGTTCGACTCCGCCATGGAACTGGCGGTGCGACGATTCCAGGACCGCCACGGGCTGGAGGTCGACGGCGTCGTCGGACCCGACACGCGCCGCGCCCTGAACGTCCCGGCGGCCACCCGCATCCGCCAGATCGTGCTGAACATGGAGCGCTGGCGCTGGATGCCGGACGACCTCGGCGAGCGCTACATCCTCGTCAACCTGGCCGGCTTCACGGCGGAGCTTGTCGAAAGCGGGCAGACCACCATCCGCATGCGCGCCGTGGTCGGCCGGCCCTACCGCCGCACGCCGGTGTTCTCCGACCGCGTCACCTACCTGGAGTTCAATCCGACCTGGACGGTGCCGCCCACGATCGCGGAGAAGGACGTGCTGCCCGAGGCGGTGAAGGACCCCGGTTACTTCGCCGAGGAGAACATGGACGTCTACCGCGGCTGGTCGGCCGACGCGCCGAAGGTGGACCCGACGACGGTGAACTGGGCCGAGGTGGACCCCCGGCGCATCCCCTTCCGCTTCGTGCAGAGGCCGGGGCCGAAGAACGCCCTGGGCCGGGTCAAGTTCATGTTCCCCAACAAGTACCACGTCTACCTGCACGACACCCCGCAGCGCGAGCTGTTCGAGCGCGCGCAGCGCACCTTTTCCTCCGGCTGCATCCGGATCGACAAGCCGATGACGCTGGCCGAGAGCCTGCTGGCCGACGTACCCGGCTGGGATCGCAACCGCATCGACCGCGTGGTTGCCGGCGGCAAGCAGAGCCGCGTCCGTCTGAACACGCCGGTGCCGATCCACCTGATCTACGCCACGGTCTGGCTCGGCGAGGGCGGCACGATCCACTTCGGCCAGGACGTCTACGGCCGCGACAGCCTGCTCGACCAGGCCCTGGCGGCGGCGGAAGGCTCGTGAGGACGCCGCTTTTCGACCTTCTCCGGCAACTTTTCTTGCCCTGATGCGCCGACCTACGCCAAGGTTAACGCAATCGGAACGATTCGCCGTTCCAATGGGGGCAAATCCATCCGGAGAGGGTCGCATGATTCGTGAGGAAATCGCGTGCGAATCCCGCACGCGTCGTTGCTTCCTGTCCTTGGCCGGTGCCGCGGGGGTCTTGGGCGCCGGCCTTGCCGTCTCGCCCGCCCTGGCGCGAATACCGCTGCCGCGCCCGAAAGACCGTCAGCTTTCCTTTCTCAATCTGCACACGGGCGAGGAACTGACCGCGACCTACTGGTCGCGCGGCGTCTACCGCCGCTCCGCCTGCCTCGACATCGACTACATCCTGCGCGACTGGCGCACCGGCGACGTCAAGCGCATCGACCGCGAGCTGTTCGATCTGCTCTTCGACCTGCAGCGGGGCTGCGGCTCGCGGGCGCCGCTCGGCATCATCTCCGGCTACCGCTCGCCGGAGACCAACGCCAAGCTGTACCAGGCCAGCAACGGCGGCGTCGCCAAACGCAGCTACCACCTGCGCGGCATGGCCATCGACATCCGCCCGGCGGACGTGGGCCTGAAGCGCCTGCACCGCGCGGCGCTGCACCTGCGGCGCGGCGGCGTGGGCTACTATCCGGGGTCGAACTTCATCCACGTCGACACCGGCCCGGTCCGCACCTGGTAGCCCGCCCGCCTGTCCACCCGCCACGACAGGGCCTCCTCGGGCTGTTGCCTTGCGTGAGTCTGTCGCCGACGGGCGAACCGTCCGCCGGCCGGAGCGTTCTCCGGTCAGCCGCCCGGCGTCGGACGCGCCGGGCCGCAACGGCGGGTGGCCTCGTTCATGGCGGCGGAAGAGCAGCGAAAGGCGGACCGGGATGGCCGACGCGGCGTGGATCTGAACCTGATCATCACCGCCGCGGGCGTGCTCGTCGCGTTGTTCATCGGCGGGATGCAGGTCTACATCGCCGGGCGCCAGAGCGAGTTGTCGCGTCTGCAAGGCGAGTTGCAGACGCAGCAGGCGCAGATCCAGACGGTGTCGAGCTGGCTGCCCTTCCTGACGCACGACGACCCCAATGTGCGCCTCGCCGCCGTCATCGCGCTGGGCCAGATCGAGGCCGACACGGCGATCGCGCCCCTGGTCACGGCGCTGACGGACGACGAGCCCGGCATTCGCGAGCGTGCCGGCCAGGGGCTTGCCCGGCTCGCCACCGAGGACAACGCCCGCCGCATCGCCGACATCGTCGTCAGCGTCTTCGAGCGCCTGGACCGCACCAAAACGCAGGCGGCGCTCGACACCCTGGTCGCCATCGGCGTGCCGGCGCTGGACTACATTCAGGCGGCGCTGCACCGGCTGGCGCCGGAAGCCCGGCGACGCGCCGAGCAGGCGATCGAGCGGATCCTGCTGAACGAGCGGGTGCTCAACAGGCTTGGCGTGCTGAAGGCGCACGAGATCACGCTGGGCGCGCCGGAGATCACGCTGGCCCTGGTCGGCGGCGGCGTCGACGCCTCGCTCCCCGACATCGCCAAGGCACTCAAGGCCGAGTTCAACCACCTTGGCGACGACGGCGAGCCTTTCTTCTCGACCACCTGGGCGGCCCGCCTGATCGTCGGGCAGCCCGGCAGCGAGGTGGTCGGCGTGGCGCCCGGCATCCAACTGCTTTCCGAACGTGCCATTGGCAAGACCGGCGGCAGCTATGCCGTGGTCGCGGCGGCGCTGCGCCACGCCGTCGAGGCCGGCGCAAAGGTCATCTACCTGGAGTTGGGCGGCACGGCCTACGCGGAGGAACTGCAACAGGCCATCGACGCGGCCCACGAAGCCGGCGCCATCGTGGTGGCCGCGGCCGGCAACGCCGGTGACGAGGCGAAGTGGTATCCGGCGGCGATGGACCACGTGATCGCCGTCGCCGCCACTGACGCGAACGAGCGCAAGGCGCCCTATTCCAGCTATGGCGACTGGGTCGACATCGCGGCGCCCGGCAATCCTTTGGCGGGCCAGGAGGCCGCGCTGGACAGGACGGGCGGCGTGCAAACGCTGCAGGGCACCTCCTTCGCGGGCAGCCTCGTGGCCGGGGCGATGGCGCTCGTCTGGTCGGTCGATCCGGCAATGCCGGCCGAGGAGGTGCGGCGGCACGTGCTGGAAACGGCTGCCGACCTCGCCGCCAGCGACCCGGCGCACGCCGGCAAGCTGGGCAGCGGGCGGCTCGACGTGCTGGCCGCCGTGCGGCGCGCCGCCGCGAGCCGAGACACTGCCACGGCCCGGTAGCCCCGGCACCGGCCCGGCGAACGGTATCCGTGCCAGACCAGGGTCACCGCATCGTGCACGCCCGTCAGGGCCGCTTGGTTGACAACGGGCGCCCTTGGACTACGCTTTGGCGGAGACGGACAAGACATTTGCCCGAACGAGCAGGCCGACGCGGGAGAGATCGGGAGCGCCACGCGGGCGACTCCCGGCGCCGAAGGAGCAACCGCCCCGGAAACTCTCAGGCGGAAGGACCGCGTCAGGGCCGGGCACTCTGGAAAGTGGACGGGCATACCGCCCGTCCCGCCGAAGGGGTAAGCCGCCGCGCCGCGCGGGGGTGAATCTCTCAGGTCCACGACAGAGGGGGCGCAATCCCGCCGCGTGCGTTCGCGGTGCGCGCCCTTTGGAGGACCTGGGAGCCATGGCCGACACCGCCGACCAAGACCTTCGCGAAACGCCGCTGACCCCCCTGCACCGCGAGCTGGGCGCCAGGATGGTGCCCTTCGCCGGCTACGCCATGCCGGTTCAGTACCCCACCGGCATCGTCGCCGAGCACCAGCACACGCGGGCCGAGGCCGGGCTGTTCGACATCTCGCACATGGGCCAGGCCTTCCTGCACCCCGGCGACACCCGCGCCGACGCGGCGCTGGAGCGCCTGGTGCCGGGCGACCTGCAAGCGCTGGACCCCGGCGGCCTGCGCTACACCCTGCTGCTGAACGAGCGCGGGGGCATCGTCGACGACTTCATGGTCACCCGGCCCGCCGAGCCGGATGCACAGGACCGTCTCTTCCTCGTGGTCAACGCCGCGCGCAAGGAGGTCGACTTCGCGCTTATCGGCGACTCTCTCGGCGGCGGCGCCAGGCTGGTCCCCGCGTCCGAGCGCGCCCTGCTGGCGCTGCAAGGGCCGCGGGCGGTCGAGGTGCTGGCGCGCCACGCGCCGGAGGTGCGGGAACTGCGCTTCATGACGGCCCGCCGCACGACTGTGGCCGGCATCGACGCGCTGGTCAGCCGCTCCGGCTACACCGGCGAGGACGGCTTCGAGGTTTCCGTGCCGGCCGAGGCGGCGGAGGGGCTGTTCCGCACGCTGCTGGACGAGCCAGAGGTGAAGCCCATCGGTCTGGGCGCGCGGGACACCCTGCGCCTGGAGGCGGGGCTATGCCTCTACGGCCATGACCTCGACGAGGACACCACGCCGGTCGAGGCGGCGCTGTCCTGGACCATCGGCAAGCGGCGCCGCGCCGCCGGGGACTTTCCCGGCGCCGACACCATCCTGCGACAGCTCCGCGACGGCCCGCCGCGCAAGCGCGTCGGCCTGCGCCCCGAGGGTCGCGCCCCGGTGCGCGAGGGCGCGGAGCTGCGCGACCCCCGCAACGACTCGCCGATCGGCCGGGTGACCAGCGGCGGCTTCGGCCCGACGGTCGGCGGCCCCATCGCCATGGGCTACCTCGCGACCGCATACGCGCAACCGGATACCGAGGTGCACGCGCGGGTGCGCGGCAAGGCGCGGCCGTGCCGCATCGTCAAGCCGCCCTTCGTGGCGCACCGCAGCAAATCCACAAGCTGACGAGCAGGGAGACGGGACAGATGAGCGACATCCGCTACACCGAGGACCACGAATGGATCCGCGTCGAGGGCGACACCGGCGTCGTCGGCATCACCGGGCACGCCCAGGAGCAGCTTGGCGACGTGGTCTTCGTCGAACTGCCGGAGGTCGGCAGCAAGCTGGACCAGGGCCAGGAAGCCGGCACCGTCGAATCCGTCAAGGCGGCCAGCGAGGTCTATGCCCCGGTCTCCGGCGAGGTGGTCGAAGCGAACGACGCCCTGGATGACGAGCCCGGCAAGGTCAACTCCGATCCCTTCGGCGAGGGCTGGTTCTACAAGATCAAGCTGTCCGACCCTGGCGAGCTGAACAAGCTGATGGACGAGGCCGCCTACGAGAAGCACGTCGCCGACAACAGCTAGAACCAGCGGCTTGTGCCCGCCGATCGGCCCCACGGCTTACAGGAGGTTGCCATGCCGGAGACACGACCCTCGCTGAGCGAGCTGGACCAGCGCGCGGACTTCCTGCGTCGCCACATCGGCCCAAGCGAGGCGGAGATCGCCGCCATGCTGGACGCCCTCGGCGTCGAGTCGCTGGACGACCTGGTCGCCCAGGCGGTGCCGGAATCCATCCGCGAGTCCGACACGCTGCCGCTCGCCTCGACCTACACCGAGAACGAGGCGCTGAACTACCTGCGCGAGGTCGCGGCGAAGAACCAGATCAGGAAGTCGCTGATCGGCCTGGGCTACCACAACACCGTGGTGCCGCCGGTCATCCAGCGCAACGTGCTGGAGAACCCCGGCTGGTACACCGCCTACACGCCCTATCAGGCGGAAATCAGCCAGGGCCGCATGGAGGCGCTGCTGAGCTTTCAGCAGATGACCATGGACCTGACCGGCATGGAACTGGCCAACGCCTCGCTGCTGGACGAGGCGACGGCCGCCGCCGAGGCCATGACCATGCTGCACCGCGTGGGCAAGTCGAAGAGCGAGCGCTTCCTGGTCGCCCCCGACGTGCATCCCCAGACGCTCGCCGTCATGCGCACCCGCGCCGAGCCGCTGGGCATCGAGCTGGAGGTGCGCGACCCGGCGCGGTTCGGGGACGTCGACTGCTTCGGCGTGCTGCTGCAGTACCCCGGCACCTGGGGCGAGGTGGCCGATTACCGCGATGTGGTGAAGAAGGTGCACGAAAAGGGCGCCCTGGTCGCCGTGGCGAGCGACCTGCTGGCGCTGACGCTGCTGACCCCGCCGGGCGAGTGGGGCGCCGACGTCGTGGTGGGCAACTCCCAGCGCTTCGGCGTGCCGCTGGGCTACGGCGGGCCGCACGCCGCCTTCTTCGCCACGCACGACCGCTACAAGCGCTCGGTGCCGGGGCGCATCATCGGCGTCTCGATCGACCGCAACGAGCGCCCCGCCCTGCGCATGGCCCTGCAGACGCGCGAGCAGCACATCCGGCGCGAGAAGGCTACCAGCAACATCTGCACCGCGCAGGTGCTGCTGGCCAACATGGCGGCGCTCTACGCCTGCTGGCACGGGCCGGAGGGGCTGACCACGATCGCCCGCCGGGTCCACCGCCTGACCGCCATCCTGGCGCACGGGCTGGAGAAGCTGGGCTTCGAGGTCACGCCGAGGCACGTCTTCGACACCCTCACCGTGAAGGCGGAGGGCCAGGCCGAGGACGTCCTGCAGCGCGCCGCCGACAAGGGCCTGAACCTGCGCCTGATCGACCGCGACCACCTGGGCGTGGCGCTGGACGAGACCGTCGAGCAGGAGGAGGTCCGCGCCATCTGGCAGGCCTTCGCCGGCACCGACAACATCGAGCTGACGGTGGCCGAGCTGGACGGCGAGGCGCCCGACCGCCTGCCCAAGGCGCTGCGCCGGCGCGGCGACTTCCTGACCCATCCCTGCTTCAACAGCTATCACTCCGAGACGGAGATGATGCGCTACCTGCGCCGCCTGCAGGAGAAGGACCTGGCGCTCGACCGCGCCATGATTCCCCTGGGCTCCTGCACCATGAAGCTGAACGCGGTGAGCGAGATGGTGCCGGTCACCTGGCCGGAGTTCGCCAACCTGCACCCCTTCTGCCCGCGCGAGCAGGCGCGGGGCTATGCCCAGCTCACCCGCGAGCTGGAGCGCATGCTGGCGAAGCTGACCGGCTTCCACGCGGTGTCCCTGCAGCCCAACTCCGGCGCGCAGGGCGAGTACACCGGCCTGCTGATCATCCGCGCCTACCACCGCAGCCGCGGCGAGGCCGAGCGCAACGTGGTGCTGATCCCCACCTCGGCGCACGGTACCAACCCGGCCAGCGCCAAGATGGCCGGCTGCGAGGTGCAGCTCGTGGACTGCGACGACAACGGCAACGTCGACGTCGCCGACCTGGAGGCCAAGGCGAAGCAGCACGCCGGGCGCCTGGCCGGGCTGATGATCACCTATCCCTCGACGCACGGCGTCTTCGAGGCCGGGATCCGGCGTATCTGCGAGATCGTCCACGCGCACGGCGGCCAGGTCTACCTGGACGGGGCGAACCTGAACGCGCTGCTGGACGTGGCCTTCCCCGGCCGCTTCGGCGCCGACGTCTGCCACATGAACCTGCACAAGACCTTCTGCATCCCGCACGGCGGCGGCGGGCCGGGCGTCGGCCCGGTGGGCGTGGCCGAGCATCTGGCGCCCTTCCTGCCCGGCCATCCGCTCAACGGCGAGGTCGGCGGCGACCGCGCCATCGGCCCGGTGTCGGCGGCGCCCTGGGGCTCGGCCGGCATCCTGCCGATCTCCTGGATGTACATCACGCTGATGGGCGCGGAGGGCCTGAAGAAGGCGACGCAGGTGGCGATCCTGAACGCCAACTACCTCGCCCATCGCCTGCGCGAGGGCTACGACATCCTCTACACCGGCCAGAACGGCCGCGTGGCGCACGAGTGCATCGTCGACACACGCTCGATCACCGAGGCGGCGGGGCTGAGCGTCGACGACGTCGCCAAGCGGCTGATCGACTACGGCTTCCACGCGCCGACGATGTCCTGGCCAGTGCCCGGCACGCTGATGGTCGAGCCCACGGAATCCGAGAGCAAGGCCGAGCTGGACCGCTTCTGCGAGGCCATGCTGGCGATCGCCGGGGAGGCCCGCCAGGTCGCCGAGGGCCGCTGGCCGAAGGACGACAACCCGCTGGTCAACGCGCCGCACACCATGGCGATGGTCACCGCCGAGGACTGGACGCACCCCTACCCGCGCCGGCTGGCCGGCTTCCCCACCGAGGCGCAGGCCGAGGACAAGTACTGGGCGCCGGTGGCGCGGGTCGACAACGTCTACGGCGACCGGCACCTGGTCTGCACCTGCCCGCCGGTGGAGGCCTATCGCGAGGCGGCGGAGTAGGTTCGGGCGGTGTGACGCGCCTTGCGGCGCGTCAGGCGGCGTAGCCGGTCTGGCTGGACAGCGTGTCGCCGATGTGCCGGCCCAGCAGATGCGCGGCCGTCAGCGGGATCGCCCAGTGGTTCATGGTGTAGAAGTGCAGCGCCGGCGCGCCATAGGCGACCAGGCGGCGCACCTGCTCCTGCACCACCGTCATGGCGGTCAGGCGCACCGCCTCGGGCTCACCCTCCAGGCCGTCGAAGAAATCGTCCAGCCACGCCGGGACCTCCGCCGCCACCTGCCGGGCGAACCGGCGGGCGCGCGGCCAGTGGGTCAGCACCATGACGCCGGGTACCACCGGCTTGTCGATGCCGTGCGCGGCGCAACGCTCCAGGAAGGCGCCGTAGTGTGCCGGGTCCAGCACGAACTGGCAGACCGCGCGGCTGGCCCCGGCGTCCAGCTTTTCCTTCAGGTGGCCGATGTCCGCATCGAGCGAGTCGGCCTCGGGGTGCTTTTCCGGATAGGCGGCCACGGTGATGTCGAAGGGATGGCGGGCCTTCAGCGCCGCCACCAGCTCGGCGGCGTAGGGATAGGCACGGGGAATCTCGCGGTTTTCATGGTCGTCCGGCCGGTCGCCGCGCAGCGCCACGATTCGGTAGATGCCGGCCTCCCACAGGCGGTCGGCGGTCTCGTCGATCTGCGCCCTGGTCGAGCCCCAGGCGGTCAGGTGCGCGGCCACCGGAATGCCGGTCATGCGCTTGATTTCCGCCGCCACTTCCAGGGTGCGCTCGCGCGAGGACCCGTCGGGGCTGTAGGTCACCGAGAA
This sequence comes from uncultured Rhodovibrionaceae bacterium, assembly GCA_964561005.1. Lineage (GTDB taxonomy): Bacteria > Pseudomonadota > Alphaproteobacteria > Kiloniellales > Rhodovibrionaceae > CAZLNO01. Next base: position 11,533 of record CAZLNO010000046.1, on the reverse strand, counting down.
ATACGCCGGCCGCGCGTCGGCCAGCCGGGCCACGCTGTCGCGCAGCGTCTCCCGCGCCGACGGGGTCTTCGGCGGAAACACCTCGAAGCTGATCGGCCTCGACCTTCCTTCGCTGAAGAGGGTTTCCAGGAAAGGTTCCTTGGACAGCCCCATCGCGCCGCCCCCTTGGCCTGTCGCGAGCATCACCGGCACGACCACCGCCGCGCCCGGTGCCGAAGTTCGCACGCCAATCCGGCGCACTCAAGAGCCGTCGTGGACGCGTCGGCCGGCGGCGCTACATATTCGGGTAGTTCGGGCCGCCGCCGCCCTCGGGCGTCACCCAGTCGATGTTCTGCTTCGGGTCCTTGATGTCGCAGGTCTTGCAGTGGATGCAGTTGGTGAAGTTGATCTGCAACCGCGGATTGGACCCGTCGTCGTCGCGCACGATCTCGTAGACCCCGGCCGGGCAGTAGCGCTGCTCCGGCGCGTCGAACTCCGCCAGGTTGTACTCGACCGGCACGCTCTGGTCCCTGAGCGTCAGGTGGCAGGGCTGGTCCTCCTCGTGCGCCACGTTGGCCAGGTAGACGCTGGACAGCCGGTCGAAGCTCACCACGCCGTCGGGCTTGGGGTAGTCGATCCGCGGCATCCGGTCCTTGGGCTTCAGCGTCTCGTGGTCGGCGTGCTTGTGGTGCAGCGTCCAGGGCGCCTTGCCGCCCAGCAGCTTCAGGTCCAGGCCGCCATACAGAGTCCCCAGGGTCATGCCCCAGCGCGCCGCCGCCGGGCGGAGGTTGCGCGCCCTGTACAGCTCCTCGTGGACCCAGGAGTTGCGGACCTTCTCGGGATAGCCCCCGAGTTCGCCCTGCCCCTCGTCGCCGCCGGCCAGGGCCTCGGCGATGCTCTCGGCGGCCAGCATGCCGGTCTTCATGGCGTTGTGGCTGCCCTTGATCTTGGGCACGTTGAGGAAGCCCGCCGAGCAGCCGGCCAGCATGCCGCCGGGGAACACCAGCTTGGGGATCGACTGCAGCCCGCCCTCGTTCAGCGCGCGGGCGCCGTAGGAGACGCGCTTGCCGCCCTCCAGCATCGGCCGGATGGCCGGGTGGGTCTTGAAGCGCTGGAACTCCATGAAGGGGTAGAGGTGCGGGTTCTGGTAGTCGAGCCCGATGACGTAGCCGACGTAAACCTGATTGTCCTCCAGGTGATAGATGAAGGAGCCGCCCCAGGTCTTGTCGTCCATCGGCCAGCCGGCGGTGTGGATGACGGTGCCCAGCTTGTGCTTCTCCGGCGGGACCTCCCACAGCTCCTTGAAGCCGATGCCATAGGTCTGCGGATCGACGCCCTCGCGCAGGCCGTACTTCTCCATGAGCTGCTTCGAGAGATTGCCGCGACAGCCCTCGCCGAAGATGGTGTACTTGGCGCGCAGCTCGATGCCGGGCTCATGGGACGGCTTCCTCGAGCCGTCGGCGGCGATGCCCATGTCGTTGGTGGCGACGCCGACCACGCGGTCCTGCTCGTCGAACAGCACCTCGGCGGCGGCGAAGCCGGGGTAGATCTCCACGCCCATCGCCTCGGCCTGCTCCGCCATCCAGCGGCAGACGTTGCCCAGCGAGACGACGTAGTTGCCCTCGTTGTGCATCTGGCCGGGCAGCATCCAGATGGGCAGGGAGCGGGCGCCGGTCCTGGTGAGGAACATGAACTTCTCCTCGCTGACCGGCGCGTTCAGCGGGGCACCCTTGTCCTGCCAGTCGGGGATCAGCTCGTTCAGCGCGCGCGGCTCCAGCACGGCGCCGGAGAGGATGTGCGCGCCCACCTCCGAGCCCTTCTCCAGGACGCAGACGGCGATCTCCCGCCCGCTTTCCTCCGCGAGTTGACGCAGCCGGATCGCCGCGGCCAGGCCCGCCGGGCCGGCGCCCACGATGACCACGTCGTATTCCATCGCCTCGCGTTCGCTCATTCCCTTGCTTCCCTTCTGCTCGCAAGCCGCGTCGTCCGGCCGGGAGATATAGCGCAACCAGCGCGGCATTTCGACTCCCGCCGCAGGCCGGCCGACCGCTGGCGCCGGGACGCTGGCCGATCGCGTCCGCCCCCGCCCATCGGTTTGCGACAGCCGGATGCTTCGGAACCGACACCATGACCCGCCACTCAGCGGGGCAAATCGCGCCGCGCCGCGTTTGAGGCGTTCCAAGTCGCGGAAACGACAGAGCAAGCCACGGCCGGATCAAAATACTACGCCGCCAAGGCGTCGGGCGACCCCCAGCGGTCGACTCGACCGGGCAATGGTTCCAGCGCGGACATGGGTGATCCGAGATGAGCGACATCCCCGGCGATATCAAGAACGGCGGCCCCCTTTCGGCGACGAGCGAAGGCGCGCAGCCCGAGGACAGCGGCGGCCGCGCCGGGCGACGCGGACGCGGCGGCAAGGAGGCCCGGCGCGCCAAGCGCGGCGGCGGCGGCGGGGTCAAGCAGCTTCGTTACATCACGCGCCAGATCCCGTACTACGAGGTCCTGACCGAAGAGGGCCTGTCGCTGATCGAGGCCAATGCCGACACCATCCTGGAAGAGATCGGCATCGAGTTCCGCGACGATCCGGAGGCGCTGCAAATCTGGAAGGACGCCGGCGCCGAGGTGGACGGCGAGCGGGTGCGCATCCCGCGCGGCATGGCCCGCAAGCTGATCCAGGAGAACGCGCCCGCCAGCTTCGTCCAGCACGCGCGCAACAGCGAGCGCTCGGTGGACATCGGCGGCAACAACACCGTCTTCGCGCCGGTCTACGGGCCGCCCTTTATCCGCACGCTGGACGAGGGCCGGCGTTATGCCACGCTGACCGACTTCCAGAACATCGTGAAGCTCGTCTACATGACGCCGAGCCTGCACCACAGCGGCGGCACGGTGTGCGAGCCCGTCGACGTGCCGGTGAACAAGCGGCACCTCGACATGGTGTATTCCCACGTCAAGTACTCGGACAAGCCCTTCATGGGCTCCGTCACCGCGCCGGAGCGGGCCGAGGACAGCGTGGCGATGGCGAAGATCGTCTTCGGCGGGGACTTCGTCGACAACAACGTCTGCCTGATCAACCTGATCAACGCCAACTCGCCGATGACCTGGGACGGCACGATGCTGGGCGCGCTGAAGGTCTACGCCCGCGCCGGCCAGGCCTGCATCTGCACGCCGTTCATCCTGGCCGGGGCGATGGCGCCGGTGACCATCGCCGGCACCCTGGCCCAGACCCTGGCCGAGGCGATGGCCGGCATGGCCTTCGCCCAGCTCGTGCGCCCCGGCGCGCCGGTGGTCTTCGGCTCCTTCGCCAGCTCGATTTCGATGCAGTCGGGCGCACCCACCTTCGGCACGCCGGAGCCGGCGCTGGTGCTCTACGGCGCGGCGGCGCTGGCGCGGCGGCTGGGCGTGCCGTTCCGCTCCGGCGGCTCGCTCTGCGCCTCGAAGGTTGCGGACGCCCAGGCGGCTTACGAGAGCGCCAACACCCTGTTGCCCACGGTGCTGGCGGGGGTCAATTTCACGCTGCACTCCGCCGGCTGGCTGGAGGGCGGCCTGGTCTCCTCGCTGGAGAAGCTGGTGATGGACGCCGACCAGCTTGCCATGATGCACCAGATGCTGAACGGCGTGGACCTGTCGGAGAACGGCCAGGCGATGGACGCCATCCGCGAGGTCGGCCCCGGCAGCCACTACCTCGGCGCCACGCACACCCAGAACAACTTCGAAACGGCGTTCTTCCGCTCGACCATCGCCGACAACAACTCCTTCGAGCAGTGGGAGGCCGAGGGCGGCCTGGACACCGCCCACCGCGCCAACGCGCTGTGGAAGAAGCGGCTGGAGGCCTATCAGCCGCCCGAACTCGACCCCGCCGTCGACGAGGCGCTGCAGGACTTCATCCAGCGCAAGAAGGACTCCATGCCGGACAGCTTTTCGAGCTGAGCGACAAAGGGCGACGCGGCCCGCCGTCGTGTCGCCCTCATCCTTCGACGGGCTCATCCTTCGACGGGCTCATCCTTCGACGGGCTCAGGATGAGGGTGGCCGTCGGGTCCGGTCTTCAGCCCAAGGCATGTCAGCTTGGCGCGACGAAAAACCTCATCCTGAGCTTATGGCCTCATCTTGAGCCTGTCGAAAGATGAGGCCGCGCGGCACTGAGCCCGCGACGGCCTCATACCGCCCGACGCCTGAGGAGACTCGTCCTTGACGCCCAAGGGCGCCTAGCATGAGGCCGCCCTGGATGTATGATTTCATTCGTCGGACGGTATCACTCCGTGACGTCCGACTCCACCAGCTCCGCCGTGGAGCGGCTGCCGTCGCTGGCGATGAAGATGAGGGTGCCGCCGTCGCGCGCCATCTCGTACGCGGTCCAGCCCGTGGAAGCCCACCAGGACTCGTACTGGTCCTCTTCGGCATCCACGCGCCACTTGCCCTCGTCCCCCTGCCCGCCTTCCGGCGTATAGACGGTGCGGCCGTCCGGCGCAAAGGTCTGGGTGTAGGGCGTGCCGTTGAACACCCCTGAAATGGTGTTGCCCGACAGCAGCGCCTCGATCTCCGCGGCGCTCAGGCGCTCCTCGCCCGCCTGGGCCGGGCCGCCGGCGAACACGACGAAGCAGATGGTAGCCAGCAAACGACGCATGTGAGCCTCCCGGTATGATGCGCTGGCGGGGCCACGACCGTTGGATTGGCAGGCTGAAGCCCGCCCCACGGCGCCACCGTCATTATGGTAGGGCACGCTTCAGCGTGCCGACAACGCCCGCGACAACACCTGGCCCGCTCACCTGTCCAGCACCGCCACCTTCGTACAGGCGCCCTTGGCGCAGTCCTCCAGGTAGACCCAGACGTACTCGGCGAAGCTGCGCCGGGCGTAGAGGTCGAAGGTCGGGGCGTCGTCGCGCAGGTGTATGGTGACGCCGCAGTGCCGGCCGAACAGCGTCTGCTTCACCTCGCCCGGCTTGAAGGCGCGCGGGTCCATGTCCAGCGGCACCGCCCGCTCCAGCACCTCGCGCGCCATCGCCCCGGTCACGCCGAGAATGGCCTGGGCGTGGCTGACGTCGACGACGGCGCAGAAATGGTCCCGCAGGGCCGCGCGCAGCTTCGCGACCCACTCGCCGCCGGCACCGGGCGTGCTGTCGTGCACCACGAGCTGCCACTCGTTCGGCCCCAGCCACAGCGCCTCGCGGCCGTCCTTGCCGGTCGCCGTGTTCGGCGTGGTCGGCAGCTCGAAGCCGGCCACCTTCTTGAAGCCGGCCTGCGCCTTGGGCTCCTTGTCGAGGTCGACCCGGATGTCGATGAGGACGCGATAGTCGCGCTCGGACAGGCCCAGCCCGGCGTCGCCCAGGCTGTCCCGGATGCGCCCCCCGAAGCCGACGTGGGCCAGGGGGCTCTGGCGGAAAGCTGCGGTCTCAGGCACGGAGGCGCTCCCCTTCCGGATCGAAGAACACGGGGCTGGTGATCGTGCAGGCGACGGTCCGGCCGTCGGCCTTGGGCGCGTAGACCTTGTGGCCGTGCTTGCGCCGGCCCCCCTTGACCAGCGCCAGGGCGAAGGCGCGCCCGACGCTGGGGCTGGTGTAGCTGGAGGTGACGTGGCCGACCATCGGCATCGGCGGTTCGTCCTTCACCGTCTCGACGAGCTGCTCGCCCTCCTCCAGCACTTCCCTGGGGTCGTCGGGCAGGATGCCGACGAACTGCTTGCGGTCGGGGTCCTGCATGTCGGGCCGCGACAGCGAGCGCTTGCCGATGAAGTCCTTCTTGGTGGAGCAGAGCTTTTCCATGCCGAGGTCCAGCGGCGTCACCGTGCCGTCGGTGTCCTGGCCGACGATGATGAAGCCCTTCTCGGCGCGCAGCACGTGCATCGTCTCGGTGCCGTAGGGGGTGATGTTGTACTTCTCCCCCGCGGCGATCAGCGCCTGCCAGAGGTGCAGGCCGTAATGCGCCTCGACGTTGATCTCGAAGCTGAGGTCGCCGGAGAAGGAGATGCGGAACACCCGCGCCGGCAGCCCGGCCACGTGCCCCTCGCGGAAGGTCATGAAGGGGAAGGCCTCGGGGGACAGGTCGATGTCGTCGGTCAGCTCGGCCAGCAGCTTGCGCGCGTTCGGCCCGGCGATGGCGGCGGTCGCGTACTGCTCGGTCACCGTGGTCAGCCAGACGCGCAGGTCCGGCCACTCGGTCTGCAGATAGTCCTCCAGATGCGCCAGGACGTTGGCCGCGCCGCCGGAGGTGGTGTGCATCAGGTAGTGGTTCTCGCCCAGGCAGGCGGTGACGCCGTCGTCCATCACCATGCCGTCCTCGCCCAGCATCAGGCCGTAGCGGGCGTGGCCCGGCTTCAGCGTCTTCCAGCCGTTGGTGTAGACGCGGTTCAGGAACTCCACGGCGTCCGGACCCTGGATGTCGATGCGGCCCAGCGTGGTGGCGTCCAGGATGCCGACCGACTCGCGCGTCGCCTTGCACTCGCGCCAGACGGCGTCGTGCATGCTCTCGCCCGGCCTGGGGTAGTACCAGGGCCGCTTCCACAGGCCGACATTCTCGAACAGCGCGCCGGCGCGCTCGTGCCAGGCGTGCATCGGCGTCTTGCGCACCGGGTCGAAAAGGTCGCCGACGTCGCGTCCGGCCCAGGCGCCGAAGGTCACCGGCGTGTAGGGCGGGCGGAAGGTGGTGACGCCGATGTCCTCGATCTCCAGCCCGCGGGTCTGCGCGACGATGCCCAGGGCGTTGACGTTGGAGGTCTTGCCCTGGTCGGTCCCCATGCCGGTGGTGGTGTAGCGCTTGACGTGCTCGATCGAGGTGTAGCCCTCGCGCAGGGCGAGCTGCAGGTCGGCGGCGGTGACGTCGTTCTGGAAGTCGACGAAGTGCTTGCCGCCGTGGCCCAGCGGCTTGGTCGAGGGCGTCACCCAGAGCCAGCGCGCCGGCAGGAAGTCGTGGCCGTCCGCCTTCGGCCGGGAGGTCTTCTTGGTCTTGAAGCCGGCGGCCTTGGCCGCCTGCTCGCCGACGGCGAGGCCCTCGTCCAGGATGGCGCCGAGCGCGAAGGTGCCGTTGGCCGCGCCGGCCGCGCGCTCCGCCTGCACCGCGCGGTCCGGGACGAAGCAGCCCAGCGTCTTGTCGAAGCGCAGCTTGCCGCGCGACTGGCTGTGCAGGTGCACCGTCGGGTTCCAGCCGCCCGACATCGCCACGAGGTCGCAGTCGACGGCGTCGCCGCCGCCGCGCACGCTCTGGCCGTCCTCGCTCAGCGGCGCGACGCGCACCCGGCGCACCCGCTTGCCGCCCTCGGTGGCCACGATGCCGTAGCCCGACTTGATCGTGATGCCGGCCTCGCGCGCCTTGTCGGTCCAGGGGCCGGAGGTGTCCTGGCGCAGGTCCACGGCCAGCGCGATGTCGATGCCGGCCTCGCGCATGTCGAGCGCCGCCTGGTAGGCGCCGTCATTGTTGGTGAACACCACCGCCCGCTCGCCCGGCTTCACCGCCCAGCGGTTGACGTAGCTCCGCACCGCGTCGGCCAGCATGATGCCGGGGCGGTCGTTGTCGCGGAACACCAGCGGCCGCTCGATGGCGCCGGTGGCCAGCACCACCTGCCCGGCCCGCACCTTCCAGAAACGCTGGCGCGGCGTGTCCGCCGGCTTGTTCGGCAAGTGGTCGGTCAGGCTTTCCAGGATGTCGACCCAGTTGTGGTCGTAGTAGCCGAAGACGATGCTCCGGCGCAGGATTCGGACATTGTCCAGCCCGCTCAGTTCGCGCACGGCCTCGGCCACCCACTCGGTGCCGGGCTTGCCGTCGATCTCCTCCCGCGCGGCCAGCAGGCCGCCGCCCAGCTCCGGCTGCTCGTCGGCCAGGATCACCCGCGCGCCGGCGCGCCCCGCCGCCAGCGCCGCCGCCAGCCCGGCCGGCCCGCCGCCGGCCACCAGCACGTCGCAGTGGGCATAGCGCTTGTCGTAGAAGTCCGGGTCGGGCTCGCTCGGCGCCTCGCCCAGGCCGGCGGCGCGGCGGATGACCTTCTCGTAGAAGTGCCAGGCGGAATCCGGCCACATGAAGGTCTTGTAGTAGAACCCGGCCGGGAAGAGCTTGGAGAACCAGGAGTTCACCGCGCCGACGTCGAACTCGACGCTGGGGTGCGCGTTGACCGAGCTTGCCGTCAGGCCCTCGTACAGCTCCACCTGCGTCGCCCGCAGGTCGGCCACGGTGCGCGCGCCGGCGCCGAGCTGCACCAGGGCATTGGGCTCCTCCGCGCCGGCGCTGAAAATCCCGCGCGGCCGGTGGTACTTGAAGCTGCGGCCGACCAGGTGGACCCCGTTGGCCAGCAGGGCCGAGGCCAGGGTGTCGCCCGCGTAGCCCTGGTAGCCGCGGTCGTTGAAGGTGAAGTCGATCGGCCGGTCACGATCGATCCGGCCCCCCTTGGAAAGGCGGAAACGCTGCGCCATGGCGCCCCATCCTGCGGTCGTGAACTGTCAGATTCGCGCTGTCAGATATAGGTTTTCTCGTCCACTTGCGGCGGCTGCTCGCCCATCCTGTAGCTGCCGTGGACCTCGTTCGTCAGGGTGTCGCGCACGACGTTGAACCAGCGCCGGCAGCCGTGGCTGTGCACCCAGCGCTCGTAATAGGTGCCCTTGGGGTTCTTTTGCAGAAAGACGTAGTCCGACCAGCTCTCGTCGGAGATCTGGTCCGGCTTTTCGGGGCGCGCCTTGTGCGCCTCGCCGCCATAGCTGAACTCGCTCTCGGCCCGCTCGCCGCAGTAAGGGCAGGGAATCAGCAGCATCGCCGCCTCGTTTTCATTTGTTCACGCGTTTCCAATTCGGTGGCCTCATCCTTCGACAAGCTCAGGATGAGGGTGGTGTGCGTCGTACTTTCCCGCATCCTTCGACGGGCTCATCCTTCGACAGGCCCATCCTTCGACAGGCTCAGCATGAGGGGCTTGATATTCCTGCCTTCCCCTCAGACTCAAGATGAGGGGCTTGATATTCCTGCCTTCCCCTCATGCCTCCTGCCTTCCCCTCATGCTGAGCTTGTCGAAGCATGAGGGTGCCGGGCATGAAGTCGACCCACGACAAAGCATGAGCGTGTTCGCATCGGTTCTGGCCATCAATGCGCCACGCCGGCCGCGGCGTGCTCGTCGATCAGGAAGCCGGTCTTGAAGCGGTCGAGGCTGAACGGCGCCGCGATCGGGTGCGGCCGGTCGTTCGCGATCGTGTCGGCGAACACGTGGCCCGAGCCGGGCGTCGCCTTGAAGCCGCCGGTGCCCCAGCCGCAGTTCAGATAGATGCCCTTGACCGGCGACAGCCCGATGATGGGGCTGGCGTCCGGGCAGGTGTCCACCACGCCGCCCCACTGGCGCATCATCCGCATGCGCTTGAACACCGGATACAGCTCGCAGATCGCGGCCATGGTGTCCTCGGTCACGGGGTTGCTGCCCCACTGCGAATAGCTGTTGTACGCGTCGGCGCCGGCGCCGATGACCAGCTCGCCCTTGTCCGACTGGCTGATGTAGGCGTGCACGGCGCCGGCCATGACGACGCAGTGGACGCAGGGCTTCACCGGTTCGCTCACCAGGGCCTGCAGCGGCCGCGAGTTGATCGGCAGCTTGAACCCCGCCATGTTCGCCAGCACCCCGGCGTGGCCGGCGACCACGATCCCCACCTTCTTCGTCTTGATCAGCCCCTTGGCGGTGCGCACGCCGCGCACCTCGCCGTTCTGGATGTCAAAGCCCTCGACCGGGCACTGCTGGATGATGTCCACGCCCAGCGCGTCGGCCGCGCGCGCGTAGCCCCAGGCCACCGCGTCGTGCCGCGCGACGCCGCCGCGGCGCTGCAGCGAGCCGCCCAGCACGGGATAGCGGCCGTTGCCGCGCAGGTCGATGATCGGGATCCACTCCTTCACCTGCTCCGGCTCGACCCACTCGCTGTCGATGCCGTTCAGGCGGTTGGAATTGATCCGGCGCTTGGTGATGCGCACCTCGTTCAGCGTGTGCGCCAGGTTGAGAACGCCGCGCTGGCTGAACATCACGTTGAAGTTCAGCTCGCGCGTCATGTTCTCCCAGAGCTTCAGCGAATGCTCGTAAAGTGCCGCCGACTCGTCCCACATGTAATTGGAGCGCACGATCGTGGTATTGCGGCCGGTGTTGCCGCCGCCGAGCCAGCCCTTCTCCACCACCGCGATGTTGGTAAGGCCATGCTCCTTGGCCAGGTAATAGGCCGTGACCAGGCCGTGCCCGCCGCCGCCGACGATGACGGCGTCGTATTCCTTCCCGGGCTCGGGACTGCGCCAGGCTTGGGGCCAGTTCTCGTGGTGGCTCAGGGCGTTGCGTGCCAGCGAAAAGATCGAGTAGCGAGCTTTCATTGCCCCTCGGCGCTCCTCTAAATGGATCGGCGGGCCCCGCCCTGCCGGTCGCTGCGGCCCGCTCGCAGGCCCGGCGCCGCGGCCCGACCGTGCCCGAAAGGACTGCATGGCGGGCAGGCCGGCTAACGCATCAACGCCGATTACATTTCAGATCGCGACATGCTAGAAGCTGTGTCACACTCCGCCACAAAAGGGCACAGACGTCCCGAAGAGAGCAAGTCTGGGGAATATGCTGGGCACCGTTCCGCGTGAGCTTCCGCAAGCCATCGGCTTCGTCATCGTCCCGAAGTTCTCGATGATCGCGCTGACCTGCGCCGTCGAGCCGCTGCGCATCGCCAACCGCCTGGCCGGGCGCGAGTTGTATCGCTGGCCGCTGTTCTCCATCGACGGCAAGCCGGTGGTCGCCTCCAACGGCTTCGAAATGACGCCCTCGGGCGATCTGGAGCGGGCGAGCGCGTTGTCCACGGTGGCCGTGTGCGCCGGCATCGACGTGCACAAGGTGACCGACAAGGCGTTGATGTCCTGGCTGCGCCGCATGGACCGAAAAGGCGCCGACATCGGGGCGCTGGACACCGGCAGCTACATCCTGGCGCGCGCCGGCATCCTGGCAGGTTACAACTGCACGATCCACTGGGAGCAGCTTGCCGGCTTTGCCGAGGACTTTCCCGACATCGAGGTGACGACCGAGCTGTTCGAGATCGACCGCCAGCGCTTCACCTGCGCCGGTGGCACGGCGGGCATCGACATGATGCTGAACGTCATCGCCGTGCAGCACGGCCACGAGCTGGCCGCGCAGGTCGCCGACCAGTTCATGCATGAGCGAATCCGCGACCAGCACGACCACCAGCGGGTGTCGCTTCCGGCGCGGCTCGGCGTGCGCCATCCCAAGCTGCTGTCGGTCATCGAGCTGATGGAAAAGCACCTGGAGGAGCCGCTGTCGCGCGCCCAGCTCGCGCGCAAGGCCGGACTGTCCACGCGCCAGCTCGAACGGCTGTTCCGCAAGTACCTCTTCCGCTCGCCAGCGCGCTACTACCTGGAGCTGCGGCTGAACAAGGCGCGGCTGCTGCTGCTGCAGACCAACATGTCGGTCATCGACGTGGCGCTGGCCTGCGGATTCGTCTCCGCGTCGCACTTCTCCAAGTGCTACCGGGACTTCTTCGGCCGCACGCCGCGCAAGGAGCGCGGCCTGCCCTCGGGCCAGGGCAACGGCGCGCATGGCCCGACAGGCGAGCCGGGCCTGTCCGAGGA